>WHTW01000054.1 GCA_009377525.1 Rhodospirillales bacterium
GTCGTGAACGACGCTGAGGCGGTTGGTCACCATCCCGCCGTTCTGGATGATGAGCGTGCCCGTATTGTTAGGGCCGACGCGGAGGATGTCCGCTACAGCTCCCGGCGCGTTCACCACCGTCGGATTGGGGGTGACGGTGTCGAGGACGACCTCGCTGCTTGCCGTCGGCACCGCGCCGGGGTTCCAGTTGGTGGCGTCGAACCAATCGCTCGACGTGGATCCGGTCCAGCTCGTCTGCGCCTGGGCGGGCGAGGACGTGGCGGCAAGCGCCAGGCCCAGGGCAGCAACCGAAACCGTCGCAAGCAACGGCCTCCGGCAAGACGAGACGAACTCAAGGCGCGTCCCGGCATTATTTTGCAAGGCCACCCGCCCATCCCTTCGTCCCGCGAGCACCGCTGCCGAAGGGCGGTCGGCGATAGTCGAACGACTGATCTTACGCTTCATACTAACCCCGACTGGCGACTTTCGAGAGAGAAGGCTCCGTTCGCCGGACGGTGGCGCCCGGCAGGACGTCCGCTTGGTGCGAGTCGAGGCAGGAAAGATCAGAGATGGATCAAGGAGAACGAGTCGAATGTGGGCGACGGCGCCGCGAGCGTCCTCCGAGCGATTGGCCGAACAGTAATGCACCAATCGTGTGTACACGTCAGTCACATTAATGCATATCGCCGGCTAATTTTGCTCCGGGAGATTCAATCGCGACGGTTGACACGAGCCCTCCCGCTGGGCTCCGCTAGCATGTGCAGTTTTGGACTCAGTTCTTCGCTGCAGATGCGCCACTGCGCGCCAACTATTCGTCAAGGAGCCGAGGCTAACGCGGCAATCCTATGCTGGCCGCTTTGACAGCATCGCCGCAGCAGCAAAACCCATGGCGGCGATCAGCATGATCGCGGCCAGCCCCCACAGCACCGGCGTGTAGCCGCCGAACGCCGCCCAGGCCAGTGAGGCGATCACCGGCCCCGCGGCGCGCATGATGTTGGTCGGCATGGTGAGCGCGCCCGAGACGACACCGTAGCCTTCGGGGCCGATGAACTCGGGCACCGCCATGCCGCGCAGGATGGTTATGAGCCCGTTAGCGACGCCGTAGATGATGGCGAACAGGATCAGGCCGTAGACATCGCTGATGCCCATCGCCAGCATCGCCATGGCGATGGGAAAGGCGAAGTAGATCCCCGCGCCGAGCTGGATGGTCGTGATGTGGCGTTGGCCCACCATCAGCAGCACGCGGCCGACCACCTGCATGGGCCCGATCAGGGCGATGATGGCCATCACAACACCGATCGGCACGCCGCGATCGTCGAGCAATGGGATCAGGTGGAAGCTCATCGCCGAGAAGGCAAGCCCGTAGCCCGCGAAGGCCACGACCAGCCCCCAGAAAGCCGGCACGCGAATCGCTGCCGCAAGCGGGCTCTTCTTCGCCGCGCCGTCGACCGGCGGCTTGGCCTCGCCGATCGGGACGGGCTTTTCCTGCGGCCCGGGGACGAAGAGCCAATGCATGAGGGCCACGGCGACGTTGATGGCGGCCAACACCTCGAGGCTCGCCCGCCAGCCGACGCGCTCGACCAGGAATTGCGTGAAGGGAATGCCGAAGGTGCTGGCGAGGCCGCCGAGGAAGGTCATCAGCAGGATCGCCTGCTTGTAGCGTGGGCCGTAGACCCGGGTGATGACCGCGAAAGCCGGCTCGTAGAGCAGCACGGCCTGGCAGGCCCCCAGCCCGATCCACATGGCGTAGAACAGCGGCAGCGAGTCGATGTGCGCCCACAGGAGCATGAGCGCCGCGGCCGCCAGCGAGCCGCCGGTCATCAGCTTGCGGCCGTGCCCGCGATCGATCCAGGCGCCGACCGGGATCGAGCACAGCCCCGCCACCATCAGGCCGGCCGACAGCGCGCCGAACATGCCGCTGCGCGACCAGCCCAGCTCCTGCGTCATCGGCACGACGAACAGCGGGAAGGTGTAATAGACCAGGCCCCAGGAGATGAGCTGGCCCAGCGAGAGCATCCACAGGATGGTCGACGGGCGCTTTCGCCACGCCTTCTCCGCCCTGCCCTCGGCCATAATACGCTGCCCTCGTTGTCTTGCCGGAGCGCGGACCTCCGGCTCGCTCATGGCCTTCCGGACCGCGCGCGTCCCGCGCGCCTCATGAGCGCGCGGGACGCGCGCGGTCCGGAAGATTCTGAGCGGACCTGGAGGTCCGCGCTCCGGCAAGAGGGTATCGTCGCTTGTCGCAGGAGAACAGCCGCATGAACGAGACCAAGCGCGTCAATCTCGCGCTGCAAGGCGGCGGCTCGCATGGCGCCTTCACCTGGGGCGTGCTCGATGCGCTGCTCGAGGACGAGCGGCTGGCGGTCGAGGCGGTGAGCGGCACCAGCGCCGGCGCCATGAACGCCGCCATTCTGCTGCAGGGCTGGACCGTCGGCGGCCGGGCCGGCGCACGCGCCGCCTTGCGTGCCTTCTGGAGCGAACTCGGCACGATGTCGATCGCGAGCCCCATCCAGCGCACGCCGCTCGACCGCCTGCAGGGCAACTGGAACCTCGACGATTCGCCGGGGGCGCTGTGGGCCGACCTGATCCAGCGCACGCTCACGCCCTGGCAGCGCAACCCACTGAAGTTCGACCCGCTGCGCGAGCTTCTGCGTCGGCATTTCGACGAGGAGGCGGTGCGCGCCTGCCGCGAGATCAAGGCCTTCATCGCCGCGACCAACGTGCAGACCGGCAAGGTCCGCATCTTCACGCGCGAGGAGCTGTCGATCGACGCCCTGCTCGCCTCGGCCTGCCTGCCCAACGTGCACGACGCGGTGGTGATCGACGGCGTGCCCTACTGGGACGGCGGCTTTCGCGGCAATCCGCCGATCTGGCCGTTCATCTACCAAAGCGACAGCCGCGACGTCGTGCTGGTCGAGGTCGACCCGCCGTCGCGCGAAGGCGTGCCGCGCTCCAACGCCGAGATCGCCGACCGGTTGAACGAGATCACCTTCGGCGGCGCGCTGATGTCGGAGATGCGCGCCATCGCCTTCGTCCACGACCTCATAGACCAGGGCGCCGTGACCGGGGAGTTCGCCCAGCGATTGAAGCAGCTGTTCATCCATTCGATCGCCGATGCCACATCGCTGGCGCCGCTCGGCTCGGTCAGCAAGTTCAACCTCGAGCCGGCCTTCCTGGAATACCTGTTCGGCCTGGGCCGTCGCGCCGCAACCTCCTGGCTCACCACGGCGTTCAGTGCGGTCGGCGTGGAGAGCAGCATCGACATTCGCGCGCGATTTCTGTGAAGTGGGGACATGCGTATCGGCATCGATCTCGGTGGCACGAAAATCGAGGGCATCGTCCTCGACGACGCCGGCAAGGAGCGCGCCCGCGTGCGCGTGGCCACACCTCAGGCGAGCTACGAAGCGACCGTCGAAGGCGTGGCCGCCGTGGTGCGTGAGCTCGAAGCCAAGGTCGGCGCGCGCTGCCGCGTCGGCGTCGGACATCCCGGCGCCATCTCGCCCGCCACCGGCCTGATCAAGAACGCCAATTCCACACAACTGAACGGCCACCCGCTCGATCGCGACCTCAAGCGCCTGCTGGAGCGCGACGAGGTGCGACTGTCGAACGACGCCAACTGCTTTGCCGTCTCCGAGGCGGCCGACGGCGCGGGCCGCGGCTGGCCGGTCGTGTTCGGCGTCATCCTGGGCACCGGCGTGGGCGGCGGCATCGTGATCGAAGGCAAGCCGCTGGCCGGCGGCCAGGCGATCGGCGGCGAATGGGGCCACAACGCCCTGCCGCTGCCGCGCGACGACGAGCGGCCCGGCCCGCAATGCTATTGCGGCCGCTGCGGCTGCGTCGAGGCGTGGCTGAGCGGGCCCGCCTACCAGAAGCAGTTCCTCGCGAAGACGGGACGCAAGCTGCGCGCCACCGAGATCGCCGAGGCGGCCAAGTCGGGAGATCGCGACGCGGTCGAGAGCCTGGAACTCTACTGCGACCGGCTGGCGCGTGCGCTCGCCAACGTCGTCAACCTGATCGACCCGCACGTCATCGTGCTGGGCGGCGGGCTGTCGAAGATGGAGGCGCTCTACCGGCGGGTGCCGGAGCTGTGGCGGAACTACGTCTTCTCCGAGCCCGACCGCATCGTGACGAAGCTGCAGCCGCCGCTGCACGGCGATTCGAGCGGCGTGCGTGGTGCTGCGTGGCTGTGGCCGGCGTAGTCTTTGCTGGGAGCGTGCCACTTCGTGGCGCGTCATAATCTTCCGGACCGCGAGCCTCCGGCTCGCTCATGATGCGCGCCAGAGGCGCGCGGTCCAGAAAAGCATGAGAAGACGCGCCACGGAGTGGCGCGCTCCCAGCAAAGATCACCGAAACGGCGGCTCGTCGAAGCTGCGGAGCTTGCGCGAGTGCAGCGAGTGAAGTTCGCCGCGCAGCAGGTCGATGGTCTCCAGGCCGATGTGCAGGTGCTCGCCGACGGCGCGCTGGTAGAAGCGCGTGGCCGCCCCCGGAAGCTTGATCTCGCCGTGCAGGGGCTTGTCGGAGATGCAGAGCAGCACGCCATAGGGCACGCGCAGGCGATAGCCCTGCGTTGCGAGCGTCGCGCTCTCCATGTCGACGGCGATGGCGCGGGCGTGGTTGATGCGCCGGCGCTCCTGAGTCCAGCGCAGTTCCCAGTTGCGGTCGTCGTAGCTCACCACCGTGCCGGTGCGCAGCCGCCGCTTCAGCGCCTCGCCCCTCTCGCCAGTGACGTGCTCGGCCGCCTGCTGCAGGGCGACCTGCACCTCGGCCAATGCCGGCACCGGCACTTCCGGCGGCAGAAGCTCGTCGAGGATGCGATCGCGCCGCATGTAGGCATGGGCCAGCACATAGTCGCCGATCGTCTGTGATTGGCGCAGCCCGCCGCAGTGGCCGATCATCAGCCAGCAATGCGGGCGCAGCACGGCGAGATGGTCGGTCGCCGTCTTGGCGTTGGACGGGCCGACGCCGATATTGATGATGGTCACACCGCCGCTGCCGTCGCCGCGCAGGAGGTTGTAAGCCGGCATCTGGAAGCGATGCCAGGGTGCTGCGAGCACGGCGGCTTCGGCCACCGAGGTGTCCTCGCCGCGCCGGACGACGGCGCCGCCCGGCAGCACGATCTGGGTGTAGTGCCCGTCGGGCTTCGCCAGCTCCTCCATCGCCCAGGTCAGGAAATGATCGACATAGCGCTGGTAGTTGGTGGCGAGGATCCAGGGCTGAATGGTGCGCCAGTCGGTGCCTGTGTAGTGGATCAGGCGCTGCAGCGAATAGTCGACGCGCAAGGCGTCGAACAAGGCAAGCGGCCGCGATCCCCTGCCCTCCGACACCCAGGTGCCGTCGGCGATCTCGTCGCCGACATTGGCCAGCACCGGCGTCGGGAAATGGCGCGCCAGCTCGGACACCGAGAGGTCGCCGTGGATGAACTCGTCGCCGGCCTCGGTGACGAAGGGATAGGGAATCTCCTGGTCGCTGACCCCGACCTCGATGGTGCCGCCGAACTCCTCGCTGAGCGGCCGCAGCTGCTCGAGCAGGTACTGGCGGAAGAAGCGCGGCTGGGTGACCGTCGTGGTGTAGCGACCCGGCGCCTGGAACTTGGCCCAGGCGCGGCGTGTGAAGGGCACGGCGGCGGACGGATGCCAGTCGACGCAGAGCTCGGGATAGCGAAAGCGGCTGCGCTCCTCGGCGCTCGGCACGGCACCCGATCCAGTGAAGCGCGCCAGGGCCTCGCGCAAGGCGCCGCTCGCCGTCGCATGAAGTTCTTCGAGGCGATCGACGGCCTGTTCGGGTGTCATGCTCATCCGGAGCGCGGGCCTCCGGCCCGCATCATGAGCGGGCCGGAGGCCCGCGCTCCGATGACGCTCACTTGCACTCGGGCTTGGGCAGCGCCTCGAGGCGCGTGATGCGGTATTCGATCCCGCCATCGCTTTCCTCGTGGGTGCCGTAGAGCTCGACGCCGTTGTCGAGGGTGACACTGCTCATCTCGTAGGCGGGCTCGCCCTGGCCCTTGCCGCTGGCCTGGACGTCGAAGAAGCCGGCACGGTAGTAGATGCGGGTGCGGCCGTCGGCGAGCTGCTCGCCGCCCTCGGGGATCTTCACGCCGCTGAGCCGCTTGGGCAGCTTGCCGATGAGGATGTTGACCGACTGCGGCGGCTTCACCTTCTCGCCGAAGAAGAACGGGGTGTCGAAGCCCTGCTCGCCGGCCTTGGCCTGGCGGATCGTCTCGCGCGCGATGGCGACCGGGAACAGGGTGGTGCCGGGCAGCGCCACGCTCTGCCCCTCGGGATCGGTGAAGCGCGCCTCGCCCTTGCCGTCGTCGCCGATCAGCGCCTCGCCTTTGACCAGGCTGGTCTGGCGCCCGCCGGTGGTGGCGCGGTGCTCGAAGCGCAGCTTCCTGCCGTCACGGCTCTCGGTCATCTGCGACTGCTGCTCGCTCGCCACCGCCGCCCGCGCGCCGGGCATCTCCAGCCGCAATCGCTGGTTCACGACATAGCCGTCGCAGGTCAGCCGCAGCTCGTAGGCATAGGTCCCCGACGTGCCGGTGCCCGGCTTGCCACGATCCATCGCGGAGACGGCATAGACGGCGCGATGCGGCGCGAAGTCCTGGGCGGCCGCGGGCGCCAGCGTGGCGACCGCGGCCAGCAGGGACATGGGTGTCAATACACGGGCATTCAGCATCGCGGCCTCGGCAGGGCTTGGATTTGAACCAGGCGAGCATCCACTGCGAAGTCGCCATAGTCGAGCAGCATCGAGCGAGCAATCCCATTGGCCAGCAGGTCCAGCGCCAGCTCGTACTCCGGATTGGCGGTGCCCTGGTCGCCTGCGGCAAAAAAGGCAAGCCGCACGCCCCATGATTGTTGGCGCAACAGGCCGACGTCGCCGCGCACGACAGGTGCGCCGGCGCCGCGTGGTGGCTTGCCGATCACGGCATTCACCGTGAAGGCGCCGTCCAGCCGGGCGCCGTCGAACACGCCGTAGGACACGGACTTGTCGCCATCGCGGGCATGCCGGATGATCAGGGCGAGGTGGGTCGTCGGAAAGAGCGTGCCGGCTGGCAGGTCGAAGCTCCTGGCCTCGGGCAGCGAGAAAGAAGCCCTGCCCTTGCCGCCGGTCGCTTCCAGGTCGGCGTGGCCGCGCAACTCCTCCTCGACCTCCTGGTCCTGGATGTTGCGCACGCTGAAGCGCAGCTGCAGCCCGTCCTTGGTCTCGTAGCTGGTGAAGCTCGAATCGGTGTCGAACTCCTCACCGTCGCTGCGCAGGAATTTCAGCTTGATGCGCTGCTTGACCTCCCAGGCGTCGCAGGAATCGACCATCTCCAGCACCATGCGGCCGTTGACCTCGATGATGCCGCTGTTGGGCCGGGCGACCGAAAGCTTCATGTCATAGGTGGCGCGATGCGGCGCCAGGATGACGTCCTGCTGCTGCGCCAGTTGCTGCTGGGCGTCCGCGACCCTTATCCACAGGCCCAGCAACAGGAGGGCGCAGACAGCGGCGAGTGGAGCCGCGATCTGGACGCGAGGACGGCGAAAACTAAGCGTGTTCAACGGACAATGGCAGGGGGCTAGGCCTTGTAGCCGGGCGGCCGAGCGTAATATCCATGCCCAGAGATTGCCAGAATCATCGCTGCGGCATGGCGGCCGCATAAGGGAGGGCTACCGTCTAATGACCACAGGCAAAACTCGGGTTCTCGCCACCCGGCACTTTCCACCCGACGTCGAGGCCCGGCTGGCGGCGAATTTCGACGCCGTGCTCAACCCCGAGGACCGGCTGTACGACGGCCCCGCCCTGATCAAGGCTTCCCAGGGTTGCGACGGCATCATGTGCGCGGCGGGCGATCCCCTGAACGCCGAGACCATCGCTGGGCTACCCGCCTCGGTGCGCATGATCGCCACCTTCTCGGTGGGCTACGAGCATGTCGACGTGGCGGCGGCGGCCAAGCGCGGCATCCTGGTCTCCAACACGCCCGACGTGCTGACCGACGCCACCGCCGACATCGCCCTGCTCTGCCTGCTGGGCGCCGCCCGGCGCGCCCACGAAGGCACAACCATGCTCAGGACCCGCAACTGGGTCGGCTGGACACCCACCCAGCTCATGGGCGTGCATGTCACCGGCAAGCGGCTCGGCATTTTGGGTATGGGCCGCATCGGCCAGGCGGTGGCCGACCGGGCGCGCGCCTTCCGCATGCAGATCCACTACAGCAACCGCTCGCGCCTGCCGGCCGACCTCGAGAAGGGTGCGGTCTTCCACGCCAATCCCGACGACATGCTGCCGCATTGCGACTTCCTGTCGATCAATGCGCCGATGACGGCGGTAACGCGCAAATGGGTCAATGCCGAGCGCATCGTCAAGCTGCCAAAGGGTGCCATCGTCGTAAACACGGCGCGTGGCGGCGTGGTCGACGACGAGGCGCTGATCGCGGCGCTGAAGAGCGGGCGGCTCGCCGCCGCCGGCATCGACGTGTTCGACGGCGAGCCCAAGATCCACCAGGGCTACTACGGGCTCACCAACGCTTTCCTGCTGCCGCATATGGGCTCGGCCACGGTCGAGACGCGCAATGCCATGGGCTTCAAGGCGCTCGACAATCTCGAAGCCTGCCTGCTCAGGAAGCAGGCGCCGCCCGACGCTGTGAAGGCTTCTTGACGGAGCGGGTCTTGGGCTTCTTCGGCTTTGCCACCGGCGGCGGTGAGGCGGCTGGCGGGGAACGCGGCGCCTCCGTGACGACCGCGGGCGCGGCGTCGCTCGAACCCTGGGCGACGGCGGTCACCGGCGCGCTTGGCGGCGCCGGAGCGGCGGGCGCCGTCTTGTAGGCTGCGGCGTCCCAGCTCGTCGCCGGCGCCTCCGCGTTGGCCCGTAGCGGCGGTGCGTAGTGCACGCCGTCTTCGGCCACCATGCGCTGCGGATCGTCGTAGTCGACCTTGTAGGGATCCTTGTCGCCCTCGCGCGGCTTGCATACGGCGCGGCCCTTGATGATGCGCCACAGGGCGCAGTCCTGCTTGGACACCATGGAGATCATGTGGTCGGTCGAGGTCTTGTCGCTGGCCGCCAGCAGGCCGCCGTCTGCCGCATAGCCCGCTCCCGTCACCGCCAGCGGCGCGCCGCACGCGCCGGCTGTCAGGGCAGCGCCCAGGACCAGTGGCAGGCTAATGAACGGGAGCCGAAGGTAGCTCATATTCTTGTTTAAATAATTATAATAAGTGACTGATAATAAAAAGTCTTATGCCGTAAGTCAACTCCCGCTTCAGGCCGAATCCCGGACCTTCTGGACGTAGACATTGATGATTAGCGCCGCCAGCAGGATGAGGCCGCGGATCAGGATCTTGAGGAAGCTGTCGATCTGGATGTGGTCCAGCCCGTTGTTCAGCACGCCAAGGATCAAAAGCCCGATGATGGTGTTGCCGATGCCGCCGCGGCCGCCGAACAGGCTGGTGCCACCGACCACGACGGCGGCGATGGCGTCCAGCAGGTAGCCGTCGAACTCGTTCTGCTGGGCGCTGCCGAAATGGGCGACACCCAGCATGCCGGCCACGCCCGAGCACATGGCCGAGATGACGATGACGGTGCCCAGCACCAGCTTGACGTTGACGCCGGCATACTCGGCCGCCTCGCGGTTGCCGCCCACCATGTACACGTAGCGGCCGAAGCGCGTGTAGGTCAGCACCAGGTGGCCGGCCAGCAGGAAGGCGGCGGCCACCAGCACGAGGTAGGGAATGCCCATCACCCTGCCCGCTCCCAGGAGGGAGACGAGGTCGGGGACGGCATAGGCGATCTGCCCGCGCACCAGCAATGCGCAAATGCCGGCGCCGATCTGCATCATGGCGAGCGTCATGATGAAGGACGGAATGCCGATCAGGGTGATGCCCGCGGCATTGACCACGCCCAGCATGAAGCAGCCCAGCAACGCCAGCAGGATGGCGGCGAAGCCGGGCAACGGCACGTTGGCGATGTTCACATAGCCTTCCTGCAACGTGAAATAGGCGACGGCGATGCCGGTGACGTTGGCGATGGCGGCGACCGACAGGTCGATCTCGGCGCACAGGATCACGAAGGTGAGGCCGACCGCGATGATCCCCGTCACCGAGATCTGGGTCAGGATATTGGCGGCATTGTCCAGCGAGGCGAAGGAGCGGCTGGTCAGGCTGAAGAACGCCACCAGCACGATCAGCGTCGCGAACGGCGCGATGATGCGCATCTGGTTGCGCAGGAAGACCGCCATCGCCGTCATGTCACGCCGCCTCCAGGAGCTGGTCCTTGCTCACGGTCTGCCCCGCGAATTCATGCACGATGCGACCCTTCTTCATCACGACGATGCGGTCGGCTAGCGACAATACGGTCTCGGGCTCGGTCGACAGCACCACGACACCCATCCCCTGGTCGCGCAGGCCCTTGACGATGCGCACGACGTCCTCCTTGGCGCCGACATCCATGCCGCGTGTCGGCTCGCTCAGAACCAGGACCTTGGGCGGCCAGGTCAGCCACTTGGCCAGGGCGACCTTCTGCTGGTTGCCGCCCGACAGGCTGCCGAGCAGCGTCTCGACGGTCGGCGGCCGGATCGACAGCGACTGGACGTGCCGTCGGGCGATGTCCTTCTCGACCGAGGGCCTCAGCAGCATCCGGCCGATGCGGCCCAGCACGCTTATAGACATGTTCTTGTAGACCGGCTCGCCGTAGAAGAGCATCGAGCGGCGACTCTCCGGCACGAAGGCGATGCCGGCCCGGCAGGCCTCGGCCGTGCTGCGCGGCCTCAAGGACTTGCCGCCGACCGACATGGTGCCGGCGTCGGCGCGCAGCTTGCCGAACAGCGTGCGGGCAAGCTCGATCAGGCCGCAGCCCATGAAGCCATAGATGCCCAGCACCTCCCCTGCCCTGACGTCGAGCGACACGTCGGCGAAGGCGCGACCGGCCGCCAGCCCGTGCACACCGAGGACGACCGGCGCATCGGCCCGGCTGTCGAGCGCAATCGCGCCGATGTAGCTGCCCTCAAGCTCTTCGTGGCCGCGGCCGATCATGCGCTGGATCAGCCAGCCCTTGTCGATGGCGCCGGCCGCCTCGGTGGCGATGAGCCGGCCGTTGCGGAAGATCGTGACGGTGTCGGAGATCGCCAGAACGTCATCGAGGAAATGCGAGATGAAGACGATGCTGCGGCCGCTGGCGCGCACGCCGCGCAGCACCTCGAACAGGCGCTGCACCTCGGGCGGCGACAGTGCCGAGGTCGGCTCGTCGAGGATGACGATGCGCGCGCCCGAGAACAGCACGCGGGCAAGCTCGATGAGCTGCTGCAGGCCGATCGCCAGCGAGCCCATGCGCGCCCGTGGATCGACGTCGATGCCGAGATCGGCGAGATGCCGGCGCGCACCATCAACCATGGCGCGCCAGTCGACGATGCCGCCGCGCGTCGGCTGCTGGCCGAGATAGACGTTCTCGGCCACGGTGAGGTCGGGCACGACGCTCAGCTCCTGGTGGACCATGCCGATGCCGGCCGCCAGCGCCTCGCGCGGCGAGCGGAAATGCACCGGCCGGCCGTCGATCGCCATGCGGCCGTCGTACTGGCCGTGCAGGCCGGCGATGATCTTCATCAGGGTCGACTTGCCGGCACCGTTCTCGCCGACCAGGCCGTGGATCTCGCCACGGCGCAGGACGAAGTCGACGTCGCGCAGGGCCGCGACGCCGCCGAACGACTTGGAGATGCCGCGCAGTTCGAGCGGCGGCGCGGCTTCTTCCGTCATGCCCAACCGATGCCGATCAGATCAGGAAATGGTCCTGCATCCACAGCATGCCAGCGGCATTCTCCTTGGTCACCACCGGGCCGTCGGTGACGATGCTCTTGGGGATGCCGGTGCCGGCCTTCTCGCCGGCCGTGACGGCGGCCACGCCGGCGATGATGGCGCCGCCATGGATGCGGCAGCTCGGGTTGCGCACCGTGGCGAACATGCGCCCGTCGGCGACGGCGTTGATGGCCGGTGGCATGGCGTCGACGCCGCCGATCAGGATGTTGGTTCGGTTGCGCCCCTTCATGACGTTGTAGGCGGCGAGCGCCATGTCGTCGTTGTGGAAGAACGCGGCGTCGATCTGCGGGTACTTGGTGAGATAGGTCTCCCACAGGCGCGCCACCTTGGTGACGTCCCAGTCGGCCGGCTGGGTGTCGAGCACCTCGATGCCGGGATACTGCTTGACCACCGCCTGGAAGCCCTTGGCCCGGCCCTGCGCGCCGGTATGGCCGAGCGCGCCCTGGGTCATGATGACCTTGCCCTTGCCGCCGAGCTTGGCGACCAGCGCCTGGGTCACCGATGCGCCCATGAACTCGTTGTCGGGGGCGAGGAAGCTATGCACGTCGATCTTGTCGAGGGGCGCGATCAGCGTGTCCATGTCGATCACGGGCGTGCCGGCGTCGATCATCTTCTGCACCGGCTGGGTGAGCGTGCCGATGCCGAAGGCCTGGATGGCGACGAAGTCCCATTTCTGCGAGGCCATGTTGTCGACCGCGGCGCGCTGTTTGACGGCGTCGAGCTGGCCGTCGAACCACGTCACCTCGACGTTGAACAGCTTGCCCCAGTATTCGGCCGCGGCCTTGCCCTGGGCACACCACGTGGCCTGGAGACCGGCGTTGGAGAACGCGGCCTTCAGCGGCTTCTCCGAGCGGCCCGCCGCGACGCCGGCCAGGGCGGGGGCCGCACCGAGCATGCCGAGCGTCGCTACCGCTCCTCCCGCCGTAGCGACGGTCAAAAAGTCACGCCTTGTCCTGTCGAACGTGTCCGTCATCGCTTCCTCCGTAGTGAACCGGTCGAATGCCGATATTCACCGGAGTCTGGCAGCGGCGACTCGCAGCGGCAAGGCGCTGCGCTATGCCGTCAGGGGTAGCGAGGCCTACCCGATTTAGGTCTAGCCATCCTTCTTGGGTGGCGGCAGGCGCAGCGCGATGTGCAGTTCGCGCAGCTTTTCCGGCGGCAGCTCAGCGGGCGCATCCATCATGAGGTCGACGGCCTGCTGGTTCATCGGGAAGGTGATGACCTCGCGGATGTTGGGCTCGTCGGCCAAAAGCATGACGATGCGGTCGACGCCGGGTGCCGCGCCGCCGTGCGGCGGGGCGCCATAGCGGAAGGCGTTCAGCATGCCGCCGAAGCGTTGCTCGACCTCTTCCTTGCTGTAGCCCGCGATGCCGAAAGCCTTGTACATGATGTCGGGGCGATGGTTACGGATCGCGCCCGAGCAGAGTTCTATGCCATTGCAGACGATGTCGTACTGCCACGCGTTGATAGTGAGCGGATCCTGCGTTTCCAGCGCCTCCAGCCCGCCCTGGGGCATCGAGAACGGGTTGTGGCTGAAGTCGATCTTCTTGGCGGTCTCGTCGTACTCGAACATCGGGAAATCGACGATCCAGCAGAACTCGAAGGCGTCCTCGGCGATCAGCCCCATCTCCTGGCCGACCTTGGCGCGCGCCTGGCCGGCAAACTTCCAGGCGGCCTCCGGCTTGTCGGCGACGAAGAACACCGCATCGCCGTCCTCCACGCCGGTCAGCGCCTTGAGCCTGGCCAGCCGCTCGCCGGTCACGAACTTGGCGATCGGTCCCTTGCCAGCCCCGCCCTCGAGCACGATGTAGCCCAGGCCGGGCTTGCCCTCGCCCTGCGCCCACGAGTTCAGCTTGTCGAAGAAGCTGCGCGGCTGGCCCGCCGCCTTGGGTGCCCTGAGCGCGCGCACGACGCCGCCCGAGGCGACGATGCCGGCAAAGACCTTGAAGTCGGAGCCGGCGAAGACCTCGCCGGCATCGACGATCCTGAGCGGGTTGCGCAGGTCGGGCTTGTCGGTGCCGTAGGTCAAGAGCGCCTCGGCATAGGGGATGCGCGGGAACGGCCACTTGGTGACCTGGCGCGGGGTCTCGCGGCCGAACGCGGCGAATTCCTCGAACACGCCGCCCAGCACCGGCTCGATGGCCGCGAACACGTCTTCCTGGGTGACGAAGCTCATCTCGAAGTCCAGCTGGTAGAACTCGCCCGGCGCGCGGTCGGCGCGGGCGTCCTCGTCGCGGAAGCAGGGCGCGATCTGGAAGTAGCGGTCGAAGCCCGACACCATCAGGAGCTGCTTGAACATCTGCGGCGCCTGCGGCAGGGCGTAGAACTTGCCGGGATGCAGGCGACTCGGCACGACGTAGGAGCGCGCGCCCTCGGGGCTGTCGGCCGTCAGGATGGGCGTCTGGAACTCCATGAAGCCCTGCTCGATCATGCGCCGGCGCAAGGATGCGATGACGTGGCTGCGCAGCATGATGTTCTTGTGCAGCTTGTCCTTGCGCAGGTCGAGGAAGCGGTACTTCAACCGCAATTCCTCGGGCGTGGTGTCGTGCTCGGCAAAGACCGGGATCGGCAGGGTCTCGGCCATCGACTGCACGACCATCTCGGCGGCATCGAGCTCGACCTGGCCGGTGGCGAGCCGCGGGTTCACTGTCGCTGCCTCGCGTGCCACGACCTTGCCCGTGACCGTGATCACGCTTTCACTGCGCACCGCCTCGGCGGTCTTGAAGACCGGGCTGGAAACGTCCACCACCACCTGGGTCACGCCATAGTGGTCGCGCAGGTCGATGAACAGCAGGTTGCCGTGGTCGCGCTTGCGTTGCACCCAGCCTGAAAGACGGGCCTGCTGGCCGACATGCTCGGGTCGCAACTGGCCGCACGTATGGGTTCGGTAGACGGAAGACATCACGCATTTTCCGGGGTTCGACGGGGCGGCAAAAGGCACGGAATGCACGGGCAAGTCAAGCAAATGGCCGGCAAATGGGGGCTTGCGGCTGCGTCACCTTTGCCCCCCGCCGCCCCGCCCGCTATATGTCGCCACAATGAAGCTCATCACCACGACCGACGAATTGGCGGCCTTCTGCAAGCCCCTGGCCGACACCGAATTCATCGCCGTCGACACCGAGTTCATGCGTGAGCGGACCTATTGGCCCAAGCTCTGCCTGGCACAGGTGGCCGGCCCCGACGACGCGGCCGCGATCGACACGCTGGCCGACGGCATCGACCTTGCCCCGCTCGACGAGCTGATGGCCAACCCCAAGGTGCTGAAGGTCTTTCACGCCGCGCGCCAGGACCTGGAAATCTTCTACCTGCGCATGAACAAGGTGCCGCAGCCCTTGTTCGACACCCAGGTGGCGGCGATGGTGTGCGGCCACGGCGAAGCCGCCTCCTACGAATCGCTCGCCACCAAGCTTGCCAAGGCCAAGATCGACAAGTCGAGCCGCTTCACCGACTGGAGCCGCCGGCCGCTCAGCGAACGTCAGATCGCCTACGCGCTGAGCGACGTCACGCACCTGCGCATGGTCTACGAGAAGCTGAAGCGTCAGCTCGACAAGACTGGCCGCTTCTCGTGGATCGCCGAGGAGATGGCGGTGCTGAACGAGCCTGGCACCTACCGCGTCGATCCCGAGCAGGCGTGGCGGCGCTTGAAGCCGCGCGGCGCCTCGCCGCGGCTGCTCGGCACGCTGCGCGAGGTGGCGGCCTGGCGCGAGCGCACCGCCCAGCGCATTGACATCCCGCGCCAGCGCCTGCTGCGCGACGAGCAGCTTCTCGAGATTGCGAGCCACGCCCCCAAGACCACCGAGGAGCTCGCCATGACGCGCGGGCTGGGCCGCGGCTTCGCCGAAGGCTGGCAGGGCCGCGAGCTGATGGATGCCATCGAAAAGGCACGCAAAGTGCCGGACGCCGAACTGCCGACGCGTGAGCGGGCGCCGGAGCAGTTGCGCGCGCCGAGCGCCGTCGTCGACCTGCTGCGCACGCTGCTGCGACTGAAGGCCGAGGAGGCAGGCGTGGCGGCGCGGCTGGTCGCCAGTGCCGACGAGCTCGACCGGCTCGCCGCGGGCAAGCGCGACGTGCAGGTGCTGAAAGGTTGGCGCCGCGAGGTGTTCGGCGTCGATGCGGTGGACTTGATCGAAGGCCGTCTGGCGCTGTCGCTGGCCGGCGACCACGCCAAGCTGATCCCGCTCACGAAGGAAGGCTGACCGGTCTCTTGCCGGACCGCGGGCCTGGAGGCCCGCGGTCCGACAAGACTATCCAGCCACGATCACCGGCTCCAGATCGAACGCCTCGGCGGCGCTTTCCAGTCGCCGCGCCGTCACGTCGCCCAGGCTGCCCTTGGCGCCGGGCGGCACCAGCAGGCGCAGTTGCCGTTCGGTGCGGCGCAGCTGGATCTGCGGCAGGAGGCCGGGCGCGCCGCCGCTCAGATTGTAGGCCAGCCTGAGGCAGGCGCCGAGGCGGCGGGCGTAGGTGCGGCCCTTGCCGTCGGTGAGGTGAAGCGCGGTGTCGAGCATCGCCGCCTTGGGATCGCTCTTGTAGCGATAGGCCAGCGTCATCGCGAGAACGGCGCGCTCGCGATGGCTCATGCCCGGCGCCGGCAGGTGCAGCACCCGGATATAGGCCTGCTCGGCGCGATAGTCGGGATGGTCGTTCCACGAGATGTCGCTGAGATGGCAGGCGGCGGTGCGCAGGACGCGGTCGGACTCGCTTTCGCCGACGAACACCGGGCTCAGCCAGTCGAAGATCTCGGCGGGCGCGAGATCGAAGCGCCGCCAATCGGCGCCCTGCTCCTCGGCGAAGGCGATCAGCGGATGGCGCGCGCGCTCGGCTTCGCTCAATCGCGAATAATAAAAGCCCTCGCGCAGGCCGAAGGCGGAGAACACCACGTTGCGCGGCTTCAGCGCCGCCAGCAACCGGTCAAGCGCCAGGCAGGCGAGCGGCAGGGTGTCGACGCGCCGGCGCGACACGCCGGGCATCTTCTCCAGCGATTTGGCGCTCTGCACGGCGATCAGGCGCGCCACCGCGCGCGCCTCTTCGGCCGAGATGTCATAGTGATGGATGATGTGCAGCGGATAGCCCGCCTGCTCCATGTGCAGCCGCGCGAAGGAGCGCCAGGCACCGCCCACGGCATAAAAGGTGTTGCCGGTCTCCTCGCGCAGCCAGCGCACGTTCTCAATGGCGTCGACGACGATCTTCTTGGGATCGCCCTTCCCCGACGACATCAGCCTGAGCGGGCCCACCGGAAGAGTGCTGGAGTTGCCGAGCTTGCCCTGCCCCACGGCGACCAGCTCGAGGCTGCCGCCGCCCAGGTCGCCCATCACACCGGTGGCGTCGGGCATGCCGCAGATCACGCCGTAGCCCGAGAAGCGCGCCTCGTCCTGGCCGCTCACGATATGCGGCTTGATGCCGGGCCGGCTCGCCAGCTCGCGCATGAAATCGGCGCCGTCGGCGGCGTCGCGCACGGCGGCCGTGGCGAGCAGGTCGAGCGACGTCACCTTCATGTTGTGTGCGAGCGTCGTGAAGCGGTCGATGTTGGCCAGCGCCATCTCGACGCCTTCGGGATTGAGCCGGCCGGTAGCGTCCAGGCCGCGCGCCAGACCGCACAGCACCTTCTCGTTAAACACCGGTAGGGGCGCGCGGCTGGCGCGCTCGTAGACGACCAGGCGGATTGAGTTCGAGCCGACGTCGATGATTCCGACGCGGCCCTTGCCCAAGGTGGTGTCCGAGCCCTCAGCCACGGTTGCCTCGCCGTCCATGCGCGTCCCTCTAGCCGAAACCGCACGGAATTGCAGCGGCGATTCGGGCGCGACCCGACGCCGCTGCTGACCTCATTGGCACACCCTCAGGAGCTCAGCACCAACCGCGGCACGGCGCCGCTCAGTTTCAGGGCGCTGCCGCGACCCGAGAGCGACGGATTGGTCATGAAATAGTGATGCGCGATGAACGGTTCCTTGCCGACCGGTGGGCGGCTGTAGGAGCCGTCGGGCGCCATGATCCAGCTCTGAGCGTCGTCCTTTAGGTTGGCGACCATGATCTGGTCGAGCACCTGCTCGTGTACCGTGGGGTTCTCGACCGGGCAGAGCAACTCGACGCGCCGGTCGAGATTGCGCGGCATCCAGTCAGCCGAGGAGATGAAGACCTTGGCGTCGGGCGACGGCAACGGCTTGCCGTTGGCGAAGCACATGATGCGCGCATGTTCGAGGAAGCGGCCGATGATGCTCTTGACGCGGATATGCTCGCTCAATCCCGGCATGCCGGGCCTGAGGCAGCAGATGCCGCGCACCACGAGGTCGATCTGCACCCCGGCATTCGAAGCGGCATAGAGCCGGTCGATCAGCTTGGCGTCGACCAGGGAGTTCAGCTTGGCCCAGATCGCGGCCGGGCGGCCCGCCTTGGCGTTCTCGATCTCGGCGTCGATCAGGCTGTAAAGCGTGGGCCTGAGCGTCACCGGGGCGAAGGCGATCTTCTCCATCTGCTCGGGCCGCGCATAGCCCGTCATGTAGTTGAACAGCCGGGCGGCATCGCGGGCGATCACCGGATCGCAGGTGAAGAACGACAGGTCGGTGTAGATGCGCGCCGTGATCGGATGATAGTTGCCGGTGCCAAAATGCACGTAGGTGCGCGTGGCCTGCGCCTCGCGCCGCACCACCATCGAGACCTTGGCGTGGGTCTTGAGGTCGATGAAGCCGTAGACCACCTGCACGCCGGCGCGCTCGAGATCGCGCGCCCAGCGGATGTTGGCCTCTTCGTCGAAGCGCGCTTTCAGCTCGACCAGCGCCGTCACCGTCTTGCCGGCTTCGGCGGCCGCGATGAGTTCCTTGACGATCGGTGAATCGGCGGAGGTCCGATAGAGCGTCTGCTTGATCGCCACCACTGCCGGGTCGCGCGCCGCCTGGCGCACGAACTGCACGACGACGTCGAAGCTCTCGTAGGGATGATGGACGACGATGTCCTTGGCGCGGATGGCGGCGAAGCAGTCGCCGCCGAAGTCGCGGATGCGTTCGGGGAAGCGCACGTCGTAGGTCACGAACTTCAGGTCCCGCCGGTCGTCGACGATCACCGACTTCACGTCGACGATGTTGAGCATGCGGTCGAGATGGAAGACGTGCACGGTCTGGGTCTGCGCGGGGATCTCGAGCTGGTCGAACAGGAACTCGCGCAGCTCCGCCGGCATCGCCGAGTTGACCGAGATCGAGATCAGGTCGCCACGGCGGCGGCGCTTGAGCGCGCTCTCGTAGAGCAGCACGAGGTCTTCCGCCTCCTCGTTGATCTCGACGTCGCTGTCGCGGATCAGGCGGAACACGCCGCGCTCGATCACCTCGTAGCCGGGGAACAGCCGCGGCAGGTAGATGTCGACCAGGTCCTCGAGCGACAGGAAGCGGATCGCCGCGCCGGGCAGGCGCACGAAGCGGTCGACCTGCGGCGGCAGCGGCAGCAGCGCCATCAGCGGGCGGCGGTCATCCTTGCGCTGCAGCTTCAGGATGGTCGAGAAGCCGCCGTTGGGGATGAAGGGAAAGGGATGCGCCGGATCGATGGCGAGCGGCGTCAGGATCGGGAAGACCTGGTCGATGAAGTACTGGTCGAGCCAGGAGCGCTCGGTCTCGGTCAGCTCGCCCGGGTCGAGGACGGCGATGCCGGCCTCGCGCAATTCGTCCTGCAGGGAGGCCCAGACGTCCTGCTGGCGGGCCATCAGGGTCGAGACGCGCTCGCGGATGGCCGCGAGCTGCTCGGCCGGGGTCATGCCGTCGTCGCTCAGCAGGGCCGACCGGGTCTGCAGCATGTCGACAAGGCCGGCCACGCGGACCATGTAGAACTCGTCCAGGATGTCGGCCGAGATCGACAGGAAGCGCACCCGCTCCAGCAGCGGATGGCGCTTGTTGCTGGCCTCCTCGAGGACCCGGAGGTTGAACGCCAGCCATGACAGTTCACGATTGATGAAGCGCCGCGGGCTGTCGGGTGCTATTTCCAGGCCCGACGCTATTTCGTTGGTGGTCGCATTGAGGGCATCCATCCGAGAAACGGTAAACCCTCGTCATGACCGTGTCATGGCAATTCAATAAATCATTGTTTGACAAGGATTTTCCGCGGATCACGCCGTGAAGACCCTGCTTCTCCTGCGGCATGCGAAATCAGCCTGGAGCGATCCCCGCCTGGACGACCACGATCGCCCCCTGAACGGGCGCGGTGAGCGGGCGGCCAAGGCCATGGCCGACCATGTCGCCCGCAAGGCCCCCCGCCCCGACCTGATCCTGTGCTCCACGGCCATGCGGACGCGCCAGACGCTGGCGCCGCTCCTGAAGCGGCTCAGGCCCCCCGCGCCGCCGATTTCGCTGGAGAACGGCCTGTACCTCGCCTCCGAGGACGTCCTGCTGGACCGCATCCGGGCCGTGGGAGACGACGTCCCGACGGTCCTGCTGATCGGCCACAATGACGGGATCGGCCAGCTTGCCGCCGATCTGGCCGGCAGCGGCCCGGCCGAAGCCCTGGCCGCGCTGTGGGAGAAATACCCCACCGGAGCGCTGGCCGTCCTGCGCCTGCCGGACAGCCCCTGGAGCGACCTCCTGCCCGGTTCGGCCAGGCTTTTGGACTTCGTTCGCCCCCGCGACCTGGCGGTGACATAGCTCATCGGAGCGCGGGCCTCCGGCGCGCGCTCCAAAGATCAGTACGTGCCCGGATATTGCCCGCCGTCCATCAGCAGGTTCTGGCCGGTGATGTAGCTCGCATGCACGCTGCACAGGAAGGCGCAGGCGGCGCCGAATTCCTCCGGCGTGCCGAAGCGGCCGGCCGGGTTCATCTTGGCGCCCGCCTGGAACTCTTCCTCGTAGCTCTTGCCGCTCTTGGCGGCGCGCGCCTTGTAGGTGCCGCGCAGGCGGTCGGTGTCGAACGGTCCGGGCAGCAGGCCGTTGATGGTCACGCCATGGCGCACCGTGACGCGCGCGACGCCGGCGACAAATCCGGTGAGGCCACTCCTCGCACCGTTGCTGAGCCCCAGGATGTCGATCGGCGCCTTCACCGAGCTCGACGTGATGTTCACGATGCGCCCGAAGCCGCGCTTCATCATGCCGTCGACCGACGCCTTGATGAACTCGATGGGTGTCAGCATGTTGGCGTCGATTGCCTTGATCCAGTCGTCGCGGCCCCAGTCGCGGAAGTCGCCGGGCGGCGGGCCGCCGGCATTGTTGACGATGATGTCGGGCTCCGGACAGGCCGCCAGCACCTGCTTGCGGCCGGCGTCGGTCGTAACGTCGACGGCGATCGGCGTCACCTTCACGCCGGTCTTCTTGCGGATCTCCTCCGCCGTCGCCTCGAGCTCAGCCTTGGTGCGCGCGTTGATCACCAGATCGACGCCCTCCTGCGCCAGCGCCATGGCGCAGCCCTTGCCCAATCCCTTGCTCGCCGCGCAGACGATCGCCTTGCGGCCCTTGATGCCCATATCCATCGCTTACACTCCTTCTCACAAAGAATGCCTCACCCTGAGGAGCTGCCGCAGGAGTTACCCACCCACGCGCGGTTTACCGCGCGCATTCGAGACGGGCGCTACGCGCCCTCCTCAAGGTGAGGCGGTAGGTGGTCTCACTAGTTCACGCGAGTCCAAAGTTGCGTTTCGCCGAACATCGGTGCGCCGACATAGCCGCGCAGGCGCAGCTTGCCGTCCGGCTGCAGGCTGATGTTGGCGTTGTAGGTCTTGCCGTTCTCGCCGTTGTAGATCTGACCTTCCTCGAAGGCGTTGGGGTCCGACGTCTTCTTGAAGCCCCAGATCAGCGGCATGCCAAGCACCTTGCGGCTGTGCAACGCCGGATCGGTGTTGCGCCAATCGGTCGCCACGTCGGGCGCGACGACGGTGCCGTCGGGTCCGCGGGGTTCGATCAGGCCGACGATGACGCTGCAGATCGCCCCGCTCTTCGGATCGGGGCACGGCGCGATGCGGACCTGCGCCTTACCTGACGCCGTCAGCCAGGTGCCCGTCACCGATGATTGCTGCGCCGATGCGGTCGACGCCAGAAGGCCAAGCAACACCACCAGCAAGATGCTTCTCATTCTTGTTCCCTCCCTCGCGTCGCTCATGTCGAGGCCGAAAGCTCCGCCAGCACGTCGGCCGCCAGGCGACGGTCGATCTCGCGGCGCTCGGCCAGCGCGCGCCGGTCGAGTGCCGCGACCACGCGGCGTGCCGCTTCGGCGGAGCGCTCCATGTGCGACACCAGATAGTGCACGACGCCGGGCGCCGCGTGCAATTGCCGATCAGCGAGCTGCTTCAGGATGATCGAGCCCAGCAGTTCGTCGTCCGGCGCGGCCACGGCGACAGCCGGCGCCGCGCGCAGCCGCGAAGCGAGGTCGGGCAAGGCGATCCGCCAATGCGCCGGCAGCGCTTGTGCGACCAGCAGCAGATGGCCGCGATGCTCGCGGGCGAGATTGTAGAGATGGAGCAGCGCGCGCTCGGGCGCGCGGTCGGCGTCGTCGATCGCGATCCTGGGCGATGCGTTGATGAGCTCCGACAGATCGGCGACGCTCTTGCCCTCGAGGTCCCTGCCTTCGATCACCATCGCGCCGGCGCGCGCCGCCCAGATGCGCGCCAGATGGGTCTTGCCGCAGCCCGGCGGGCCGCCCAGCGCCAGCGCCGGCGCCAGCCAGTCCGGCCAGCGGTCGATCCAGGCCAGTGCCTCGCGATTGCCGTCGGCGACGACGAAGTCCTCGCGGGCATAGGTCGGTGGTGGCAGGGCGAGGTCGAAAGTGAGCTGACGGGCCATCGACTCAAGCGGCGTCGGCGCCGCGATAGTATTGGCTGTCGCGATAACGGCTGATGAGGTGACGCACCAGCACGCCGACCACTGCGGCCACCGGAACGGCGATCAGCACGCCCACGAAGCCGAACAGCGCGCCACCCGCCAGCAACGCGAACATGATCCATACCGGATGCAGGCCCACCCTGTCGCCGACCAGCTTAGGCGACAAGACGTTGCCCTCCAGCATCTGGCCGACCACGAACACGACGGCGACCTTCACAACGCCTATCCAGTCGGGCGGAAACTGCACCAGTGCCATGCCGAGCGCCATCACTGCGCCGACGAAGGTGCCGACGAACGGGATGAACGAGATGGCTCCGGCGATCAGGCCGATGATCAGGCCGAACTGCAGGCCGACCAGCGACAGGCCGATGGCGTAGATCGTGCCAAGCGAGATGCAGACCAGAGCCTGCCCGCGCACATAGCCGGCGATGGCGGCATTGGATTCGTGGGCGAGCTTGCGGATCGTGTCGGCATGGTCGCGTGGCAGGGCGCCGTCGAGCGCGCCGACCAGCCTCTCCCAGTCACGCAACAGGTAGAATGTCACGACCGGCGTCAGGAACAGCAGCGCCAACAGGTTGAAAATGGCGAGGCCGCCCTGCGCAAGCTTGCCGGCAACAGCCCCGGCAACTGCCAGCACCTGGCCCGCGCGCTGGGCCACCTCGGTCTGCAGTTCCTGGAGGCTTAGGGGCGGCAGGTTGAGCCGCTCGCGGACCGGATCGATCAGCGGCGTTATGCGGGCCGCCAGCTTCACCGTGTAGTCGGGCAGGTTGAGGATCAGCGATTGAAGCTGGGCGAACAGCGGCGGCAGGATTGCCATCGCCACGCCGACGGCGAGGAGGACCGCGAAGATCGTGACCGAGGTCGTCGCCCAGGTCCGCGACATGCCGAGCTTCTGCAGGCGTACGACCAACGGATCGAGGAAGTAGGCCACGGCGATGCCGACCACGAAGGGCAGCAGGATGTCGTTCAGCAGCCACAACAGCAGTAGGAAGACGGCAGCCATCGCCACCCAGAAGCGCCAGCGTGCGGGCTGGCCGGTCTCGCTCATCCGTCAGTCCCCCGCGGCCGCAATCAGCGGACCTGCAATCGCCACTTGTCGGCTTCCTTATCGAGCACGAGTCCGGCCGAGGCCAGCGTGCGCTGCAGCTCGTCGGTGGTGCCGAAATATTCCAGCCTGAGCTCGGCGTGATCGGACTCGAGCTGGCGCACCACAACGCTCTTCAGTGCCGGAACGCTGCCCAGGCGCTGGCGTACCTGCACCCAGTCGCCGAGCGCCCGGATCGGCACGTAGACGTCGATCGTGTCCTGCGAATCGCGGTGCACGGTGGCGACGCTGCGCCACTGCTCATCGAGCTTCTGGTGGATCTGCTTGGCCGCGGTGGCGAGCTGGGCCGAATCGGGGACCGTCGTGCGCGGGATCTCGCTGCGCGCGCCGGTCTGCGCATCGTAGCGCAGGCCGCCGACGGTGAGCGGGCCGCCGTCCTTGTCGCCCTCGACGATCGCCACGACGATGGTCGGCGCGCGATAGCGCTCGTTGAGGCGGGCGAGTGCGGAGACGTCGCCGACATAGAGCTGCTCGGCGGTCACCGCGTTCTGGTCGAGCTGGTCGCCGCGCAACACCGTCACCGGCACGGCGCTGCCGGCAGTGTCGAGCGCCCGCCAGGCCTCGCGCCAGGCGTTGCGGTCGTCGAGAGGCTCCACCCCGGCTGCACCCTTCCACAGTGGAATCACCAGCGCAGGCCGCGACACCGTCTCGGCAATCTTGACGCCAGCCTGGCCAAGCCAGGCCTTCACCGGGTCGGGCTGGAACACGACGTTCAGCGTGGCGATGTAGCGGCCCGGCGCGGAGCGCTCGCGCACGAACTCGATGCCGCGCACCATGCCTTCAAGGCTGGTCTCGTTGGGGATCATCACCCGGGCGCGGTCCTCCGGGGCCACGACCCGGTCGACCAGCGTCTTGGCCGCCTTGCGGCGCGCCTCGGTGATGCCCTGCTGGCGCGCCTGCACAGCATCGGGCGCTGACACGTCGACATCGACGCCGGTCACCGTGTAGGTGTTGCTGGCCTGGGCCAATGCACCGCCACACAAGTAAGGAACCGTCAGGAGGGCGATGAAGATCGTGGAAAACCAGCGGACTGGCGGCATTGCGGGGGACCGGTTTTTGGCTATGTTCGCGGCCACCTATCTAGCACGAATGAGCCCGGCTTGAAGCCTGACGCGCCCTCGGACAAACAAGGCCACAATCGACCGCCGCTGACCTACAAGGACGCCGGCGTCGATATAGATGCGGGCGACGCATTGGTCGAGCACATCAAGCCGTTGGCGCGCAGCACCGACCGGCGCGGCGTCATGGGCGGGCTTGGTGGCTTCGGCGGCCTGTTCGATCTCAGGGCCGCAGGCTTCAAGGATCCGATCCTGGTCTCGGGCACCGACGGCGTCGGCACCAAGCTCAAGGTGGCGATCGAGGCCGGCATCCCCGACACGGTCGGCATCGACCTGGTGGCGATGTGCGTCAACGACATCGTCGTGCAGGGCGCCGAGCCGCTGTTCTTCCTCGACTACTACGCCAGCGGCAAGCTCGACGTCGAGGCGGGCCGCCGCGTCGTCGCCGGCATCGCCGAAGGCTGCCGCCGCGCGGGCTGCGCCCTGGTCGGCGGCGAGACGGCGGAGATGCCCGGCATGTATGCCGACGGCGACTATGACCTCGCGGGCTTCTCGGTCGGGGCCGCCGAACGCGATGCCCTGCTGCCGCGTGCCGACATCGCGCCGGGCGACGTCGTGCTCGGCCTGGCGTCGAGCGGCGCACATTCCAACGGCTATTCGCTGGTGCGCCGCATCGTGGCGCGCAGCGGCCTGGGCTACGACGCCGCCGCGCCCTTCGCCAAAGGATCGCTCGGCCAGGTGCTGCTCGAGCCGACGCGCATCTATGTGAAGCCGCTGCTGGCGGCGATGCGCGCCACCGGCGCCATCAAGGGCCTGGCGCACATCACCGGTGGCGGGCTGCCGGGCAATGCGCCGCGCTGCCTGCCCGACGGCACGCGCGCGCGTCTCGATGCGCGGCAATGGTCGGCGCCTGCCGTGTTCCGCTGGCTGTGCGAGGTGGGCCAGGTGCCGACCGACGACATGCTGCGCACCTTCAACTGCGGGCTCGGCATGATCGTCGTCACCGCGGCCGCCGATGCCGCGACAGTCGCCAAGGCGTTGGCCGACGCCGGCGAGAGCGTGTGCACGGTCGGCAGCATCGAGGCTGCGCCGCAAAGCGAAGCCGACTGCGTGGTCGATCACGCCGAGAGCCTATGGCGAAGCTGAAGGTCGGCGTCCTGATCTCGGGACGCGGTAGTAACATGGCCGCCCTGATCGAGGCGGCCACGGCGGCGGACTATCCGGCCGAGGTCGCCGTCGTGGTGAGCAATGTGGCTGACACGCCGGGACTGAAGACCGCGCAGGACGCAGGCGTTGCAACGGCGGCGATCTCGCATAAAGGGTTTCCCGACCGCGAAAGCTTCGACCGCGCCGTATCGGCGGAGCTGGAGAAGCGAGGCGTCGGACTGGTGGCGCTGGCGGGCTTCATGCGCATCCAGAGCCCGTGGTTCCCGGCGCACTGGAAGGACCGCATCATCAACATCCATCCCTCGCTGCTGCCGGCCTTTCCCGGCCTGCGTGTCCAGCAGCAAGCGATCGATGCCGGCTCGCGCATCAGTGGCTGCACGGTGCATTTCGTCACAGCGGACCTCGACGCCGGTCCGATCATCGCCCAGGCCGCCGTGCCGGTGCTGCCGGGCGACGACGCCGACACCCTTGCTGCGCGCATCCTGCGCCAGGAACATCGGCTCTATCCGATGGTGGTGCGCTGGTTCGCCGAGGGCCGCATCTCGCTCAGCGGTGCAAAAGTCGCAGTCGCGGGCGTGCCCAAGGGCGCCACCCTCCTCTTCTCGCCCGACCCCTAGTTGGTTATAAGAACCCGACCTAAACGAGGAACCATCAGACTATGGCCGACGCGCAGGATGACTACCCCGCCCATATCGACACCTACAATTCGTTCAACAAGCTGGTGCTGTTCACGATCCTGTTCGTCGTGCTGCTGCTGGCCTGCATGGCGTTGGGCCTGGTAGGCGGCACGCCGATCTTCGCCCTGCTGCTCGGCATCGGTGGCACCGTCGCCCTGCTGGTGGCCTTCGCCGTCATGAGCTGACGACGCAAGCAACACCTCGAAATGGAAAGGCGGCCCGATGGCCGCCTTTTTGTTTGTCCTATGCGCGGATCTTACAGATCGTCCGGCGTGAGGCCTGTGTGCTTTGCAATACGAGCAAGCATTCTGGGCCCGATTTCCTCGCCATCGTGGAAGGCGAAGACGAAATCAGGATGGCCCTGCCTGCTCAGGACGCGATGTGAGCCGCTCTGACGTTTGACAATCCATCCCATTCTAAGGAGCGCTGCCAAGACCCGACGCGCGCGGGTCGAAGGCCAGTTGGTCACGCAGTAGCCAGCGTGATCTGAACGTCAAGAGGCTTAGCCTCACCATGTTCAATCCGATCGGCGATCGCGCGCAGGGCGACAACTTCAGCCTTAGCCATTGCTTCGTCCCGCGTCGCGCCATAGGCCATTGCGCCGGGAATCTGCACGATTTCGGCGATCCAGCGGCCGTCGGCTTCAAGCTCGCATTCGATCGAAAGCTTCATCTACCGGTCCTCGGGAGAGGCAGGCAGTCTAGCCGACAATCTCGCAGCCGGCGAAGAAATAGGCGATCTCGATCGCGGCGTTCTCAGGCGAATCCGAGCCGTGCACCGAGTTGGCCTCGATCGATTCGGCGAAGTCCTTGCGGACGGTGCCTGCAGCGGCGTTGGCCGGGTTGGTGGCGCCCATGATCTCGCGGTTCTTGGCGATGGCGCCCTCGCCTTCCAGCACCTGCACGACCACCGGGCCGGAGGTCATGAATTTCACGAGGTCGTTGAAGAACGGCCGCTCCTTGTGCACGCCATAGAACGTCTCGGCCTGATGGCGGCTCATCCAAATGCGGCGCTGGGCCACGATGCGCAGGCCCTTCTCCTCGAACCGGGCGTTGATCTTGCCGGTCAGGTTCCGGCGGGTCGCGTCCGGCTTGATGATCGAGAAAGTGCGTTCGACGGCCATAAATCCCTCTTTGGCGTGTGCTTTCAGCGCGTGGGCGCGCCTTATAGACGCGAGGTTCCGCACCGGCAAGCCGGTTGGACCCCGGCTTTTCACGTGCTAAACGCCGCGGCCCCATGCTGCACGTCAACGACCTTTCCTTCCGCCATGGCGAGCGCGTCCTGTTCGACCGCGCCTCGGCGGCCATTTCCGACGGCTGGAAGGTCGGTCTGGTCGGCCGCAACGGCGCGGGCAAATCGACGCTGCTGCGCCTGATCCAGGGCCAGGCCGAGGCCGACGGCGGCAACATCAGCATGACCAGCCGCACCCGCGTGGGCTCGGTGCCACAGGACCCGCCGGGCGGCGACATCACGGTGCTGGATGCGGTGCTGGCGGCCGACGTCGAGCGCACGGCGCTGCTGGCCGAGGCCGAGACCTGCCATGACGGCGTGCGGCTGGCAGACATCCATGCGCGGCTCGACGAGATCAGCTCGGCCTCGGCACCGGCGCGCGCGGGCACGATCCTGCACGGGCTGGGCTTCGACAAGGCGGCGCAGGCACGGCCGTGCGGCGAGTTCTCCGGCGGCTGGCGCATGCGCGTGGCGCTGGCCGGCACGCTGTTCAGCGATCCCGACCTCCTGATCCTCGATGAGCCGTCGAACCATCTCGACCTCGAGGCCCAGCTCTGGCTCACCGAGCATCTGCAGCGCTTCCGCCACACGCTCCTGATGGTCAGCCACGACCGCGATCTCTTGAACGACGTGTGCGACCACATCGTGCACATCGACCAGCAGAAGCTCGTCACCTACAACGGCAACTACGATCGCTTCGAGCGCACGCGCGCCGAGCGGCTGGAGCACGACGCCGCCCAGCAGGCCAAGGTCGCCGCCCAGCGCAAGCACATGCAGGCCTTCGTCGACCGCTTCCGCGCCAAGGCCAGCAAGGCGCGCCAGGCGCAGTCGCGGCTCAAGATGATCGAGAAGCTGGGACCGGTGGCGAGCGTGCCGGTCGACGAGAAGATCGCCTTCAACTTCCCGCCGCCCGACCAGCTCGCCTCGCCGATCGAGACGCTCGACGAGGTGTCGGTGGGCTACGGCGACGGCCCGCCGGTGCTGCGCAAGCTCGACCTGCGGCTGGACATGGACGACCGCATCGCGCTGCTCGGTCAGAACGGCAACGGCAAGTCGACCTTCATCCGGCTGCTGTCGGACCGCCTGCAGCCGCGCGAGGGCAGGATCAGGCGCACCTCCAAGCTGCGCGTCGGCTATTTCTCACAGGACCAGGAGGAGAGCCTCGACTACGAAGCGACGCCGTTCCACCACATGAGCAGCGCCCTGGGACCGGGCGCCGGCGAGACCAAGGTGCGCGCCCAGCTCGGCCGTTTCGGCTTCTCACGCGATCGCGCCGATCTCAAGGTCGGCCTGCTGTCGGGCGGCGAGAAGACGCGGCTGCTGCTGTCGCTCGCCACCCGCAACGCCCCTCACCTGCTGCTGCTCGACGAGCCGACCAACCATCTCGACATGGACGCACGCGCTTCGCTGGTCGATGCCATCAACGACTTCGACGGCGCCGTCGTGCTGGTGAGCCACGACACGCACCTGGTGAAGATGGTTGCCGACCAGCTCTGGCTGGTCGCCGGCGGCAAGGTGACGCCGTTCGAGGGCGACATCGACGACTACCAGGCCAAACTCTTGCGCGAGCGCGGCAACGGGAACGGCAAGGCCGCCAAGCGCGAGGAGCCGGCGGCGGCGGCGGCGGCAGCGCCACCGCCCGCTCCCAAGAAGGAGCAGCGCAAGCAGTCGGCCGATCAGCGCGCCAAGCGCGCGCCGCTCAAGCGTGCGCTTGATGCGCTGGAGAAGAACATCGCCAAGCTGAACAAGCAGCGCGGCGAGATCGAGGCCAAGCTCGCCGATCCCGCGACCTACAGCGATGAGTCAGCAAACGTCGCCGACCTGCAGCGCGAGAAGGTGCGCCTGGAGCGCGAGATCGCCCACGCCGAGCACGAGTGGCTGGAGACCCAGGAAGCCTACGAGGCGGCGTAGTCTTCTGGACCGCCGGCCTCCGGCCGGCAGTCCGGAAGAAGACTATTCCGCGGCGGCGGTTCTGACCGCTGCGGGTGCGGTCGACTGGCGGATGGCCATGACCAGTCCGGCGTTGATGACGTAAAGGCCGACCGCGATCCAGAAGATCACCGCGGGGAAGCCCGCGCCCATCAGTAAGCCGAACAGCGGCGGCGCCGAGAACGAGCCAACGTCGAGGCCCGAATAGACGAAGCCGAAGACCTTGCCCGAGGCACCGGGCGGCGTGGCACCGCGGACGATCATGTCGCGCGACGGGCCGGTGGCGCCGCCGGCGGCACCGGCAAGCGCCAGCAGCGGCAGCAACAGCGCCGGTGATACGGACTGGGTGGCGATCGGCACGGTGAGCGCACCCGCGATCAGCAGGCCCCAGATCGCCACACGATCGTGACGGCGCACCCGGTCGGCAAAGAGTCCGCCCACGAGCACACCGCCGGCAGAGCCCACGATAAATACGATCAGGCAGAGCGCCGCATAGTTCTCGCTGATGCCGAACATGCTCACCCAGGCCGGCACGGCGAATTGCTGGATGCCGACGGTGTTGGCCGCGATCAGGGCGAAGTAGGCCATGCACAGCAGGATCGCCGGATGGGTGAACAGCGCGAGAACGGGCTTGGCGCCATGATGCTGGGCGGCTGTGCGATCTTTGACACGATGGTCGACCAGGTCGGTGCGATGCGCCCACACCAGCACCGACAGCAGCAGGCCCGGCAGGGCGCCGATCATGGCCGCGCCGACCCAGCCGAACATGCTGTCGAGGAAGTACATCACCGGCGCCGCGGCCCAGCCGAGCGAGCCGCCGACGCCGTGGATGCTGTAGGCGCGGCCGAGCCGGCTGGAATTCACCGAGGCGTTGAGCAGTGCAAAGTCGGCAGGATGGAACACCGAATTGCCGAGCCCGGCGACCACCGCGACGGCGGCAAATGCCTCGAAGGAATGCGCCACAGACGTCAGCGCCAGTGCAACGCCGATGGTGAACAGGCCGCCGGCCAGGATCGGCCGCGCGCCAAAGCGGTCGACGGCGAAGCCGGCGATGGTCTGGGCTATGCCAGACACGCCGTAGAAGATGCCGGCCAACAGGCCGACATCCGTGAAGGTCAGTCCCGCCTCCTGGCGCACGATCAGCAGCATCGTGGCGAAGGCGAGCTGGTGGTAGTGGCTGACGCCGTGGGCGGCGCCGATCAGGCTGATGACACGAACGTCGCGGGACGCGGGAACGGCGGCTGCAGACATGCCGGCGGATGATAGTCGATCTGCCGCCCCTGCGTTTGCGGAATTCCGCGCAGGAGCCATGCGTGCGTGTGGACGCCACGCGGGCTAGTCTCCCGCGCACTGCAGGGAGATTGCAATGAAGCGCTGGAAGCACCGCCCCGAAGGTTCGACCTGGGGCGATTGGGGCGACGACGATCAGCTCGGCCGACTGAACCTCATCACCCCCGCGAAGGTGCTCGAAGGCATGGCGGAGGTGAAGGAAGGCCTGTCGTTCTGCCTCAGCCTGCCGCTCGACCTGCCGGGCGGCAACGTGCTGAACCCGCGCCGCCTGCCGCCGGTGCTGTCGCCGACCGGCGACGAGAACGGCTGGCGCTTCAACTTCCACACCAAGACCATCAACCCGTTGTTCGTCGACGTGGCGAGCGACGATCGCGTGATCCTCACGCTGCAATACTCCACGCAATGGGACACGCTCGCCCATGTCGGCGGCTTCTTCGACGCCGACGGCGACGGCGTGCCCGAGCCGCTCTACTACAACGGCTTCAAGGCCGGCTCCGACGTCGTCGGCCCGCAGCCCGACGCCGGCCGCGACGGCTGTGGCCATCTCAGCTACGCCCACAAGCTCGGCGTCGAGAACATGGCGGCCAAGGCGATCCAGGGCCGTGCCGTGATGGTCGACCTCGAGAAGCACCACGGCCGCAACCACAAGTACGTGAACTACGACGACTTCCGAAAAGTGCTCGAGGCCGACAAGGTGGTGGTCGAGCCGGGCGACATGCTGCTGCTCTACACCGGCTTCACCGACGAGATCGTCAAGATGGACAAGAAGGTCGATCCGGCGCGCGTCCATGCGATGTGCTCGGTGCTCGACGGCCGCGACAAGCGGCTGCTGCAATGGATCACCGACAGCCAGATCTCGGCCCTAATCGCCGACAATTACGGCGTCGAGGCCGTTCCTGCCCTGCCGGGGCCGGACAATGCCGAGCATCCGTCGCTGCCCATCCACAATCACTGCCTGTTCAAGCTCGGGCTCAATCTCGGCGAGATCTGGTGGCTGAAGGATCTGGCGTTGTGGCTGCGCGACAGGAAGCGCTCGCGTTTCCTGCTGACCGCGCCGCCGCTGCGCCTGCCGGGCGCGGTCGGTTCGCCTGCAACGCCTGTGGCGACCGTGTAATCTCAAAGCATGGCATCGTCGTTTCCGGCGCTCATCGCCGAAAGTCTCAAGACCGAGAAGTTCAGGCTGCTCGACATCGGCTGCTCGGGCGGCCTCGATCCCGTGTGGCGGGCCTTCGAGCCACGCCTGCAGGCGCTGGGCATCGATGCCAGCGTGACCGAGTGCAAGCGGCTGGCGGGGCTGGAGCGCAATCCGGACGTGGCGTACGTCGCGGCCTTCGCGGCGCGATCGGCAGACAAGCCGATCGACATCTCGGCTGGACCGGCGGCGCCATTGATCATGAAGATGCGCGATCGCATGAGCTTCATGCGCACGCGCGAGATCCGCGATGCCTGCCTGAAGCAGGCCTCGACCGAGGAGCAGCTGCGTCACAATGCCTGGGAGATGACCGGGCTGGCCGATCCGGCCAAGCCCGTCGTCCTGCCCGACCTTCTGGCTGAGCGTGGCTGGAGCGATCTCGACTACATCAAGCTCGACGTCGACGGCGCGGACTTCGACATCCTGCAGTCCTTCGCCGGGCGCTTCGATCCGCTGCAGGTGATCGCGGTCCAGCTGGAGGTCAACTTCGTCGGCACCGATCGGCCCGACGAGCACACCTTCCACAACACCGACCGCTTCATGCGCGCCCACGGCTTCGACCTGTTCCGCCTCGACGTGCGCAACTTCTCCGTCCGCGCGCTGCCCGCCCGCTACATCTGGCCGACGCCGGCGGAGACGGTGTCGGGTCGGCCGTTCCAAGGCGAGGCGTACTACGCACGCGACGTGCTGGCGCCGCATCGCGCGGCCGATGGCGCTGCGCTCAGCATCGAGAAGCTCGCCAAGCTCACTGCAGTCTTTTCGGCATGGCAAGTGCCCGACGCCGCCGCCGAGCTGCTGCTCGCCCGCCGCGCCGAATTCGCCTCGCTGTTCGACATCGACGCCGGCCTCGACCTGCTGGCGGCCCAGACGCAGACCCAGCGCAGTCGACCGCTGCCCTATCGCGACTACATGGCGACCTTCGAGGCGGATGCGCCCGGCTTCTACCGGCCCGAGGGTCCGGTGCCGACGTGGGAGCGCCTGAAGTCAGCCTGGCGCGGCTACTGGTTCCCGCGCGAGAAGCGTCATTAATCTTCCGGACCGCCGGCTTCCAGCCGGCTCATGATCATGATGCCGGCTGGAAGCCGGCGGTCCGGAAGAACAACTACGCCTTCTTCTCCCAGCCGCCAGTCGGCGTCTGCTGCCAGTAGACCACCGTGTGGCCTGCCGCCTTGTACGCCTTCCAGCGCTCGCGCGATTCGGCGACGGCCGTCTCGTCGCGGCCGTCGAACAATTCGAAGCAGCGCTTGTAGTCGCCGACCTTCTCCGAGCGCGCGCGGTCGGAGACGAAGAGGAACTTCGCGCCGTTGGGATTCTCGTCGAGATGCGTCAGCCAGATCGGCTGGCGGTCGGCCTCGCCGTCCTTGGCGGCACCATGCGGCAGGAAGCCGTTGGGGTCGCAGGTCCAGAGATGGGTGTTGAGCGCATCGACGCGCTCGGGCGAGCCCAGCACCACCACCGCCCGCTCGCCCGCCTGCAGGGTCTTGGCCAGCAGGCGGGGCAAGGCGTCTTCGAGCGACGAACGGGTCAGGTGATAGAAGTTGACCTCGGTCGCCATCGTGCGTTCAGCGCTCGTAGTTCTCGGCGATCCAGGCGTCGAGCAGGCGCACGCCGTAGGCCGTGGCGCCCTTCGGGGTCGTGCTGTCGCCCTTGCTCGACCAGGCCATGCCGGCGATGTCGAGATGAGCCCACGCCACGCCTTCCTGCACGAAGCGCTGCAGGAACTGCGCCGCCGTGATCGAGCTGGCGTCGCGGCTGTTGGTGACGTTCCTCATGTCGGCAATCTCGGAATCGATCATCTTGTCGTATTTCGGGCCGAGCGGCAGGCGCCACAGCTTCTCGCCGATGCCCGCACCGGCGGCGCGCAGCTTGTTGGAAAGCTGGGTGTTGTTGCTGAACAGGCCGGCGCGCTCGTGGCCAAGCGCCACGATGATGGCGCCGGTCAGCGTCGACAGCTCGGCCATGGCCTGCGGCTTGAACTTCTCCTGGGCGTACCACATGGCGTCGCACAGGATCAGCCGTCCCTCGGCGTCGGTGTTGATCACCTCGACGGTCTGCCCCGACATGCTCTTGACCACGTCGCCCGGGCGCTGGGCATTGCCGTCCGGCATGTTCTCGACCAGGGCGCAGACGCCGACGACATTGGCGCGCGCCTTGCGGCCGGCCAGCAGGCGCATGGCGCCGGTGACGGCGCCGGCGCCGCCCATGTCCCACTTCATGTCTTCCATGCCGCCGGCGGGCTTGAGCGAGATGCCGCCGGTGTCGAAGCACACGCCCTTGCCGATCAGCGCGATCGGCTTCTGCGACTTCGGCCCGTTCATCCAGCGCATCACCAGGAGCTGCGATTCGCGCTCGCTGCCCTGGCCCACGCCCAGCAGCACGTTCATGCCGAGCTTCTTCATCTCGGCTTCGCCCAGGACCTCGACTTTCACGCCAAGCTTGGTGAGCTCGCGGGCGCGGCGGGCGAACTCCGCGGGGTACAGCACGTTGGCGGGTTCGCTCACCAGATCACGGGCGAAGAATACCGCGTCGATCGTGGGCTCGAGCCGCTCGTAGGCGCGGCGCGCCTCGGCGGGACCGGCGACGAAGAGAGTGATCTGCTCGAGCGAGTTCTTCTGCTCGGGCTTGTCCTTGGTCTTGTACTTGTCGAAGCGGTAGTTGCGCAGCCGCGCGCCGAGCGCGATGCGGGCGGCGATCTGGCCGGGTGTCAACTTGCTGCCCTTCACCGGATCGACGGCGACACTCACCGCCTTCTGGCCCGCGGCATTGGCTTCGGCAGCGAGGATCCCGCCCAGGGCTTCGGCGGCCCGTGCATCGAGCTCGCGGTTCTTGCCGACACCCAGCAATGTCAGGCGCGCGATGTTGCCGGCCTGCCCCAGCACCGTCAGCGACTGGCCCTTGGCGCCGGTGAAGCGGCTGGCATCGATCGCCCGCGCGACGGTCCCGCCGGCATCGTTGTTGATCGATTGTGCGGTTGCCAGGAGTTGCTTGTCGGCCGCTACGAAGGCCGCGACATTGCCCGAGAAGGCCTTCGGAAAGGCCGAAAATTCCACTTTCATTCGGTTCCTCGCTTATGAAGGGCGATTTTTCGCCCCTGCGGCGGGGCAGTGCAAGCAGCGAATCCGTTCGAAAGCGCTGCAAATTCGGGGTGGCGTCCCGCTCTTGCCGACAGTATCAGTACCGGCCCCCAGAACGGACATGGAAATGACTTCAGCAACTCTCCCTCGCGTGTCGGTAGTCGGCCTCGGCAAGCTTGGAGCGCCGCTCGCCGCGGTGCTCGCCAGCCGCGGCTTCACCGTGATCGGCCTCGACGTCAGCAAGGTGCTGGTCGATTCGCTGAATGCCGGCAAGATGCCGATCGTCGAGCCGCAGCTCAACGAGCTGATCGCCGCCCACAAGCCGCGCCTGTCGGCGACGATGGACCCGAACGAAGCGATCCAGAAGAGCGACGCGAGCTTCGTGATCGTGCCGACGCCGTCGGACAGCACCGGCTTCTTCTCCAACCGCTTCGTGCTGCAGGCGATGGAATCGCTGGGCAAGGCGCTGCGCAACAAGAAGGGCTACCACATGGTGGTCATCACCAGCACGGTGATGCCCGGCACCACCGGCGGCGAGATCAAGGCGGCGCTGGAAGCGGCCTCGGGCCGCAAGGTCGGGCCCGACCTCGGCCTCTGCTACAACCCGGAATTCATCGCGCTCGGCAGCGTCGTGCGCGACATGCTGTGTCCCGATTCGATCCTGATCGGCGAGAGCGACGCCAAGGCCGGCGACATGCTGCAGACCATCTACCTGCAGATGTGCGAGAACAAGCCGCCGGTGCAGCGCATGAACTTCGTCAACGCCGAGCTCACCAAGATCTCGGTCAACACCTACGTCACGACCAAGATCTCCTACGCCAACATGCTGGCCGACATCTGCGACCGCTTGCCGGGCGCCGACGTCGACGCCGTGACCAAGGCGCTGGGCGCCGACACGCGCATCGGCCCGAAGTACCTGAAGGGCGCCATGGGCTACGGCGGCCCGTGCTTCCCGCGCGACAACGTCGCCTTCGCGGCACTCGCCCGCAAGATCGGCGCCCGCGCCGACGTGGCCGAGGCGACCGACCGCATCAACAACCATCAGATCGATCGCCTGACCGGCCTGGTCGCCAAGTTCGCCAAGGCCGGCACGCGCATCGCGCTGCTTGGCCTCAGCTACAAGCCGCAGACGCCGGTGGTCGAGGAAAGCCACAGCGTCAAGCTCGCTGCCCGGCTCGCCGACGCGGGCTACGTGGTGTCGGTGCACGATCCGCTGGCGCAGGACGCCGCGATCGGCGTGCTGGGCGACAAGGTGGTCGGCGCGTCCTCCATCGAGGGCGCGGTGCGCGAGTGCGACCTGCTGATCGTCGCCACGGGCTGGCCCGAGTACAAGGCGATCGACCCGGACTGGTGCAAGCGTGACGGCCAGCGCCTCACGGTGCTCGACCTGTGGCGCACGCTGCCGGCCGACAAGTTCACCGACGTCGCCGACGTCCTCTACCTCGGCTCCGGCCGCTAGGCCGCCCCAGCCATGGCCGATCCCGATCGGAAACGGCCGTGGAAGGTGTTGCAGTCGACCTACGCCGTCGCCGATCAGTGGCTGCGCCTGCGCAGCGACGTCGTCCTGTCGCCGGACGGGCGGACACTGCCGCCCTGCCCCGTCATCGAGCATCCCGACTGGGTCGACGTGATCGCGCTCACGGCCGACCTCAACATCGTGCTGGTTGACCAGTATCGGCACTCGGTCGGCAGTGTACGGACGGAATTCCCGGCCGGCACGGTCGATGACGGTGAGGAGCCGCTTGCGGCAATACAGCGGGAGCTGCTGGAGGAGACCGGCTACGCCAGCGACGAATGGCACCTGCTGGGCACGGCGCCGGTCTACCCGGCGCTGCAGACCAACCGCATCTCCTCGTTCCTGGCGCTGAACGCACGCCCCATCGGCGGCCAGGCGCTGGACGAAGGCGAGGTCATCCACGCCTACGAGCTGCCGTTCACGCAATTCATCGACCAGGTGGAGTCGGGAGCGATCGAGCTTCCCGCGCTTCAGCTCGCCGGCCTGTGGTGGCTGCGGCGCTGCCTCGTAGGACGTGGCGCAATCGGCATTTCCATGCCTTTGGAGTGAGCGACTCATCCTCGCATCGCCGCTTCGCCGCTCGCGGTGGCCAAGTGTCGCTACTTCAGCATCTATGCGTAGCGTAGATTTCGCGGGATTGACGTGATTTTCATCGGTCGGCTGGCGGTTGGGTGGGAGGCAAAAGGAGCCCGCCCGCTCTCGCCGGAAACGTCGGACGCCGGCGGGACGTATACAGCGTTTCTGAGCTGACGGTTCCGAGCGGTCGCAACTACGGCTGAAGAACGTTGGGCGAAGGCATGTCCAAGATTTCTGCCACAGCGCTCTGCTGGCATCGCAGGCAAAACCCGCAACATGACCAAGGCGTTCCTTGGCCGCGCATCCGACTTGCAAACGTCCTTGGAATGGGAAGTCAACGCCACGTACGTTGGGCCCAAAAACGTTGCCCACCGGAGTGAGGACTTTATGATCTCTCAAGACTTGCCTCCAACCTCTTGAAATCACTGTGGAAAAACGTTGCTGGTCGAAGGCAACGTTTTGCCGGACATGGCCCCCCGACGATGCCAATCCAGACGGGCTCGCGGCTCCATCCAGAACGGCGACAGGTCTTATCGTTGGGCCACGCGCAGCACATGCGTCATCAGTCGCAGCGCTCACAAGGGCGCACGTAGTCATCGCTACCTCCAATTCGATCAACGTTGGTGGGGGCGAGACGTCAGCCCGCGAGCGGCGGGCCGCGCGAACGACTTCGCGAAGAAGGGTGTTGTCCCCCGACGCCTGACCTTCGGGCCGGCGCCAGGCTGAATCGGTGTCGACCCGGGCCGTCGCGGCGCGTGTGGGTCATGCTTGTCTTGTCGCGGATCGTCATGGTCGGCCTCTCTCACGCATGAGTGGTCGACAGAGACAGAGCACAATATTGCGCTAGGGAATCAAGCAGATTCTTGCGCAAGCATTGCAGTCAAAGTCGCGCTGTTGGTTAGTGCCCCGAAAGCAACGGGCGAACGGCGGCCCACAGCATGATGACTCCAGCGATCAGAAAGACCGCAGGGAACATCCAGGTCGGCGCCAGCGGATCGATGGTCGCCTCCCTCGGATTTGCCGGATCGTAACGCACCCCGAACGGTCGACCGATCGGCCAATTCTGCACTTCGTCATAAGCCAGGTCGCTCACAACGTCATGGGGCGAACCGCCGGACGCCTCGAAGCGAACGGCCGGGTGAAAGTGCCTCAATAGCAAGATTCGACCGTTGCCCAAGTACTGGTGGTGGTAAGTGTACCGCCAGTCGACCAGGGCCCCGGAGACCCGCCGGCCGATCAGATGCAGCTTGACGGCCTGCCAAAGGGCTGCCGCGCTCGCCCAGGTCACGATGACGCCGATAATGAGCAGGGTGATCGCTGTCATGGTCAGGAAACTTCCAGAGAACCGCCATCACCTTTCCGTAGATAGGCTCGACCATGCCATGGGACCACGCGGCGGGCACGCTGATGCTGACCGAGGCGGGGGCGAGGGACGGCGCCTCGACGGCCAACTTTATGCGCCATCCCAGCCGACCACTAGCGGGGTAATCGCGGCCATCAATCCGCGGGGCTGGTCCGAGGTGCGGATTCTGTTCGAGGCGGTGCGCATGCCGCTGCTGGCGGGGCTGCCGAAGGCCTAACGGCTTGGAAGACGCCGGGGCCAGTCCTTTAGAGGGCGTGCCGTCCCCGGAATTTCAATACCTTTCCCTTGAGCGACTCGTCCTGGCGCGGCGGGCCGGCCAGGACCTGGCTGCAGAAGGGATTGATGTTGGCACCGACGTAGTTCGTGAAGGTCTGCCAGAACTTGTTGTAGATCACATTGACGCCGATGAAGCGGCGCGGCACGCGCCGGCCGTCGGGACGCGTATCGGCCTCGGTCGCGGCCGCGCGCTTGAACAGCCGCTCGGCGACCTTCAGCCGCTTCTTGTCGATCGGCCCGATCTCGCGGCCGGCGCGCACGGGCTCGGTCGCCGTCTGGGTGGCGAGGCCGAACTCGAAAATGAAAAGCTCGGCCGACGAGAGCTGCTCGGCGAAAGGCGCCCGCTCGACGCCCGGCAGATCGGCCGGCAGGCCGCCGCACTCCTCGGGGATCAGGATCGGGCCGGTGAAGCCCATGCCCTTCCAGGCCTTGGCGAAGCTGCTGACGAAATCCGACCGCGTCGCGACCAGCATCAGGGCGGTCGAGCGCGGGAACGTCACCACCTGGTCGCAGACGAACGGCAGGGTATGGGGCAGGTCGTAGGTGAGATCGTCGAAGAGCTGCCACTCGAGGCTGGTCTCGACGAACGGCGCCGTGGCGGGCTCGATCACCTTGTCGAGACCGGCGGTGAAGCGCTGATAAGCGGTGTCGCGGTCGAGCCGGATCTCTTCCATCTCGACGTCCGGCCAGCCCCAGGTCTCGGCCTGGGCCGGCACATAGGGCGTGGCAACGTTCCAGATGAAGCGGTCCTGGTCGTTCATCCGCGTGGCGCGGCCCTTGTTGTTGGCGGCTGCAACCCGGGTGTGGTCGCAGTGATAGCCGAACAGCTTGTCGATCAGCGTGTCGACCCGGCCGCGATAGAGCGCCAGCCGCGCCGCCAGGTTCGAGTCGCAGTGCCAGCCCAGGATCATGTCCTCGTCGAAGCCGTGGATGGCGAACATGTCCTCGCGCAACGCCGCCTGGAAGTCGCCCAGCGCATCGTACTTCATCGGCATGTAGTTGTGGACGACCTGGTTGAGGTGAAAGCGAACCGACCAGTCGCGCAGCTTGGCGAGGTTGCCCACCGGATCGCGTCGGTCGAACGCCGCCTCCCACAGCATCTCGGGAATCTCGAAGCGCGGCACCTGGTAGAAGCCGTCGGGGATCGCTCCCAGGATGTCGCTCAGCGATTCGCGCTCGTCGCGCGGCACCAGCAGCATGTCGGTATTGGTGTAGAGGATCCACCGGTTGCGCGGGTTGGAGCGCCTGAGCGCCACGTTGCGTGACTGCGCCTCGAGCGCCACCAGATGGGTCTTCAACCGGTGTCGGACGTGCTGGTCGGGGCGGACGCGCAGGACCCGCATGACCTTCTTGGCCTTGTCGGTCAGCGTATCGTGGATCGCCTCGGGAAAGGTCGGATGGTCGTCCGGCGTGTTGTAGTCGACGAACAGGATCTCGTCGTCGGGATCCGACATCACCTCGGCCAGGGCGTTGAAGCTGATCGCCGCCCGCTTGTGCAGGTTGTAGCCGTGGCTGTCGTTGCGGCCGTAGAGGATGACGGAAAACATTTCTTGGCCTCGGTGGTTCGGCTAGGCGCCGAGGCGCGCAAGCTCGTTGCTGGCGGCGGCGAACTCGATCAGCGCCGGCGGGCCCTGGTCGACGACTTCGCGCCAGTACCGGCGCGCCGCTGCAGGATTGCCGTCCACGGCGAGGACGCCCATCTGGAAGCGTGCTTCGGCATGACGGGCGGGCGAGGTGGCGCGGTGGAGCAACACCTCTTCCGTCACCTGTCCGGTCCGGAAGGCCAGGAGCGGCGTGGGCCAACGATCATCGGCAGGGAGCGTGACCAGTTCGGCCGGCGCGCCGGCCAGTCGCGCGGCCGTCAGCCGGTAGAGCAGCCAATAGGGGTTGTTGGGCTCCTTGGCGACAGCCAGCGCGAATTCATTGAACGCCGCACTGCAGTTGCCCATGCGCATCGCCACGCAGGCGCGCGCCGCCGAGCTCGTCTGCGGCAGCAATTCGAACTGACGGCGCCAGTCGTCGTTGGCGTCGGCCAGCCGGCCGAGTGCCGCGCGCGCGATGCCGCGGCCGTTCAGGGTATCGCCATCCTTCGGATTGGCAGCCAGCACGCCGTCAAAGATCTGGATCGCCTCCTCGTAGCGGCCCAGCGCCGACAAGGCCTCGCCCTTGAGCGCAAGCACCTCGACAAGCTTGGGATTCACCTTCAGTGCGCGCTCGTAGCTGTCCAGCGCCTCCGCGGCCCGGCCGCGGGCGAGACGCGCGTTGCCGTGCGCGAGCTGCGGCAGAATCTTGCTGCGGACATTGGTGCGGACCAAGTTGTACGATTCCGCCTCGAAGGCGAAATAGCCCTGGCGGCGGAAAACGTAGCGCCGATCGGCCGCGCCCGGCGGCAGCTCCGACCACAGGCCGCGCGCCCGCTCGTACTCGGCATGCGCCTCGATGCTGCGTCCCAGGCTGTCGAGGATTTCCGCCCGCGCCATGACGGCGTCGGCGAATTCGGGAACCAGCGCCAGCGCCCGGTCGAATGCCGCGAGCGCGCCCTCGCTGTTGCCGCCACGCCGCTTGACCAGGCCGTCGCGGAAATGGACGCGCGCGTCCTCTTCGTCGTCGCCGACCTTGGGCGCAATCTCGACCGCGGCCGGTCGGCGCCACAGGCGCCTGACCGGCGCGATGGCCGCTCGCAATATGCCGATGTCAGCCACTGGCGGCTCTCAGGGTATCGTTCCAGGCGGTCAAGATCGGCACTTTCACCGGCGGCCGGTGCTGCGGGAGGGAATCCGAGGCGTCCCGCTAGCCTAAACCCCTGGGGAGCGTCAAGCCGACGTCGTGACGCGAACATCGGCGGACAACTCGCCACGATTCCAAGGCAAATTGCCGTGCCCCGACCGGCGGGAAAGCCTCAGGCGAGACATTGTCGAGGCTATCTCGGGCGGGTTCGCTATGCTATGCGACCTGCCGTATGCCCTCCACTGGAACACTGGGTCTTGCGGCCGCCGGCCGCCCCGATTTGTCGTTTAACTTCAATGGTTAACCTGAACAACCGCCAGGAACTGCCCGACGCGCCCGTCATGCACATTGTGGATGGCAAGGCAGTCGAGCCGCGAGACTACAATTGGCTGGAGCGTATCGTCCGCTTCCTGCTGCGGCCGTTTGTCGAGGGCTGGCGCCACCGCGATCTGATTGCGGCAATTCTGCGACGGGAGTTGCGCGAGCGGTTCCGTGGCTCCATGGCGGGCTGGGTATGGGCCGTGGCCGCACCGGTGATCTCGCTGACGACCTATACGTTGGTGTTCGGCGGGTCGGCCAAGCTGCCCAACAACGCCGCTTCGAACTCCTCGATGGACTACGCCCTGTTCATCTTCGGTGGCTTGGTGGCTTTCAATTTCTTCACCGAGATGGCCTACCGCGCTCCGTCGCTGCTCCACGAATACGCCCACTACATCAAGCAGACGATGTTCCCGGCCGAAATGCTGCCGATCATCTCGACCTTGCGAGCTACTACCTATGCCTCCATCGGCCTCACCCTGATGCTGCTGTGCCAGCTGCTGTTCACCGGCACGCTGCACTGGACGGTGCTGTTGCTGCCCTTGTGGTTCGTCCCCTTCCTGCTATTCCTGATCGGCATCACCTGGCTGCTGTCGGCCATGGGCGCGTTCACCCGCGACACCGCCTACCTGATGATGACGATCGCGCCGGTGCTGATGTTCGCCACGCCGGTGTTCTTCTCGCATGAAACGCTCAGTCCCAATTGGTACCTCCTGATGTACGCCAATGTCCTGACCGGCTTCATCGAGATCATCCGCGACATCGTCGTCTTCGGGCAGATCCCGAAGGCACTGGTCATCGCCTGGACGATGTTCATATCCCTGTTCTTCTTCTGGTTCGGCTACTGGTTCTTCCGCCGCCAGCAGGATGCGATCGCCGATGTCATCTGACACCGAGATCGTGATCA
>WHTW01000055.1 GCA_009377525.1 Rhodospirillales bacterium
AGAACATGAAACTGCTGCCCGCATTTCTACTGTCTCACTCACAGGGTGCGGTTCAGCCATCACGTGTCGGCCCGGACCGCGCAGTGTCTCGATGAAGTCGGTCAAGCCCGCAATCTGCGTTTTGAGACTTGTTGCTGAGCGCGCAAAGCTGCCGTCGACATAGTCACTCTTCCCCCGCAGCGCCAAGCGCGTCGATGGCCGGCGGTATCGGTGGGATCAGTCCAGGCCGGTGCGCGTCAGCAGCTTGACCTGGCCGCCGTCAATCCGGGCTTGCATGCGGTAGCCGTCGTATTTGATCTCATGCAGCCAGCCGCCGCCCGTCGCCGCAGCCGCCACCGGTCTGACACCCGCACCACGAAGTTTCGTGGTTTTGTACGCGATGGCACCCCAGCGTGGATGAAACTGATAACGACGTTTCCGCTGCCGCACTGTGAGCGCGTATCCCGCAAATCGCCAACGTCGCCTGGAATGCGATCCTCCACGCCATCTCTCTACGACGACTGTGCGATGCTTCAAACAAGTTGCAGGCGCCCGGTTGCCATCGCTATCCGGCGCAGCAGGACAGCTTGGCAACATCCTTGCTGAACGAAAGCGCCGCGAGCTTCAGGCCCTCGACGGTGGTGAGAGATACGGAAAGATCGTATCCGCGAGGTCGTCGACGGTGAGGCCCTGCCGGATCGCGAGCGCCGCGGTCTGGATGCTGTCGGCTCCCTCCGGCGCGAGGACATGCGCGCCGAGCAGCCGGCCGCGGTCAGCGTCGGCCACGAGCTTGATGAGCCCGCGGGTGTCGCGGGCGGCGAGCGCGCGTGGCACCTGGTCGAGACCAATCGTCGAGACACGGACGGCATGCCCGGCCGCACGCGCCGCGGCCTCGGTCAGGCCGACGCTCGCCACCTGCGGATCGGTGAATACGATCGCGGGCATGGCGCTGTTGTCGTAGCGCTGATGGTGTGGGTGATAGTCGGCCAGCGCCAGCACAGGGCAACGTCACAGATCGAAGATCAGGAGAAGCGTGATGTCGGGCACGACCGGCTGGGAATCTTTGTCGTCGATTTTATTTTTCGCCTGGCTGGGGCCGATGGCCTTTTGCGAGGGCTTCTTGGAAGGCCGTCATCCCTGCTTCGTCGAGATTCTCTCGCGCCACTTTCACCAATTGATCATTCCGCTGCTGTACATTTGCCCGGGCCGGTTCTTGGCTTACCGGTTTGGGTTGACCGGTCTCACCGGTGAACTGTCGTTTGAAGACCTCAGCAAAGCCACTCTCCAGTGCCTTTGTCGTCTCGTCCGTAAGCGGAACCTCGGACTGAATTCGGCGAACCAAGCGCGCGGCGATGATGTCAGCTTCCTCCATGCTGAGACTGACCGTCTGTGCACTGCGATACCAACCATCGCCTGAAAGGAAACTAGTAGCTGCCGTCTCGCGAGCTTTCCCGACGGTCTCCGTTGCGACGTTCTTTTCGAATTCCTCGAAAAGCGCCACGACGGTTTTGGCGCGCGAATCACGACTTGAACTCTTTGATCCAACCACCGCGAGCATGCTTCCCGCTCGGTTGACCCAAGCTTCCGAAATCCCGGGATCGCTCTCCAGCGCCAGCAGAATCGGCCTGGCACGGCTGCCGCACGCGATCTCAGGCGCTGCCAGGCACTGCAGTGGGACTTGGAACAAGCTCACGAGATCTGCTTTGACCTTCATTCTGCTATCCTCGGCGTGGCTTCGGCACTGAAATCGGGCACGATCGCCTGGTGATCTGCCTCTCCAGGGATCCTGTTACCGCTACGTCTCATCCCCCTGAGCCTGCGAGACGAGCCGGGTAACCAGCCTCAGCGCTCGCGGCGGCAATTGCGTCCGGTGTCGTCTGAGCATCGTCGAAGGTCACGACTGCCGCCCGACTTGCGGCCAAGATCTTCACGCGACTGACACCGGGAACGGCGGCGATGGCTTGGCGTGCTTCATAGGCAAATGCAATGCAGGACATGTTGTCGACGGCAAGCTCCACGGTTCGCTCGCCGGCGAGAGCATTGCCTGTGATCGAGAGTGACATGATCTGAGCTGATAAAACGCTAAGGCGCTTCATTTTTCCATTTCTCCATAGCATCAATGGATGCCGACCAGTGCTGGTCCGAGATAATTGAATGCGACTGCTGCCGCGACCAGAGTGGTGGCACTCCAGAGCGAGAACTTAACGAGCCGGTTTGGAGAGAGCTGGGCCCCAGCTCCGACTTTGGCATGGGCTTTCCTCGGCTTCCAATATACGAGGTAGTAGCCAAGTCCGAGTTGTGCCGCAGCCAACGCGAAGAAGAGCGGCTGGTAGGGAGCGAGCCCTGACAGATCGCCGAGCCACGCCGTGCCCACGCCAAAGCTGAGCAAGATCAGCGTCAGAGGACAACTGATCGCCTTCAGCGCAACGAGAATGGCTCCGGCTGAAGCCAAGCTCACATTGCGGGTGGTGCGATCCGCGCGCTGGACGCCATCGGACTGGGTTGCCGGTTCGGCGATCGTTCGTGCCTGTACTTCCATGGCGTATTCTTTCCCTCATGAGTTCGATTACGCCGCGTCCGCCCGGAGCCGGGCCAGTTCCGCCCCGAACACGCGTGCGTTGGAGCGCCTGGCGAACGCGAAAGCCTCGTCGAGCGACAGCAGCAGGGTCTCGGGGTGTTTCGCCTGCCAGCGTTCTCCCGACGCGTTCGAAGCGAAGAAGAAGATGAAATGGCAAACCGACGCCCTGAGCCGGGGGTTCGATGTGAAGTCCGCGGTCTGCGGGCGCACCATGGACACCACGATGCCGGTCGGTTCGACGGCCTCGACGCGAGTAGGCGACACTGTGAGACGATTCAACTGGTCCGTCTCGGGATCGCGCGTTTCGATCTTGGCGGTTTCGCCGAGGAGTTCCGGGTAAAGCAAGGTGTCCACCGCGCACCAGGCCCACAATTTGCGTTCGTTGATCGTGAGCTGGTGGTGCGTAGGTTTCACCGAAAGTCCCCAGAAACCCTGGATTCGGCCTCCTTCGTCTTTATGGATGAACGGGCTTAGCGCCGAGTCTTTCGTGAAGGTCTCTGCCTTCTCGACCGGCGTGCCAAGCGCCTCGGCGAGCTGGCCAATGGCTACGGGCTCGCCTTTGGCCAACTCATGGAGCAGCACCATGCCGTGCCGCTGATCCTCGGGCGACACCGCCGGAAGGCGGCGCGACAGCTCGTCCATCATCGCAATCCTGTTCATGACGATTCATCTCCTTTCAGGACGCGCCCCTGGTGATCCGATCGCTGCGAAACAGCCCTCGCTCCGAAGATCGGTGTCATCGCAAGCTCGCGGTCTAAGCGCGTCGTGTTGTGTCGCCCTATCTACCCATGACGGGAGAATCGCGTCTTGAACCGGATTAGCCGCCGAGTGGGTGTGCGACAAAACGTGCGCGAAAGTTGGTCATGAATCCCTCAACGTCATTCTCACCTGCCAAGGTAGCGGCGAAACCAATCGGTCACGACTGCGTCGACTCGTTGCGCGCTGGCAGTTTGCGGTGCCGGTTCGATCCCGGGTGAGTCGGCCAAAGCATGGGCCATCTCGGGCACGCTCACGACGCTTATGCGGTCGGGATCGGCGTAGAAACCGAGCAGGGCGTCTCGGAAGGCCGTAGCAGGCTCACGGAACGCTGCGACGTCGTCGGCTCCAGTTACCAGCAGCACGGCCGGTTGCGGGTTCCGCCGAGCGACCTCGGTGGCCCGGGCGACAAAATCGAACCGGGCGGCCACCACGCGCGACGCTTCCGTCCACGCGTAGGTCGCTGAGTCATGGTGCGAGTGCCCTGTCATGACCGGCTCGAGCTGCACCACCGGGCTTATCAGCGCCGCTGCCGTCACGGGGAGCTTCCCCTCGGAGAGAAGGAGCAAGGCGACCGCCGATCCCATCGAGCCTCCGACCAGCCCGATCGGTCCGTCTTCAATCGGCAACTCCGCCCGCAGAGCCTCGATTGCGGCTGGCGCCTCGGCCGCGGCCTGTTCAACGACAGGGGCGAACACCTTGAGCACGAAGTCCTCGGCGCTGAGGCGCAGGACCTCGTCGAACCCACCGGCGGGAGACCGAGCCCCGAACATCGGGAGTCCCAGATACACCCGCCAGGCTTGCACCTCCGCCAAGGGCAAGGCCGAGGCCAGCGCCGCTTCCGTCCGCGGTGGGTCCATCAGGTGCCAGGCCACCACCAGCGGCGCGCGCTTCGTCCGGTCGCCGGCAGGCGGCAGGGCGACATACGGTACCCCCGCCGCCACCCCCGTGATCGGCTTATACTTATCCAGGGCTTGCTCCCCGCCGGTAGCCCGCTCTGCGGGCAAGGCGAGCATCGTCAGCATAAGCCCCAGCGCGCATGCGGTGCTGGGTATAGGGTGCTTCATCGACTCCCTCCATGCAGCGCGTGGGCCGCTGATCAGCGGTGCGGCCAGATGGCAGCGCCGGAGCAAACCCAACGAGGAGAGTTTGTACCCGCGGCGGGAGAGGCCCGTCTTGAAGCGGATTAACGTGCGACGAAACGCGTGCGGAAGAGGCCCGGGGTCATGCCGACCAGCCGCCGGAACGTTTTGGTGAAGTGGCTCTGGTCGGCGAAGCCGGCGTCGAACGCGATCTCCGAGAGCGGATCCCGCGACGCCGTGAGCCGATGGCAGGCGAACTCGACGCGCCGCTGGCGGATGTAGTGCCCCACCGTGCACCCGAAGCGTCGGCGGAACTCGCGGGCGAGGTGCACGTGGTGAACGCCGGCCGCCTGCGCGAGGCTCTCGAGCGTGTGATGTTGACGAGACTCGTCCTCGATCTGCTCCTGCACACGCTTGAGCCACGGCGGCGGCGTGCTTCGCGTTTCAAGACCGGGCCGCTCACCGAGCTCCACGAGCAGGGCGAACACGGTATTTTCCACGGAGGTAGAGGACAGATCGTCTCCCAACTCGAGCTCCCAGCGAAGTTGGAATGCGAGCCAATGGGGAGGGGCGCGGCGCGGGGCGTCGAAGGGTTCGAAATCAGGCAGGGCTTCGGCCGCGCCCAGGAGCACCGTCGGATCGATATCGACGGTCACGCAACGGATGCCTGCGGCCGAAATGTGAGCGCCGTATACCTGCCCGGGCGGCTGGAACAGAAGTGACGCCGGGCCGCAGCGCAGCCGGGTCCGACCCCAATCCAATTGGTAACCTCCTTCGACTGTGAGGCAGAGGTGTGCCCATTTGTGCGACTGCGTCGGGAACATTCGTGCGGAGTCATAGACCGTCTCACAGAGCCTGAAGCCCGGCACGTCGAGCGTCCTCAGCGGCCGCACGCAACCGAGTCCATTCGGGTCACGGGACCGATGGTCTAGCCGGCGCAGCACGAGAGCTTCGCCACATCCTTGTCGAAAGCAAGAGCCGCGAGCTTCAGGCCCTCGACGGTGGTGAGATACGGAAAGATCGTATCCGCGAGGTCGTCGACGGTGAGGCCCTGCCGGATCGCGAGCGCCGCGGTCTGGATGCTGTCGGCTCCCTCCGGCGCGAGGACATGCGCGCCGAGCAGCCGGCCGTTGCCGGCGTCGGCCACGAGCTTGATCAGCCCGCGGGTATCGCGGGCAGCAAGCGCGCGCGGCACCTGGTCGAGACCGATCGTCGAGACGCGAACGGTGTGCATGGATGCACGCGCCGCGGCCTCCGTCAGGCCGACGCTCGCCACCTGCGGGTCGGTGAATACGACGGCGGGCATGGCGCTGTTGTCGTAGCGCAGGCTGTCGCCATTGAGGGCGTTCTTCGCCGCGAGCTTGGCACCGTAGGCGGCCATATAGACGAACTGGTCGCGGCCGGTGACGTCGCCGGCGGCATAGATGCCGACGTGGGTCGTACGCATGCGATCATCAATGACGATGCCGCCCCTAGACGAGACGGCGATCCGGTGTTCGGCGAGCCCTAGTCCTTCAATGTTGGGCGTGCGGCCGGTGGCGATCAGTACCCGGTCGGCATCGATCGTCGTGTTCTGGCCGTCGCGCGCGATCGTAAGAGCAACCCCGTTCTCGGTCTTGCGGATCGCGCGGTAGGCGATGCCGGCGACCACGGTGATTCCCTCGCCTTCGAAATACCCCGTCAGCGCAGCGCCGATCTCGGGCTCGGCCTCGGGGAGCAGATGGGACCGGCAAACGAGCGTCACCTTGACGCCGGCGCGGGCGAACATCTGGGCGAGCTCCGCCCCGATATAGCCGCCGCCGATCACGAGCAGCGACCGCGGCAGCTCCTCGAGGTCGAGCGCCGTCGTGCTCGTAAGATAGGCTACGGTCTCGATGCCGGGGATGGCGGGGATCGCAGGCCGTGCGCCGGTCGCGATGATGATCTTGCCGGCGGGAATGCGCGTGCCGTCCACCTCGACACCACCTTCCACGAGGCGCGCCGGCCCTTCGCGATAGGCGATGCCGTTGTAGGCGGGGAGCAGGTCAATGTACTTGGCCTGGCGTAGTTCCGTGACGAGCGCGTCCTTCTGATGAACGGTCCCCCGCCAGTCGGTCACTTCGGCCTCGGCCGTGATGCCGGCGAAGCGTGCTGCTACGCGAGCGTTGTGAAGTGCCTCCGCAGCGCGGATCAGGGTCTTCGACGGCACGCAGCCGATGTTGACGCAGGTGCCGCCGACGGTGTCGCTGCCGATGAGCGCCACCTGCGCGCCCTGATCGGCGGCCGTGATCGAAGCCGAGAAGCCGGCCGACCCGGCGCCAATGACGAGGAGATCGTAGGCGCCGCCCTTGCGCCCGTTCGTGCGGAAGCGACGGTCTGCTACTACGCCGTTCTTCGATGCCGGGTCGGCCGACGGTCGTGACGTGCCGCGGGTCCGGATATCACTGCCGGAGCGCTCCGCTGCCTCGAGGCCGGCAAGGCTTGGCCCGAAGAGCGCCCGACCGGCCTCGAGCGCTTCCTCGATCGACAACCGAGAGCCTGGCTCGTCCGCGGAACGGTCGCGGCGCCAGGCGGAAAGATGGTCATCCGAGCAGAAAAAGGCCGTCGTCGCGCACAGCGAGTTCGCTGCGCACGCGCCTTCGTAGCGGACGCTGAGCCACACGACGGCCGTCGGTGGCTCGACCTGGGCCAACGCCCTGCCTCGATCACGCGTTGTGATCCGGATTGGCGCGCCACAGTGGCGGCAGCTCGATGTGATCGCGATGTCGTGGCCGGTCATGGCACCGATGCCGAGCGCGTCGACCGCGCACATGGCATTGAGCGTGCGTCCATTCTGTGTGACCCGGTGGCCGGTGTCGCGGTCGGTGAAGGGATAGGCGCCGACGATCTTGTCGCCGTCGAGCACGACAAGGTCGCGACGGCGGAGATCTTGGAGCAGCGACTGGATGGCCGTCTCGCTGAGCGCCGCGCACTCCGCAAGCGCGCCTGGGGTCGGGGCCCGTCCGTGTTCGGCGTAGAGCTGAAGCAACGCAACGCGCACGCGGTCCGTGGCCGGGTCGTAGCCGCTCCAGCGGCTGAGCACATGGTCGGAGCCGACCATGGCCAGCAGGGCGTCTTTGATCGCGGGCGACGAAACCACCGACCAGTCCGGAAACGTCACGCCCGGCCGCACGGCATAGCTCGGCAGTGTCGCAGATGCGGACGCCGCAGCCTTGTCCCGGGACGAGGAGGATGCACAGCATTCGTTCATGGCTTCACGCCTTCCTTGTGGATCTCCGTCTCGCGGCAGGCTTCTTTGGTGCGACGGCGATGGAGACCCCACGCGCGGCAAGAAGCGGCGTCGCGCAACAGATCGCGGCGAGGATGGCGCCCGCCGTATCTGCGCGGACCAGGGCGCTGTCATTCATCTCGGCTGCCTTGCTGCTGCGTCGGGCGGGCCGGATAGCCGGCATTCATGCTGGCTGCCGCGATGGCGTCGGGGTTCGTCTTCGCGTCGTCGAAGGTCACGGTCGCGGTTTTCGCCTCGAACGAAACGGCCACCTGCGCGACGCCCGGGACCGCCGCCATCGATGTCTTCACGATGTAGGGACATGAGGCACAGGTCATGTTGTCGACGGCGAAAGTGACCGTGCGTTCGCCGGCGAAGGCGGCCGGCGCCGTCATCACCGAGGCGATCAGGGCGAAAACGCTCAGGCTCTTCTTCATGGGGCGGGTCTCCTCTTGGTCTCAGGCGCGAAGCAGCAGCGGGGCGACGTAGTCAAAGGCGAAGGCGGCCACCACGAGCACCGTCGCAATCCAGAGTGCGAGTTGAACAAGGCGGCTGGGGATGGGGCGGGCGCAGGCAGCATCATCGGCACAGGCCCGCCTGGGCTTCCAGTAGACGAGGTAGAAGCCGTAGCCGAGAAGGCCTGCGGTCCCCGCGACGAAGAGCGGCTTATAAGGCGCGAGCGCGGTCAGATTGCCGATCCAGGCGCCGCCGATGCCGAGGATGAACAGGACAAGCGGCACGATGCAGCAGGACGAAGCCGCAAGGGCGCCGAGGATCCCGCCGACCGCGACCAAACGCTGCCGTTCGATTTGACTGCGCTCAAGTGCCGGCTGAACTTCGACCGCCGGTGACGCAACTTTGATGTCAGGGCTGAATGGCCCCATGTGCGACCTCGCATTTTGCTGCCCAGATCCGATCCAAGTCATAACGTAGGGTCTGTAGCAACTACAGGCTCAAGTGCAGATTTCCTGTTGTAGAATCACGGTTTGGTGAAAGGTGGAGCTGGACTCGCAGACGGGTCCGCTTACGTCGCCGCGTGGCCGCTGCCAGGTCACCATGAGTTGCCCCTGCGGACCAATGAGACCTACCGGCGGCGACCGATATCAAAGAGCGCGACAATTGCGCTGATCACGCCGAGCGAGAACCAGAAAGGCGAGAAGTGATACCACGGCAACAGAGGCTCGATCATGAGGATCAGGCCGACGCCGAGCAGGGTCCACGCTGAAAGTGGCTTTAGCCCGCTTCTGAACAGTCGCGTCGCCTTCTCTTTGGTTGAGTGGAATGGCGCGTCTGGGCGCGAAGCTGTTGCCGATGGTAGGCGTGGCAATTGCCCTGCGACGCGCAGCCTCGCTCACATTCTTCTCGCGTCATCTCTCCCTTGGCGAAACATTCATCGATGACTTCATGTCGCACGTGGAATTCGTCGAATCGCCCGCGTCTCGCACGGCGACCACCGACCGTCGGCGACAGCCACTCCCATTCAGGCAGCATGCGAGCCTCCCATCAGAGTCCCCTTGCTGATAAGGCCCAGTGATGTCTTCCGAAATGAAAGCACCAGTCATTGATGACGACTTCAGGCCATATTCGAGGAGCCTTCGCCCGTCGCGAACCGGCGCCTCTTAGGGTGCAGGCCGGCCACCGGACCTGAGCGCTCGATCTCGCCACGATGGGCCGGGTGGACTCCCCGTGAGAGGCAGCACGGGCGCTAACCTCATCGCTCGGCAACTTCATTTCGCGGCCTCGGTTCTCGTTGCCCAATCCGATATTGGGAGCTATCTTAAACTCTGTAGTTACTACAGACTCAAGGGGATTTTCCAATGAGCGGTCGCAGTTCGGTAAAGAGCTTGCAGCGAGCTGAACTAGCCAAGCGCACGGGCTGCAATCTGGAGACCGTGCGCTATTATGAGAAGGTCGGTCTTCTGCCCGAACCGCCGCGCACGGCCGGCGGCTATCGGAGCTACGACACCACGCACGAGCGGCGCCTGAGCTTCGTGCTGAGGGCGCGCGAGCTCGGCTTCTCCCTCGATGAAATCCGTGAACTGCTGCATCTGGTCGACGAGCGCGACCAACCCTGCGCCGAGGCGCGCGCCGTCGCCGCCACGCACCTTGACGACGTGCGGGCGAAGATCGCCGATCTGAAACGCATGGAGCGGGTGCTGAAAGACGTGGTCGCGCAATGCGCCGACGGCACGCTGCCGGATTGCCCGCTGATCGAAACGCTGTTCCAGGAGCGAACGGTCAACTGATCACAGTGCGTCATGGACGCAAGAGGAGGCTGCCGGGAACCCCGCGTGGCGTTCCTTTCAGCTGTTGACTCCGTACTATAGTACGGAATCTAACGTGCTCAATTGCGAGACACGCCATGGCCACCGGAATGACCATCAGCCGAGCCGCCGAGCAGGCGGGCGTCGGCGTCGAGACCATCCGCTTCTACGAACGGCGTGGGCTGATCGCCCAACCCGCGCGGCCCCGCAGTGGCGGCTACCGCTTCTACGATGATGAGGTCGTCGAGCGCATCCGCTTCGTCCGGCAAGCGCAGGAGCTCGGCTTCTCGCTGCGCGAGATCGCGGAACTCCTCTCGCTGCGGGCCGATCCGGGGGCCGATTGCGGCGACGTCCGAACGCAGGCGCTGACCAAGCGTGAGGAGGTCAACCGCAAGATCACGCAGCTTCAGCACATCCGGAGCGCCCTCGACGAATTGATTGCTACCTGCCCGGGCGGTGGCGCCTTGCGCGCCTGCACGATCATCGACGCAATGGCCGGTCGCCGAGCGACAAAGGCCCTCCGACCATCCGGCAAGACAGTTCGTCAGAAGCGAGCAACGAAAGGACACAACGTGAAGACAGCCAACTTCAAGATCGATGGCATGCACTGCGACGGCTGTGCACGCACTATCGAGGCGCTCGTTTCAATGGAGCCCGGCGTGCGCAAGGCGACCGTCTCGTTCAAGGCGCGGGAGGCGCGCATCCTGTTCGATCCGCTGGCCTTGAACGAGGACCAGCTCGCGGCGGCGATCCGCAAAGCCGGATACTCCGTCGCGGGCCAGCCATCGTGACGGAATTCGGGTTCATCAACCTCCTTGTGCTCCCCGCGGCGCTAGGTCTGCTGGGCTTCGTCGAGCCCTGCTCGATCGGGTCGAGCCTCATCTTCATCAAGTATCTGGAGCGCAAGGAGGCGGCCCGGAGACTGACCGAGACCATTCTGTTCGCGGTGACGCGCGCGCTGTTCATCGGGGGGCTGGGCATCCTCGCCGTTCTTCTGGGTACGGCATTCCTTGGGCTGCAGAAAGGCGCGTGGATCTTGCTCGGCGCGATCTACGTCTTCATCGGCAGCCTCTACCTCGCAGGACGGGCGCAAGTGCTGATGCGGTCGGTAGGGCCGAGCCTCGCGAGCCTTTCCGGCGCGCGTGGATCCGTCGGCCTCGGCGTGCTGTTTGGCCTCAACATTCCGGCCTGCGCGGCACCGCTGCTGCTGATCCTGCTCGGCGCTGCCGCTGCCGGCGGTGCGACGGGCTCGACATTCCTCGGCGGCTTCGTCTCCCTCGCCGTGTTCGGCCTCGCGCTGTCGCTGCCGCTTGTCCTGGCGGTGCTGTTCGCACCGGCGAGGGCAGCACTCGACTGGCTGGCTGGTCTCTCCGGCCGCATGCCGTTCTGGACCGGCGTCGTACTTACGGTACTCGGCCTGTGGTCGATCGGATTCGGTCTGTTCGCTCACCTGCCCGAGCCGGCGTGAGGCAAGCGCGACCTCACTTTCCGCAGATCATCATCGCCTCTTGACTCCGTACGCTAGTACGGGGCGCAGACTTCTGCTGAAGCTGCTCGAACCGAAGCCGGCAAGGGCGTCCTTCCCGGCAAACAGCCTCAACGGAGGCCGCCATGACCATCGCGACAACCACAGACACTGGCACCCTGCCACTATGGACCGAGGAGCCCGCGAGCCGCCCGGATCGGGCGCGTATTCGGGCGCGCATCGGCGGGCTCCACTGCTCGCTGTGCACGAGCACCATCGAAAAGGCGCTCGGCCGCAAGCCCGGCGTCGACAAGGTGGCGGTGAGCCTCACCCACGAGCAGGCGCTGGTTGAATACGACCCAGCCGTAGCCGACCCAGCTGAACTCCTGCAGACGCTGCGCGACATCGGCTACACACTGCACGATCCGCGCAAGCTGCGCGCCTTCGAGGAAGAGGAACGCGATCTCGTGCGCGAGGGTCGGCGCTTCCTCGTCGCGGTTACCTTCAGCCTGGTCGCCATCGCGCTTATCGCTAGTCCGACCGGCATCTGGTCGACCGCGCTGCCGCTCGTCGCCACGCTCGGCCTCATCGCCTTCGTGTTCCTGGTGCTGCGCTCGCAAGGGCTGTGGATCGCGTCCTTGAGCGCCGCCGGGCTTGGCGTGCTCGCCGGGACATTGCTCCTGTACCGCGAGACGCCTGGTTTGATACCGGCTACGCCGTGGTTGGTGGGTGCGCTTGCATCTGTCCTCGTCTTCGGCGTCGCCCGTCACATCCTGAGCATGGCGATCCAGGCGCTGCGCCGGGGGATTCTGAATCAGCACGTGCTCCTGGAAGCAGGCGCGTTCGCCGGCCTCACGGGCGGCCTGATCGGGCTCACCTTCGATCCGCCCGGCTATCCGACTGCGCCGTTCTTCGCGGTCTCGGTCATGGTCGCCACCTACCATCTCTTCTCGGAATGGCTGTCGCTCATCGTCAAGACGCGCAGCTCGCAAGCGGTCAAGCGCCTCCTCGACCTGCAGCCGGACGTCGCCCGCGTCGTGCGGAACGGCCGCGAGGTGGAGATGCCGATAGCGGACGTCGTGGGCGGCGACCTCGTGCGCATCCGCCCGGGTGAACGCTTGCCCGTCGATGGCGAGGTGGTGGAGGGACATTCCTCGGTCGACCAGGCGCTCGTCACCGGCGAGCCGATCCCGGTCGAGCGCACGGCCGGCGACGAGGTCATCGGTGGATCGATCAACGGCATGGGCACGCTGCTCGTTCGGGTCACCGCCATCGGCGAGCAGAGTTTCCTGCAACGGGTCGCGCGCGAGGTCGAGGATGCCCGCGCGCTTAAGCCGAGCCTGCTGCATCTCGTCGACCGCGTGCTCGTCGTCTACACGCCGACGGTGCTCGCGATCGCGGCGCTCGCAACGCTCGGCTGGATCATTGTTCCTTGGCTGCTCGGCAGCGAGCCCGACCTGCAGCGGGCGGTCTTCGCCGGCCTGAGCGTGCTCGTCATGGGCTATCCCTGCGCCGTCGGCATCTCGGCGCCGCTGTCGATCGTTCGCGGCGCCGGCGCAGCGGCCGAGCGGGGAATCCTCATGCGCACCGGCGAGGCGTTCCAGGGCTACCGCCTGGTGAACCAGATCGCCTTCGACAAGACCGGAACACTGACCGAGGGAAAGCCGCGCCTTATCGAGATCGAGGCGACCGGAGTTGGCGAAGACGAGCTGCTCGGCATCGCGGCCGCGGCCGAAGCCGCCTCCGAGCATCCGCTGGCAGACGCGATCGTCACGGCCGCCTTCGAGCGAGGTATCACGCCGCCTGAGGTGGAGCACTTCGAGGCCGTGCCGGGCAAGGGCGTCCGAGCGCGCATCGGGGTGGAAACGGTGCTGGCCGGCAGCCCGCGCTTCATGATCGAGAGCGGCGTCGACCTGGCGCCGCTGGCGCGCCGCATCGATGCGCTCGAAAGCGCCGGGCGCACCGTCATCGCTGTCTGCCGCAAGGGTCGACCTCTCGGCCTTCTTGCCCTTGGAGACGCCGTGAGGAGCGAGGCCGCCCAAGTCTTGGCCGCCCTCAAGGCGGCGGGCGTCAAAACCGTGCTTGTGACCGGCGACAACGAGCTCGCGGCGCGACGGGTCGCGGCCGAGGTCGGGATCGACGAGGTTCACGCCGGAATCCTGCCCGGCGAAAAGGCGGCGCTCGTGCGGGGGCTTCAGGAAAAGGGCCGCGTGGCAATGATCGGCGACGGTATCAACGATGCACCGGCGCTGATGCAGGCGGACGTCGGCATCGCCATGGGCGGTGGCACCGACATCGCCATCGATTCGGCCGACATCGTCATCCTGAGCAATCGGCTCGAGGGCGTGGTGACCGCCCGGGAGATCAGTCGCCGCAGCTACGCCAAGATGGTGCAGAACGTCTCGCTCGCGTTCCTGTTCAACGGCATCGGCGTGCCGCTGGCGGCGACCGGGCTGATTTATCCGGTCTGGGCGATGGTGGCCATGGCGGTGAGCGTGACCACGATCTTCTTCAACTCGCTATGGGGCCAGCCCTCGCTGTTCTTCCAGGCCATCCTCAGCGTCGGCAAACCGGTCGCAGCGGAGAAGGCATGAGCGCGATGACCAGGGGACTCCGAAACCCCTTCAGGACCCGGGTTCGCACCGGCGTCGTGGCGCTCCTCCTGGCCATCATCATCGGCCTCTTCTCGGTGATGGTCCAGGGTGCCGCCCTCACGCGGCAGAAGTTGGAGGACCTGCAGGCGAGCGTCCGGACTGTCGTTGAGTTGCGCGAGGCCGGCGCGTTCGGCACCGGCGGCTTCGGCGGCGACAGGCCCATAGGCGCGGGCACGTTCTCTCTCGCCACGCTGGAGCAGGTGCGACGTATCGCGAGTGCTGGCCACGTTATCAGGATCGAAGAATACATCCATACCCCCGAGATCGATGCGACGAGGCCGAATGCCTACGCGATGATCATCGGCCTTCGTCCCACGGCCCCGATGCGCGCGATCGGCGAAGTCGACTACGAGAACGCCCGGATCATTGCGGGGCGAGCCTTGAGCAAGCCGGACGCTGATCGGGACGTAGCCGTGGTCGGCCGCCTGTATGCGAAGGAGCGCTTGGGCATCGACGCGCCGAGCGAGACCGCGCTCAGCGGACGTACTGTCGCCTTGAATGGCCACACGCTCGAGGTCATCGGCATCTACGCCACCGGCAACGACTTCGGGGACAACCACGTCTTCGTTCCCCTGGAAACCTTCCGGCGGATCTACAATCCGGGCGACAGGCTCTCCAAGATCCGCGTTACGGTCGACTCGGTCGCGAACGTCGAGGCTGTCACCGCGGATCTCAAACAGTTGCGGGGGGTCGACGCCGTCACCGCGTCCGAGCAGGTGTCGACGGCCAGGACCACGCTCGGCAGCATGGCCGCCGCCACGCTCTACGCCTCGCTTCTGCTGTTCGCGATCGGCGGCGTGCTGGTGGCGTTCGTCATGGTGTTGGCCACCAAGGAGCGCATTCGGGAGATCGGCACGCTCAAGGCGATCGGCGCTTCGAACTGGGAGATCGTGAAGCAGTTCCTGGCTGAGGTCCTCGCCTTGACCCTTCCCGCCGCGGTCGGGGCCGTTCTCGCGGCCGCCCTGTTCGGCGTCGCCCTGCGCGCGGCGTTGGACCTCGAACTGCGCCTCGATCAGAACACTCTCTTGTTGATCGTCCTCGGCGGATTCGCCTTTGCCGCGATCGGCAGCTGCTATCCGGTCTTCAAGGGCATCCGGCTCAGTCCCGTGCAAGCCATGAAGGCCACATAAGGAGAGCCTCGATGGGAATGATCGTCTTGGGGCTTCGCAATCTGCTGCGGAACAAGGTCCGGCTGGTTCTCGTGGCGATTCTGATCGGCGTGCCGTTCTTCCTGCTCCTCGCCATGAATGCGATCGGGGACGCAGTGCAGCGGCAAACAGCTGTACTGGCCGAGAACGTGAATACCGTCCTGCAGCTCCGCGCGCGCGGCTCGATGGGGCACGTGAACATGGTGGGCCAGGATCGCATCCTGCCCCAGGACGTCCCGGAAAAGGTGCGCGGGATCGAGCATGTGGAGCGCGTCGAGCCCTATCTCCTGGCGATGGCGCCCATCACGCCACCTAATTTCGTCATGCATGTGGGACTGGCGCCGACCGCCGTCAAACGCCTGGAATCGCACGGCGAGGCGGGCAATCCACGGATCATCGCCGGCCGCGACTTGACCCCCGAAGACGCCGGACAGGACGTGGCGATCATCGGCCAGGGTTACGCACAATGGGCGGGGATCAAGCCCGAGGACATGGGCACGGCAACACTCACCGTGGACCCGACGCGCACACATCCCGTGATCTTCGCCATGAAGCGCCCAACGCGGGAGCTCCGGATCGTCGGCATGTACGCCAGTGGCTACGTCTTCGGCGACCTGCAGCTTTTCATGCCGATTGAGACTTTCCGGTCGATCTACGGCACGGATCAGGGAACCTCCTGGCTCTTCGTCAAAGTGGACTCGGTCGAAAACGTCCCGCTCGTAGCGCAACGCGTGAGAGAAACCGTCGGCTACGTGGCGGACATCCTGGTTCCCGAGAGCGCCGCCGTCTTCACCGCCACGACGAGCCGCACGGTCAAGCAGCTTTCCGGCGCCGGGGGTCTCCTGGCGATTGCGCTGATGGTCATCGTCGTTTTCTTCGTGCTCTTGATGACGGTGCGCGAGCGGGCCCGCGAGATCGGCACGCTGAAGGCGATCGGTGCGAGCGATGGCGGCGTCACGGTTCAGTTCCTCACCGAGGCCGTGGCGCTAAGCCTGCTCGGGGGTGCGCTCGGCCTGTTGCTGTTCCAGGCGGTGGGCGCGATGGTCACGGGACGTCTCTTCGCGCTCAGCATCGGCCCCTTCCTGCCGAGCCACTACAAGCCGCTGTTCGAGAGCCTCGCGGTCAGCAACCAGGTTTCGGCTTCGGTGCTCCTTCTCGTCCTCGTGGTCGCTGTGGTCGCCGCCGTGGTCGGCAGTGCCTACGGCGTCTGGCAAGCCGTCAGGCTCTCTCCACTCGAGGCTATGAAACATGAATAGGGCAACGCCACTGATCGAACTTCGCAGCGTCTCGAAGTCCTATCGCAAGGGTGGCGAAACCATCGACGCCATCGCCGACATCGATCTCGAATTGCCGGAAAAGGGCATGGTCGCCATCGTCGGCCCGAGCGGAAGCGGCAAGTCGACGCTTCTGCACCTGATCGGGGCCATGGACCGGCCCACGCGCGGCGAGGTCGTCGTCGCCGGTCGGGTGGTGAACGGCCTGTCGCAGGGCGAGCTGACCCGCTTTCGCCGCCGGACGGTCGGATTCGTCTTCCAGACCTTCAACCTCATCCCGAACCTTAGCGCCCTGGAGAACGTCGCGCTGCCGATGGAATTCAACGGTGCTGCAAAGTCGGAGAGAACCAAGCGGGCAAAGGCCCTGCTGGAGAGGTTTCAACTTGGGCACAGGTTAAAGCATCGCGCGAACGAGCTTAGCGGCGGCGAGATGCAGCGCGTGGCGATTGCTCGCGCCATCGCCAATGAGCCGCGACTGGTCCTTGCCGACGAGCCAACCGGCAACCTCGACTCCAAGACCGGCGCACTGATCTACGAGCTGCTGAAGGAGATTTCGCGGGAGCGGACCGTCCTCGTCGTCACCCATGCCGAGCCCCTAGCGGCGATGGCTGACCGGGTGCTGCATCTCCAGGATGGACGGATCGGTGCATGATTGAACTTGAACCATTGCTGCAGGAGATCACGGCGCTCACGCCGCTCGCTGTGGCGCTGGTTGCTCTCGCCGGCCTCGTCGTCGGGATTGCGCCGAGCTCCTTCCCCCTGATTTCGGTGGCGGCCGGCCTCGCAGCCGGACAGGGCGCGGCGGCATCCGGCGGGCGACGCATCGAAGGATTGTGGCTGTCGGCGGGTTTCGCACTCGGCATCGCCACGGTCGACGCGGTGCTTGGCGTCCTGTTCGGTCTTGCCGGTTTCGCCGTGCTGCGCGTGCTGGCGAGCTATCTCGCTTTCGCCTACGTCCTGCTCGCAGTCATTCTGACGGTGGCTGGGCTTGCGCTGCTGCGCGTCATCCACATCGTCGTGCCAGTGCTCACGCCATCGGTTAGACCGACCCGGAGCTTTCTTGGCAGCTATCTGCTCGGACTTCCGTTCGGTTTGTCGACGTGTCCGGCCTGCACCCCGCTCCTGCTTCCGGTCGTGGCCGCGGCGGCTGGGACGGCCGATCCACTGATGGGCGCGGTTCTCATGGCCACCTTCGGCCTTGCCCGCGGCATTCCGATTGTGGTGGCTGGCACCGCGGCTGGGAGCCTCGCACATCTCAGGCACACGCGTCAGTTCACGCTGTGGGCCGAACGCGCCGGCGGTGCGCTGATGCTCGCCGCGGCACTCTATTTCCTCTATCAGGCCGCCCTCTATGGTGGCTGGCTCTCATTGTAATCCAGTACTCGCAAGAGAACCCGCCAAGCGTACGCGCAGATCGCCGATCGTACGCAGACTTGGCCGATTGTGCGATGGCGCCCCAACGTGGATGAAACTGATAACTACGTTTCCGCCGGCGCACTCTGATATTGCAGCCCTAGGCTCGCGGCAGCATCCGCCTACATCCGAGGCTCGCCGAAACCACTCCGACTGCTCACGGCTTGCGCTGCACGAACGTCACGCTCAATGCTATCCAATGCGCCAGCGCCTCGTCGCCAAGCTCGCTTGGGCATAGGACATATTCCTTTTTCACGGGCGCATTCGGAAAATATCTAAGCGGCCGGCCGCCGGCCGCCATCAGGGTCGCCCGGCCATGTTCGGGTAACTTGAGCGCAAGACCAGCCGGCGTCAGAGTCATGAATATCCGGCCGTCGGCATAGGCTGCGGCCCCGCTGAAGAAACGTTTGCATTCCAGTCTCACGCCATCGCCCATCTTCGGCGCCATCCGGGAAATCAGCGACTGCAGGTCCGCAACGTGCGTCCCAGCCATTTCAGCGATCCGCAGGCGGTGAAACGGCGGTATCGAGACCCGGCATCCCGGTCAGATAACGTTGTACATGATCGACAAACTGCCTGATGCGGGTCAATCTCTGCTGCTCGGGCCGCAACACGATGAACAACGCAAACCCGGCATCGGACAAGCGCCCGGAACAGCACTCGATGCGAGGGTCCCGATCAGCAAAGTATCGGGGAAGGACTCCAACTCCAAACCCCTGAGCGATCAGCTCTCTGGCAGAAACGATCCCGTCGACCGCAATACCAAGCTCGGCACGGGGCGCGTATTTCAGAACATAGCGCGGAACCTGATCTTCGCTTGGCCGCGCGATATATCGTTCCCCCGCTCCATCGCATCCATTGCGGCGATAGAGCGCAAAAACCGGCCTGCCTATTCTCGTTGCCATGAGATCACGTGGCGCGGCGCGAGTGATTCTCAGCGCCACGTCCGACTCGAACCGGCCCAGGTCGACCAATCGATCCGTGGCGGTAAGTTCCAGGATGATGTCCGGATTCTCCAGCATGAATGAACGGAAACAATCAGCCAATGTGAGCAGCAGATGTTCTGAGAGCGAGACTCTGATTTTTCGGCCGCGGGCCTGCCGCCCGTCATCTGACTTCTCAAGGAAAAGCAAATCCTGCTCCGCGCTTTCGGCGGCGGCAAAGATCCGGCGCCCAAAAGGCGTGAGGGAGTAGCTGCCATCAAGACGATCGAACAACGCTTCGCCCAGCGACTCCTCGAGTTGTTCGATCCGCCGCGCGATCGTGGTCCGGTCGACCTTGAGCATCTGCGCGGCTGCGCTCAGCGTGCCAGCACGCGCAAGTGCCAGAAGGAACGGCAGATCAGGCCAAGGCAACGCCATATGTGCAAAAATCCCCACTAGCGGGAGAAATATCGCATTCACATGCGATTTTGCCCACGCTAGCTTGCGGGGCGACTTGAAACAAGTTCTGGCTCTTCCGGGATTCGTGTGGGTGATTTTGGGGGTTCATAGCGGGTCGAAAGCTTGTGGATACTGGTCTTTTTGGCCGCGGAGGAGAGGGAAAAATCTGGCACGCTTTGGCATGGGTAAGATGGCCAGGCCGAAGCGGCGATTGTCGGAGGCGTACAGGTATCCGGGGTTTCGGCCACGATCGACGATCCGCGAAGTCGAGGGAGATCCAGGAACGCTTGTGGTGAGCCTTGAACGGCGCTCAAAAAACAGCGTGCGGTGCCTGCGGCTTGGTGAGAGGGAGTTGGTACGACAGCCGGATGCGCCAGGTCCGCGACCTGGGTTGTGGCGGCTATCGGGTGTTGCTGGAGCTCGAGGTTCGGCGCGTCGCGTGTCGCTGCTGCGGCGGGGTGAAGAGCGAACGACTGAGCTTCCTGTCGAACAATCCGCACTACACGGAGCGCTTTGCGATGGACGTCGGACGGCGGTGCAGTCGGACTTCGGTACGCGACGTTGCGCGTGAGCTGGCTCTGGACTGGGATACGGCCAAGGACCTGGAGAAGCACTACATGCGGGCGCAGTTGGCGGCTGCCGGCCCGCCGGCGCCGCAGGCGATCGGCATCGACGAGATCTCGGTGCGGCGCGGCCACAGCTACCGCATCGTCGTCAGCGATCTGATCGCCCGGCAGCCGATCTGGTTCGGCGGCGAGGACCGCTCGGAAGCGAGCATGGCCAAGTTCTACGACGAACTGGGGCCGGAAAAATGCCGTCAAATCAGGCTCGCCGTCATGGACATGTGGAGGCCGTTCCGCAAGGCCACCTCGGCCGCGGCGCCGCAGGCGGCGATCCTGTTCGACAAGTTCCACATCATGCGCCATCTCGGCGAGGCTCTCGACAAGGTGCGCAAGGCCGAGTACGCGCGCCTCACCGGCAAGGACCGGCGCTTCATCAAGGGTCAGAAGTACACCCTGCTGTCGCGCCGCGAGAATCTCAGCCTGGAGGGCCGGCGCTCGCTCAAGCTCCTGCTCGCCGCCAACAAGCGCCTCAACACCGCCTACCTGCTGAAGGAGACGTTCGGTCAACTCTGGAGCTACGAGCGCGAGGCCTGGGCGCGGCGCTTCTTCGACAACTGGCGCGCCAGCCTCAGATGGCAACGGCTCAAGCCCTACGAGCGCTTCGCCGCCATGATCGACCGCCACTGGGATGGCATCGCTGCTTACTGCCGACCTGAGAACAAAGTCTCCCTCGGCTTCGTCGAAGGCCTCAACAACAAGATCCGCGTCTTCCAGCGACGCGCCTATGGCCTGCGCGATCAGGAGTACCTCCGCCTCAAGGTCCTTACTTGCACGCTCGACCCGCTATGAACCCTCAAAATCACCCACACGAATCCCGGAAGAGCCGCAAAATATGGAGCAAATATCGCTGTACCTGCCAGGCATTGGCTTGGCCTATTCCGCATTTCTGCTGTCGATCATGAGCCCGGGCCCGAACGTGTTGGCAATCATGGGCACGTCGATGAGCATCGGGCGTGCACAAGGCCTGGCACTTGGCCTTGGTGTGGCGACCGGTTCGTTCTGCTGGGCCATGCTGACCGCGACCGGCCTGTCCGCTGTCTTGGCAAACTTCGCTGTCGCATTGACCGTCATCAAGATCGCTGGCGGGCTCTACCTCCTGTGGCTTGCCTGCAAAGCATTTCGTTCTGCTGCTTCCGCCCGTGAGATTTCTGCGACGACGCTGACCAATGCACCCATGACCTCGTTCGGCTACTTCCGTCGCGGGCTCGCAATCCAAATGACTAACCCGAAAGCCGCCCTGGCCTGGATTGCCATCATTTCACTCGGGCTCCGAACGGATGCGCCATACTGGGTCGCCATAGTCATCGTCATTGGGACAACCATTCTCTCGATCATCATTCACGCGCTCTACGCGCTCGCGTTTTCGAGTGAGCCCATGGTGCGGCTATACGGCAAGGCGAGGCGGTTTATTCAAGGCGCGCTTGGCGCGTTCTTTGCCTTCGCCGGCGTGAAATTGCTGACCAGCAGGCTGTAATGAACTTGCGCGGTTGAGCGCCTCATCAAATGTCCGAAAGGGTGTCAGGCGACTCCATAGCGTGGTCGAGCCCGGGTGAACGCAACGGGTCCGATAGCGGCATTGTCCAGATGATTGGGCGAATGCCCGCTCCCTAGCGCTGAGCGGTCGCCACAGCCGATCGCTTGCCGGCCGTGAGACGCTGCTTGCTGCCATTTTGAGGCCGCTAATGCTGGGTCCACACTACAACGCGCCGAAGTGAGACCACCCTACATGCGATCGAAAATAGCAATCGTAGCTTGGAGGGGCTTAGACGGCTGCGACGCAGTGCAGCGTCCTTTGGCGTAGATTTGGCGCGCCCGAAGAGATTCGAACTCCTCACCTTCTGATCCGTAGTCAGAAGACAGTCGGGGACTTTGTCAAGATTCTGAGACGAGCGCGCGGTCAACGGAGGCCCTGGGTGGACGTAGATGCCGGAAAGCCGGATGCTTTTCGATCGTCGCCAAAACAAGGAAACTGCTGCGATATCCGGCTCAGCCCGGGGGCGCTCACTACACGGTCCGCAGCGTAGAGAGGCCAACTTTCAGTTAACACAGCACCTTCACGTCCAAGCCCACGGATCAGGAATCCGGCTTCCGGCCGGCGGTGCGAAAGAGCATGCTTGCAGCAACGAAACCAGGAGGAACGCCATGAAAGCAGCTGCCGACAAGCTTCTGAAGGATGCGGTGAGCAAGGGCGACGTGCCGGGCGTGGTGGCGACGGCGACCGACGCCCGGGGGACGACCTACGAAGGCAGCTTCGGCAAGCGGATGCTGGGCGAGGCGGCCGAGATGTCGCCCGACACCGTGGTGTGGATCGCCTCGATGACCAAGGCGGTCACCGGTGCCGCCGCCATGCAGCTCGTCGAGCGCGGCAAGCTCTCGCTCGATGCGCCCGCCAAGGCGGTGATCCCCGCGCTGGGCGAGGTCGGCGTGCTCGACGGCTTCGACGCCAACGGCAAGCCCAAGACCCGCAAGGCCAAGCGCGACATCACCCTGCGCCATCTCCTCACCCACACCGCGGGCTTCGGCTACGACATCTGGAGCCCGGAGATCGCCAAGTACATGGAGGCGATGGAAGTGCCGGGCGTCATCTCCTGCCAGAACAAGGCTCTGACCACGCCGCTGCTGTTCGATCCCGGCGAACGCTGGTTCTACGGCATCAACGTCGATTTCGCCGGCAAGATGGTCGAGGCGGCGAGTGGCCAGAAGCTCGGCAAGTACATGCAGGACAACCTCTTCGGCCCGCTCGGCATGAGCAGCACGGCGTTCCGCATCACCGACGACATGCGCAAGCGCATGGCCAAGATCCATCATCGCGGCGCCGACGGAACGCTGACGCCCGATCCCACGATCGAGATCCCGCAGGAACCCGAGTTCGAGATGGGCGGCGGCGGGCTCTACAGCACCGCCGGCGATTACCTCAAGTTCGTGCGCATGATGCTGAACCAGGGCAAGTCCGACAAAGGCGAGGCTGTAATGAAGCCCGCGGCGGTCGCCGAGATGTCGAAGAATGCCATGGGCGACGCCAAGGTCTGCCTGCTCAAGACCGCGGCACCGACCTTCTCCAACGACGCCGAGTTCTTCCCCGGCATGGACAAGCAGTGGGGCCTCTCCTTCATGATCAACAACGAGGAGGCGCCGACCGGCCGCTCGGCCGGGTCGCTGGCCTGGGCCGGACTCGCCAACACCTACTACTGGATCGACCAGAAGAAGGGCGTCGGCGGCGTCTACGCCACGCAGGTCCTGCCCTTCGCCGACGTGAAGTCGCTGCCGCTGTTCTACGCCTTCGAAAGTGCCGTGTACGGACGGTAGAGCACTTCTCTGCCTGGGGCGCGCCCGAAGTAAAGAAGCGGCCTAGAATCGCGGCTTCACGTCGGCAGGCAACCGCTCGAGAAACCGGAAACTCGTGCCGATGCTTGCGAGCGGATCGGCCGAACTGTCCTGCTCGACGAAGAGATGCTTCACGCCGGCGAGAAGTGCCGTCCGGACGATCCGTTCAAAGTCCAGGACACCCCTACCTACTTCCGCGGTCGAGCCGTCTGCTGCCAGGTCCTTCAGGTGCACGAGCAGAATCCGGTCCTGACTGTCCTTAAGGTATTGCACGGGGTCCTGCCCGGCCTTGGCGACCCAGTACACATCAAGCTCGAGCTTGACGTCGCGCGGGTCGGCTTCCGTCATCAGCAGATGAAACGGAGTCGTGCCGTCGTCGAACGGAACGAACTCGAAGTCGTGATTGTGGTAGGCAAGCACCAGGCCATGGCTGCGAACGACCTGCCCGATCCTGTTCAGCGTCTGGCAGACCCTTTTCCAATCCTCAGCCGTCTTGCGCTCCCCGGCATCGACCGACGGACACACGACGTAGTGCGCCCCGAGAATGCGGGCCTCTTCGAGAACAGCATCGAAGTCTCCCCGGAGCCTGTCGTAGCTTGCGTGCATTGACGGTGCGTCCAGGCCGTGACGCTTCAAGCTCGCGTGCATGGCTTGAGCCGCAACGCCAGGCAATCCGGCAAGCTCGACCTCGCGATAGCCGATGCCGGCGACGCTCTCGAGCGTGCCCTCCATGTCCGCATCGAGAGCGTCCCTTACGGTGTAGAGCTGCAATCCGGGGCGCCACGGCGGGCGTGGCTGGGCAAGAAGATCGCGCGGAAGGGCGAGCCCCGCGAGGACGGGCAAGAGTGACCTCCTGGTACGCCCACGAGTTGACAGCATGAACTTCCCGTCGGACATGACCAAGCCGGCGCGCCCTAGCGCGGAGCGAGTTGTTCTATCAACGCGTTCGCGACGTTGGCCATCACCGTGAAGGCACCGACACTGAACTGATTGATGGCGACGAACACGCCAATACCGCGCGTCGGAGCAAACACGGAATAAGTGAAGATGCCTTGCAGCCCGCCAGCCTTCTGCAGGATCAACGGTCGATTTCCCTTCGGCGCCATCACGATCCAGCCCAGCCCCATGGCATCCATGTGGCCGGCCTCGTCGAAGCCCGACACGGGATCGAGGCCGTCTCGCGGGACGTAGGCGGCATGGTCGAGCAATCGGACCTCTGTGTCCTGCGGCGAGAACCGGTCCAGATGCCAGGACAGCCAGCGCAGAATGTCGTTGGGCGTCGAGTAGAGGCTGCTTGCCCCTGCCATCACCGGCGTGGCCTTCACATCCGGCATCGGCTTGCCGTCGAAATTGTGCCCCTGCAGCAGCCGCGCGGCATCGCCGTCACGCAACGCCAAGACCGTGTCCTTCAGGCCCGCCGGATCGAGAACGATCTGCTTGAGAAGCTGCTCGTAGGGCTTGCCGGCGGCGTGAGCCAGTGCGGCGGCGAGCAGATCGAAGGCAAAATTGGAATAGAGCCCGCCGGCGCCGGGCGTAAACAGCAGCGGATCGGATTGGAGGCCCTTGATATAGGCCTCCCGGGTGAGGGTCCGAAACGGATCGTCGGCGGGCCCGGGAGCGCGCTCTACTTCACGTGGCAGGCCGGAAGTATGGGTCGCCAGCTCGATCAGCCGGATTGGACGGCCGCCACGCTCCGGCACTTTCACGGGCCAGCCAAGGCGGTCCTGCAGCCGGTCGGTCAGCCGGACGGTTCCCTGCGCAGCCAGGCCCGCCAGAACCTGTCCCGTGAAGGCCTTGGTGATGGACCCGATGCGCAGCATCGTCTGCCCATCCGGTGTCTTGCCCGAGCCGAGAGAAGTCTCGCCGAAGCCGAAGACCGCCGTCTCGCCCTTGCGCACGGCACCGATGACCAGGGCGGGGACGCGGGCGTCCAAGAACAGCATGGCGCCGTTGAAGCCGACGATCTCGTCGAGGAGCTTGTCCTCGGCCCGGGCACCCGTCCGTCCGAACACGGCGCCCGCCGCCGACAGGGCGATAAGCCTCCTGCGGGGTATGAACCCTTTCATCCGGCTCGCCTCGCTGAGCTGTTGCGGCAACAAGACTGACCGGATGCATCAGCGACTGGCAAGAGCGTCGCGGCGCTCGGTCTTCCCTCACCGCCTCTGCGGCACCTGCCGGTCCAACCGGACATGCGCCAGATGGGCCAACCCCAGGAAGGCCGGCATCGGATGCACGATCACCGCCGTCGGGATGCGGGCGAGATAGCTCGACATGCGTCCCTTGGCTTCGAAGCGCTCGCGAAAGGCCGAACGGCGCAGGAAATCGGTGAAGCGCGGCGCTATTCCGCCGCCGATGAACACGCCGCCGCGAGCTCCCAGTGTCAGGGCGACATTGCCCGCGACGCTGCCCAGGAAGGCGCAGAACAGCTCGAGGGTTTCGCGGCTCACCTTGCAATCGTCGGCGAGCGCGTGGGCGACGATCTCGCTGCTGTCGCGTTCCGGCACCGACGCGTCATCGAGCCGGGCGACGGCATGATAGAGCTGGATCAGGCCCGATCCGGAGAGGACCCGCTCGACCGAGACGTGGTGGAACTGCTGGCGCAGCGTCAGGATAACGGCGTCCTCGCGCCGGTTCTCGCTCGACAGCGTGGCGTGGCCGCCTTCGGTGACGAGCGCGACCTCGGTGTCGCCGGTGAACGCCATGGCGGCCAGTCCGAAGCCAGTGCCGGGTCCCAGCACGGCCATCGTGCCGCGGTCGCCGGTGCGCGGCGCGCCGAGTGTCACGATGTCCTCGGGGCGCAGGGCAGGCAGGGACCAGGCAAGCGCCTCGAAGTCGTTCAGCACCTGTACGTCGGTCATGGCGAGACCCTTGGAGATGCGGTCCGAATCGACGATCCAGGCGGCATTGGTGAGCGCGATCCGGCCGTGCTCGACCGGGCCCGCCGCCGCGATCAGCGCCCGCTTCGGTGAATGGCCGGCGGCCGGTCCCAACAGGAAGCGCCGCGCCGCCTCGATCGGCGAGGCATAGTCGGAGACGGCATAGGTCTCGGACACGGCAAGCTCCGAGCCGTCCAACAGGGCGAAGCGGGCGTTGGTGGCGCCGATGTCGGCGATCAAAGCGGAGGCGGGTGTCGTCATGAGTCGATACCTCGTTGCCTGCGGCTACGGTTTAGCCGCCCGGGGAACGGGCGGGAAGCGGCCTGCCCAGATCGCGTACCGCCCGCCACTCGCCAGGTTGGCCGCGATCAGTTCCCGCTCATTCCGCGACAGCGGGCCAGCGGTAGGGCACATCGGCCGCATCGGCCGGCTTGCGGTCCGATTCGGCGGGATCGTTGGGCAGGTCCGAGCAGTTGGCGATGATGGAAACGCCCGGCGCGAGGCCCTGCACGCCGTACCACAACAGCGGCGGGATGGTGAGCAGGGCGTAGTCCGCCTCACCTTCGCCGAGTCGATACTCTTCCAGGCGCCCGCGCGTCGGGCTGCCGGCGCGGTCGTCGTAGATGACCACCCGGACGACGCCCGACGGCACGGCATAATTCAGCGTCTTCTCGCGGTGCCGGTACCAGCCCTTCACCCTGCCCTGGGCCACGCCGGAGAAGTAGATCTCGCCGAAGGCGCGGAAGTGCGGGTCGTCGCTGCGAAGCATGTGCATCGTGCGGCCGCGCTCGTCGATGAACTGGCGCAGCGGATGACGCACGACCCCGTCAATCACGGCCGGCACCCTTCCAGTCCCGGCCGTACTTCTCGATCTGCGACTCGGTGAGGGCCGCAATGTCGGCTCCCTCCTGATAGCGGCGATACCACGTCACCGTCTCGCCGATCGAATCGGGGTAGTTCCAGGTCGGGCTCCACTTCAGGTAATGGTTGGCGCGGTCGCAATTGAGCTGCAGCCAGTGGTCCTCGTGCGGTGCGTTGGGGTCGCGCTCGATCGCCACCTTGCCGCTGCCCCACAGGCGGATGACGTCCTGCACCACCTCGCCGACGTTCTTGTTGGCGCTGTTGTTGGGCCCGAAATTCCAGCTTTCGCAGAAATCGGCGCCCTTCGGGCCGCCGAGCTGGCGGCCGAGATGCAGATAGCCGCCCAGCGGCTCCAGCACGTGCTGCCACGGCCGGGTCGACTCGGGATGATGGATCTCGATCGTCTCCTTCTTGCGCAGCGCGCGGATGCAGTCGGGAATGAGCCGGTCCTTGGCCCAGTCGCCGCCGCCGATCACGTTGCCGGCGCGTGTCGAGGCCGCGTTGACGCGCTTGGCCTTCGACAGGAACGAGGTCCAGTAGGCGGCGAACACCAGCTCGGCGCAGCCCTTGGAGGCGCTGTAGGGATCGCGGCCGCCCAGCGTATCGGTCTCGCGGTAGCCCCATTCCCAGTCGACGTTGCGGTAGCACTTGTCGGAGGTGATGTAGACCAGCGTGCGCACGCTCTCGGCCTTGCCGACGGCCTCGCAGACATTGACGCCGCCCATCACGTTGGTCTCGAAGGTGGCGCCCGGATCGCGGTACGCCTCGCGCACCAGCGCCTGCGCGGCGAGATGGAAGACGATGTCGGGCCTGGCTTCCGCCATGGCGCGCGTCAGGTGCTCGCGGTCGCGCACGTCACCTTCGATGTGCCGGAGCTTCCTGGCCAATCCGAGCAACTCGAAATGGCTCTCGTCGTAGAGCGGCGGCAGCGCGTAGCCCGTCACATTGGCGCCGAGCTTGAGCAGCCAGGCCGACAGCCACGAGCCCTTGAAGCCGGTGTGGCCGGTCACGAAGACGTTCTTGCCTTGGTAGAAATTTCCAAACATGTCGAAAAGCCTCTGGCATCCTTCAGTGTTGCAGGTTGAGGGCGGGCGCCTTGAGCTTGGCGTCGAAGCGCCACGGCGCCTGGTTGTCCTCCCACATCTTGTTCAGGTCCTGCACGTCCTTCTTCATGTCCATGCACTTCCAGAAGCCGTCATGGCGATAGGCCATGAGCTGGCCGTCCTTGGCCGCCTGCTCGAGCGGTTCGCGCTCCAGGATCGTCTCGCTCGACTTGATGTACTTGAGGAAGTCCGGCTCCATGACGAAGAAGCCGGCATTCACCCAGCCTTCGCTGTCGACCGGCTTCTCGCGGAACGCCCTGACCGAGTTGGTCTTGGTGGTCTCGACGACGCCGAACCGCGCCGAGGGACGCGCCAGCGTCATGGTGACGAGCTTGCCGTGGCTGCGATGGAACTCGATCAGCTTGTTGACGTCGATGTTGCTGACCCCATCGCCGTAGGTGCACATGAAGGTCTCGTACTTGAGCAATGGCGCGAGCCGCCGCAGCCGGCCCCCGGTCATGGTGTTGAGCCCGGTGTTCATCAGGGTGACTTTCCAGTCGAGGAGCGTGCGGTTGATGGTCGACTTCTCGCCGGTCGCCATGTCGATCGTGAAATCGGAGTGCAGCGTGTAGTAGTTGAGGAAGTACGACTTCACGCGGTCGGCCTTGTAGCCGAGCGCCAGCACGAAGTCCTTGTAGTCGTAGTGGGCGTAGATGCCCATGATGTGCATCAGCATCGGGATGCCGCCGATCGGCACCATGGGCTTGGGAATGTCATCGGTGTATTCCGAGAGACGCGTGCCGAAGCCGCCGGCCAGGATCACAGTTTTCATGTCATGCCCCCTTTTGGTCAGGTCAGGTTGGTCGCTTGCCGCTCGAGTGGGATTTCTGGAAGCTGAAGACAAGCCAGCTCATGGTCATGAGAGCAAGCGCCGCGATGATCGGCGCGCCCGCGCTCAACCCTTCCAGCCAGCCGCCGAGAAACGAAACGCTGCCGAACGACAGCGAATTGATCGCCGCGGTGATCCCCATCACCTCGCCCTTGGTGCCCTCGGTGGCGGTATCGGTGAACAGGATGATCAGCGCGCCGTAGCTCACGGCCACGGCCACGGAGATCGGCAGGATAAGCATCCATTGCACCAGCATCGACGGCGCGAACGCGCTGGCGGCGATGAGGACGGACGTGCCGAGCAGGCTCCAGCTCGTGATGGCGCGGGTGGTGAAATACTTGGTGAGCAGCGGCATGGCGACGGCGAAGCTCACGCAAAAGCCGATGCCCATGACCGACATGAAGTAGCTCGCATCCTTGCCGCTCACGCCATGACGATCCAGCAAGAACACCGGGATGAAGTAGAAGTAGGCGCCCCACGCCAGCTCCTGCAGCAGGAACACCCACGACACGTCGCGCAGCGGGCCGGGCTTGGCAAAAGCCGAGGCGAAGCTCCTGAAGCCGCTGACCAGGGACACCGGCGACGACGATGCCGCGAGCTGGCGCCGATCATGGAACAGCAAGGCCAGCATCACGACGTTCAGCGCGGCCACCGCCGCGGTCGCATAGAGCGGCGTGAGGAGATTGAACCAGGGCAGGATCGCGGTGTCCGACAAGAAACCGCTCAGCGCCGGCCCCAGCACGAAGCCGAGCGAGGAGCACAACAGCCCCATGCTCAGCCAGAAGTCCTTGCGCTCGGGCCGGCAGACATCGACCACGGCGGCCAACGAAACCGCCTGGCTTGCGGCCGTCAGGCCGCCGATGGCGCGTCCCGCCATGAGAAGCGCGATCGAGCCCCAGGCGAAGGCAGCGGAGATCACCACGTAGCTCGCCGCGATGCCGATGGCGCAGACCAGGAGGATGGCCTTGCGGCCGAGGCGATCCGACAGCTGGCCCAGGATCGGCGCGCCGAAGAAGGTCATGATCGGGTACAGGCCCGTCGCGACGCCGTAGACCAGATGCCGACCGGTCGGCGACAGGCCTTTCTCGATGGCGGCGTCCGAGCCATCGGCCAGCGCCGACGCCAGGAGCGGCGTCAGCATGGCGAAGCCGATGGCGTCGACCAGGATGAGCAGCAGCAGCGGCGCCGCCGCCGCCAGGGTGGAAACCGGCGTCGGATCGACCGATGCCGCAGCCTTCAGGTCAGTACTTCTTGCCACCGCGACCCTGCCAGTCGCTCAGCTTCTCGGGTTCGACCGATTTCACCGCGGTATCGTAGACGCCTTCCTTGTACTTCAGATTGCAGACGACGCTGTCGCCGTCCGTCGTGTAGATCGGCGCCGACTTCTTGTCCTTGAAGTCGTCGGACGAGCGGTGAATGACGCCGAGCGGCTGGTGCGGCAGGAAGGGCTCGACGAACCGCTTCGTCTCCTTGTCGAAGAGCGGCAGGCTCTGGTGGCACAGCCAGTTGCAGGTGGCTGGCAGGAACTGGATGTTCTTCTTGTCGGGCTGGGCGAAGTGGAAGAGCTCGGGGTGCTCGAAGACAGCGAGGTTGAGCGCCGCCTGCTCGATGCAATGGTGGTGGCTCTTCGCCAGCGACACCCGGACGTTCTCCGCCCACAAGTTCCAGATCGGCGACTCCTTGGGCATGGCGAACACGCCAGCATTCAGGATGGGATAGTAGCTGTACTTCGTGACGTATTCCTGGCCCCAGGTGCCGCCGTAGAGCTCGACGACGAAGTCGTGGAATTCGTTGCTCGACGTGTAGTTGTTCGCATAGGCGCGATGGATTTCCGGCGTGATGGCGAGAGCGGCGGTCTCGGCCGACTTGAGATACGTCTCCACCGCCGACCAGTCCTGGACCCACGCATCGGCATCGAGATGCATGTAGACGTCGTAGCCAGGGAAGTATTTGGGCAGCAGCGGCTTGGCCAGGATCGCGCGGAAGGGATCGTGCATGCCGGACTTCTCGCTGAGACCGTATTCCCACTTCGGCTTGACGATGTTGTTGACGTAGCCGCTGAGCCACGCGAGCTGCTCGTCGGACAAGCCGAGGTCGTACAAGGAGATGTCGATGTCCTTGCTCTGCGGGTTGTCGCGGACCGACAGCACCATGCCCTGCAGGAAATGGAAGTACTCGGCGGATGATGCGCTGGCGATGGTGATTTTCGTGCTCAAGGCTGACCTCTCCGTAGCTCAGGCGTTGCAGGTTCGCGCAAGTGGCTGTCTCACTTTGCGGCCGGAACGGCCATACCAATCAATGGACTTCTAGGGGCGGCTTGTTATGGCGTGATTGCCGATTGAAATTCGGCCAGTGAATCTGCACGCTCTTCAAGCTATTCTTTGTCGTGAAAAAAAGGTAGTGTAAAAGCATTACGTCAGGTTGCGATGCTGCTGGCATTTGTCGTGGGCGACGACGGATGCCGCAATGCTCACAGCTGCGGGGGAGTAAGCGATGATCGACTTGGATTGCCAAGAACGACACGTGGCGAGAGCGGCAAGAGCTGCGAGACGCAGCGGCCCCTAGCCCCATCCATCGGAAATCAGGCACGGCAGGGAGCGCAAAGTGCGCACGCTGCTGACATCGATCCTATCCGGATTGCGCGTGTCGCCGGGACTGGCTCTCGCGTTGCTGCTGGCCGTCCATGGCGCAGCCGCCGCCGAGACGGCGCGGCTGCCCGCCGAGCCTCGGGTGTTCGGCGACATGGAGTGGCGCCGCAAACTCTTCGACAAGGGCGTGGACCTCCAGCTCGGCTACGTCAGTGAGACCGCCTACAATCTCGGCGGCGGCGTCAGGCAGCTGGTCGACTACACCGACCAGGTCGCGGTCGGCACCACGTTCGATCTGGAGCGCATCGTCGGGCTGCACGATGCCGTGATCCAGATCACCTATACCTCGCGCGCCGGCCGCAGCCTGGTCGACGACGCCCAGCTCGGCACGTTCCAGCTCGTGCAGGAGGTCTGGGGACGCGGACAGACGGTCCGCCTCACCCAGATGTGGTTCGAGCAGAAGTACTTCAACGATCTGATCAGCTGGAAGTTTGGCCGTGTCTCGATGGGCGGCGACTTCGCCACCTTTCCCTGCGACTTCCAGAACCTGACGTTCTGCGGCTCGCAGCCCGGCAACATCGCCGGCGGCTACATCTTCAACTGGCCGATCAGCCAGTGGGGCAGCCGCGTCAAGGTGAACCTCGAAGGGTTCGGCCACTACCAGATCGGCGTCTACGACCAGAACCAGCAGTATCTCGGCTACGAGAACAAGCTGTGGCCGGTCTGGTACCAGGGCTCGACCGGCGTGCTGGTGCCGGTGGAAATCGCCTGGAATCCCAAGTTCGCCAACGGCCGGCTCGAAGGCAGCTACAAGTTCGGCGCTTGGTACTCGTCCGGCCAGCAGCCCGATGCGATCTACGACATCAACAACAATCTCATCGCCTTCACCGGGCTGCCCGCGGCGACGCGCACGGGCATGTACGGCGCCTATGTCAGCTTCCAGCAGCAGGTCATCCGCACCAGCGACGAGGATCCCAAGCGCGGCCTGCATCTGTTCTTCAACGCCGCCTTTGCCGACACAGTTACCGCGACCACCGACCGGCAGATCGCGGCGGGCTTCTGGTACACCGGCCCCTTCGACTCGCGGCCCAACGATTCCATCGCCTTCGCCTTCGGCACGACCCACCAGAACCAGCGCATCACGCAGGTCGCGATGCTGCAGAACGCGCTCGGGCTGGGGCCGGTGCCGGTCAAGGACTCCGAGTATGTCTTCGAGTTGGACTACACCTTCGTGCCCGTCCCCGGCTTCCAGATCCGTCCGAACCTGCAGTACATCTACAGTCCGGGCGGAAGCGTCATCAACAAGGACGTCTGGGTCCTGGGCCTGAAGACGGTCATCAGCTTCTGAGGTCAGACCCATGATCTACTTCCTCGCCGGCGTCGCGGCGATTGCCGGGTTCCTGTTCGGTTACGACGAGGGCGTGATCGCCGTTGCCGAGCCGCTGCTCGCCAAAGACTTTCCGATGTCGCCTGCGGTGCGCGGCTTCATGACCGCCGCGGTGCCGCTCGGCGCCCTGATCGCCGCGATCTTCGCCGGTCCGATCGTCGATCGCTTCGGCCGGCGCCGCGTGCTGATGTCCGCCGCCGCGCTGTTCACGGTCGGCGCCCTGCTCGCCGGCGCCATCACCGCGATCTGGATGCTGGTGGCGGCCCGCCTCGTGCTGGGCGTCGCCATCGGCCTCGCGGCGGTGGGCGCACCGCTCTATATCTCCGAGACCGCGCCGATCAAGATTCGCGGCGCCATGGTCGCGACCTATCAGCTCGCGATCACCATCGGCATCCTCGTCTCCTATCTCACCGGCCTCGTGATTACCGGTGATGGCATGTGGCGCCACATGTTCGGCCTGGGCGCCGTGCCGGGAGTGCTGTTCCTCATCGGCCTCGCCTTCCTGCCGGAATCGCCGCGCTGGCTGATCCTGAAGGGCCATGCCGACCAGGCGCGGGCCAGCCTGCGCAGGCTGCGCGACAAGCACTGGGACCTCGATGGCGAGCTGCAGGAGATGGTGCTCACGGCCCAGGCCGAGGCCGGCCGCGGCGTCGGCTACCGGGCGCTGTTCGAACCCTACATCCGGCCGGCGCTGATCGTGGCGGTCGGCCTGTTCTTCCTGCAGCAGCTGAGCGGCATCAACGCCGTGATCTACTACGCGCCGGAGATCTTCAATCATGCCGGATTCAGCGGCGGCGACACGCGCATCCTCGCCACCGTCGGCATCGGCACGGTGAACTTCGCCACCACCATCCTGGCCATGTTCCTGATCGACCGGCTCGGCCGGCGGCCACTCCTGGTCCTGGGCTTTGCCGGCGCGGCCACGACGATGCTGATGATCGCGCTGGCGGTCAGCAATCCGACCCTGGTGCCGTCGTGGCTGGTGATCGTGATGCTGCTGCTCTACATCGCCTCCTTCGCGATCAGCATCGGGCCGCTGCCGCACGTCATGATGTCGGAGATCTTCCCGCTCAGGGTGCGCGGTCCGGGGATGAGCATGGCGTCGATCAGCAACTGGGGCTTCAACTTCGTGGTGGTCTTCGCCTTCCCCGTGATGCTGGCCGGGCCCGGGCTTGCTTTCACCTTCACGGTGTTTGCCGTAATCTGTCTGGGCGGTATTGTGTTCACCCTGCTGCGCGTGCCGGAGACCACGGGGTATTCCCTCGAGGCCATCGAGAAACACCTCAACTCGGGCAAGCCGCTGGCGACGCTGCGCCGGGAAGTCTTTGTCAGCGTTACTGCGGTTACTTCGAACAAGTGATGCGACGAGGACGTATGGTGGACGTAGGGCACAACCTCACTCTGGCGATCGACATCGGCGGAACCGGACTCAAGGCGTCGGTCGTCGATGAAGACGCCCAGCTGCTCACCGACCGGTTGCGCGTGGCGACGCCGGTCGGCGCGCCACCCGGGAAGTTCGTCGAGGTGCTGACCGCCATGGTCGCTCCGCTCGGCGCCTTCGACCGCGTCTCCGTCGGCTTTCCGGGCGTCGTGCGCAACGGTCGGGTGCTGACCGCACCGAACCTCGGCAACGGCATGTGGACGGGGTTCGAGCTCGCCCACGCGCTCGAAGTGGCCCTGGCAAAGCCGGTACGAGTCGCCAACGACGCTGACCTGCAGGGACTGGCCGTGATTGCCGGCAAGGGCGTCGAGATGGTCATCACCTTGGGCACGGGCTTCGGTACGGGGCTCTATCTCGATGGGCGGCTGGGGCCGCACCTGGAGATTGCCCACCACCCCTTCCGCCATGGCGAGACGTACGACGAGCAACTCGGCAACGCCGCGCGCAAGGAGATCGGCAGCGTGCGCTGGAACAACCGGGTCAAGAGGGCGATCGGCAACATGCGGCGGCTGACCAATTTCGATCATCTGTTCATCGGCGGCGGCAACGCCAAGAAGATCGACTTCGCCCTCGAGCCGGACGTCACCGCCGTCTCGAACGAGGCTGGCATGAAGGGCGGTGTCGCCCTCTGGCGGGATTGACGCCGCCGCCGCTAAGGAGCGAGGCCGAACAGCTCGGCTTCCTCGCGCACGCCGCGCAGGCGATGGCGGCCAAGCGACACCAGCTCGTGGCGGCTGGCATCGGCGGCCCGGGCAAACGCCTGCGACATCACGAGATGGCGACCGAGCGCGTCGCACAGGCGCTCGATGCGCGAGGCCTCGTTGACGGCGGGCCCGATCACCGTGAAGTCGAGCCGCGCATCGGCGCCGACATTGCCGTAGTTGACGTGGCCGACATGAAGCGCGATGTCGAGATCGGGCGTCGGCAGCGACCGCGCCCGGCGCGTCTCGGCCAGGCCGGCCATCAGCGCCAGCGCCTCCTTGGCCGCCTCGAGCGCCATCGCGCAGGTCTCGGCGCGCGGCCTGTCCTCGATCCGGAAGATGGCGAGCAGCCCGTCACCGAGGAATTTCAGGACCTCGCCGCCGCGCGCGGTGACCGGGCGCACCATGCAGTCGAAGCAGTCGTCCAGCAGCCCGATCAGGTCGCGGCCCGGCAGCGCGTCGGCCAGCGCGGTGAAGCCGCGCAGGTCGGTGAAGAACAGCACCGCCTCGACACCGTGGACCTCGCCGCGGTGCACCGTGCCCACCAGGATGCGGGCCGCTGGATCCTGGCCGAGATAGGCGGCCAGAAGCCCCTCGTAGATGGTGCGCATGGCGGTGGCCTTAGCCGCCAGCGCGAACACCGGCAACAGCTCGCGCAGCGCCGCGAGATGAGCGTCGGCAAAACCACCCGGCCGGTCGGTGGTGAGCGAGCAGACCAGCCACAGCTCGCCCACGCGCTCGGCGTCGGCTGGCCCACCGACTTGCGGTGCGAGCTCGCCGAAGGGAAAGACTCGGCCCAACCATTCCGTCATGCCGGCGGCCCTGAGCTCCTCGAAGACCGGCACCTCCTGCTCGGGCTTGGGCGAGCTCAGATCGTAGCGCCGTTCGGCGATGCCATGCCGCAGCATGGCGTCGAAGGGACTCTGGCGGATGATGGGCGCGTCGATGTCGACATGACGGAACTCGAAGCGCGCCTGCAGCCCTGCCGTACGCTCCCAGATCAGGCTGCGGGCGCGCACCATGGGATGCAGCGTGTTCATGCCGGCGAAGACGCGCGCCACCGGCACGCCGACGTCGTTCAGGCGGCGCGCGAAACCGTCGACGATGTCGTCGAGCGACAGGCTGCGCAGGCCGGCATCGGCCAGCCAGTCGGTGACGGTGGCGAGCTTCAATCCGCCCCTATGTCTTGACGCGGCTGCTGGCGCGGCAACGGCATTTGTCGACCTGGTGCAGCTCGACCATGTTGCCGCAGGGATCGTTCATGAAGACCTGCGTGGAATCGGGGCTGGTGAGGCCCTCGATCACCCAGTGCTTCACGCCGAGGCGATCGAGCTCGGCGCGTGTCTCCACGATGCTCTTCACCGCATAGGCGACGTGCGGCCGCGTCGGATCCTCGCCCGGCCCCTTGGCCACCGGCGAGGGCTGCTTGCCGCCGATCAGGTGGATCTGGCCGACGTCGCCGACATTCACCCAGGCGCCCGGAATGCCGGGAATGGTCGGACGGCCGGCGTCGCAATGCAGGCCGAGAACGTCGGCATAGAAGTCCTGCGTGGCCTTCAGCAGGTTGGCGTCATCGTCGACGCGGACGCCGGTGTGGTGGATCTCCAGAATCTCGACGGCCATGGCTCGTTTCCTCCCGTGATCATGTCTTGACGTTACGCTGGCGGCGGCACCATCGTGCCCTTGGGCAGGGCCGCGCAGTGATCGTAGATCGCCGACGGGCGCGTGAACCAGACCTTGTCCTTCTGAGCATGGTTCGCGATGTGCTGCAGGGCCTCGCGCAGCATCCGCAGGCGATAGGGCTGGCCGACGATCATGGTGTGCAGCGCGATGCCGCACACCAGCGGTTGCTTGGCCGACTGGCGCAGCAGCTCCTCGAACTGGCCGATGATGAAGTCGCGGAACTGCTCGGGCGTGTGATGGCGAACCAGGATCTGCGGGCTGTCGTTGATCTCGATGGGATAGGGCACGCTCATCAGCGGGCCCGACCGCGTCTTCATCCACAACGGCTGGTCGTCGGCCGGCCAGTCCATCAGGAAGTCGAAGCCAGTCTCCTTGAGGAGGTCGGGCGTGTGATGGCTGGAGCTCATCCACGGCGCCATCCAGCCGCGCGGACGCGCCCCGCTCGCTTTCTCGATGGCGTCGCGCACTTCCTCGAGGAAACGCTTCTCGTCGGCCTCCCACATCTGGCCGTGGCGCTCGGCGTTGGTGCGGCCGTGGCCGATGAACTCATCGCCGCGCGCCTTGAGCGCCGCCACGATCTGCGGCGCGTAGTCGAACACCGTGGTGTTGATCAGGTGGGCGGCCGGCAGGTTGAGCTCGTCGAACAGTTCCAGGCAGCGCCAAACACCAACCCGGTTGCCGTAGTCGCGCCAGGCGAAGGTGCGTGGGTCGGGCGGCGTGCCGGCCACGGTGAGCAGATGGCCGGCGCCGGCGCCGAAGGCGAAATGCTCTATGTTGAGGCCGAGATAGACGGCGAGCCGCTTGCCGTCCGGCCAGGAGTAGTCCTTGCGCTCGGTGATGGCTGAGTAGACGTAGCGGTTGTGATACGGAAGGCGGAGCATTGATGGACCTCTTGGTGGAGCGCGGTCAACGTTTCACCACGGCGACCTCGTTCTCCTCAGACTCGACGGCGTTCATCGAACGGAAGCGCGCCACCGCCTCGGCATGGAAGGCGCGTTCGGCGGGGCCCGCCTCTTCGACCGGACGGCGCTCGTCGTCGAAGTTGCCGTACTTGTCCTCGCCGCGCACCAGCATCGCTGTCACGCGCGAGCGCGCCGTGCAGCGTGCCCAGGTCGGGATGTAGCTGATGCCGAGCCCGACGCGCCGGTCGTGATGGCGGTTGGGCCGCGAATTGTGCACCAGATGGGTGTGGTGCAGCGAGAACTGGCCGGCCTTGACCGGCATGAACGCGGTCCGACTGCGATCGACATCGACAGAAAGCTCCTGCCCGCGTGACAGCAGGTTCTCGGGGTCCTGCATCTCGGCGTGCGGCAGCTGGCCGAGCTTGTGCGAGCCCGGCACGACTTCCATGCAGCCCGCCTCGATCGGGGCGTCGGTCAGCGCCACCCAGGCGGTGACGTGACAGGCGGGCTCGAGCGCGAAGTAGGTCGCATCCTGGTGCCAGCTCACATAGGCGCCCGAGCCTGCATCCTTGGGCCAGACGGTGAGATGGAACAGGCGGATGTCCGGACCGATCAGATCCTCGACCGCATTGAGCACCTCGGGCGCATGCACGATCTCGTCGACCCAGGGGAACAGCAGATGCGGCTTGAAGTTGTGGCCGCGTGTCATCTTCTGGCCCTGCGCGCGCTCGAAGGCCTCCATCCTGTCGCGCCAGGCGCGCGCCCGTTCCGTCGAGAAACCATTGACCGGGCAGACATAGCCGTCGCGCTCGTAGCCGGCGATCTGCTCTTGTGTCAGTTTCTTCGACATCAGTGCGCCGTCCAGCCGCCGTCGACGAACAGCAGCGTACCTGTCACGAAGGAGGAATCGTCGCTGGCCAGGAACAGGGCAGCGCGCGCCACCTCCTCCGGCTTGCCGATGCGGCCCATGGGATGGCGATGCTTCCAGAAAGCCTTCATGGCCTCCGGATCAGCGTAGCGCTTCAGGGAACGCGCCGGCATCGGCGTGTCGATGACGCCCGGCATCAGCGCGTTGACGCGAATGCCCTGCGCGGCATGGTCGACGGCCATGGTCTTGGTGAAGGAGGCGATCGCTCCCTTGGAGGCGATGTACGCCGCGTTCTTGCCCGGGCTCGATTGCGCGAGCTGCGAGCCGATGGTGACGATGGCGCCGGAGCGGTTCTCGATCATCGACTTGATGGCATAGTGGATCCAAAGGTAGGTGCCCTTGACGTTGACCGCGAAGGTACGGTCCCAGGCCGCCTCCTCGATCGCGTCGACCGTGCCGCCGGTCGACAGGCCGGCCGCCGTCAGCAGCACATCGACGCGACCCCATTTCTCGATCACGCGGTCGACGCCGGCCCGCGCTTCGGCATCGCTGCTGACGTCGGCGGGGATGATGATGGCGCTGCCGCCGGCCGCCTCGATGTCGGCCGCGACCTGGCCCAGCCCGACCTCGTCCTGATCGACCAAGGCAAGCTTGGCGCCCTCGGCCGCGAACAGCCGTGCCGAGGCAGCGCCGATGCCCGATGCCCCGCCGGTGACGATTGCCACACGATCTTTGAGCTTCATGGCCGCAAGCTTAAAGCAAATCTCGTCCGGCTGGAATCAGCCGGACGAGATTTGCCTTGCAGCCAAGCACCTCGACCAACGCGTTTCCAATTGAATGGAACCGCCATGCGGTTCCATTCAATTGGAAACGCGCCTAGCCGGTCGGCGCCTTGTCAGCGCGGTCGCTTCCGCAGCGGACGGCGTTTTCGCTCCGCGCGACGTGCCACCATGTTCAGCGCTTCGACCAGGGCGGAGAACGCCATGGCGGCATAGATGTAGCCCTTGGGCACCTTCACGCCCACGCCGTCGGCGATCAGCGTCATGCCGATCATCAGCAGGAAGCTCAGTGCCAGCATGACGATGGTCGGGTTCTTGTTGATGAAGGCCGCCAGGGGATCGGCCGCCAGCAGCATCAGGGCGACCGCGATGACCACGGCCACGATCATGATCGGGATGTCGTCGGTCATGCCGACCGCAGTGATGATGCTGTCCAGCGAGAACACCAGGTCGAGGATCAGGATCTGGCCGATCACGCCCATCACCGTCGCCTGCACCGCCCGGCCGGCCGCCTCGGTGTCGTAGTCGACCGTGACGTGGTCGTGGATTTCACTGGTCGCCTTGTAGATCAGGAACAGGCCGCCCGCGATCAGGATCAGGTCGCGCCAGGAGAAGCCGTGGCCGAACACCGAGAACAACGGCGCCGTGAGCTGCACGACGTAGGCCACGCCGCTCAGCAGGCCGAGCCGCAGGATCACAGCGAGCCCGATGCCGATGCGGCGGGCGTTGGAGCGCTGATGCTCCGGGAGCTTGTTGGTCAGGATGGAGATGAAGATCAGGTTGTCGATGCCCAGCACGACTTCCATGACCACCAGCGTCACCAGCGCCGCCCAGGCGTGGGGATCGCGGACAAGGACCAGGATTTCTTCCAGCATGCCGTCACCATAGATCACGGCAACCCAGCGCCAAGTGAGCTTTCCTTTTCGCCGGCAAGCACCGCCTTCCTGTTCGCCAACGGCGTGTTCGTGCTGGTGCACGGCCCGTTCGGCGACCGCTACGGCAAGATGCCGGTGGTCGCCATCGCCTGCATCACGGCCGCCCTGTGCTGCCTCTTGAGTGCGCTGGCCGGCTCGCTTGCCTGGCTGGCGGCAGCGCGTTTCCTCACCGGCGTCACCAGGTCGGCCATCATTCCGCTGGCCATCGCCTGGCTGGGCGACAATGTCAGCTACGAGCGCCGCCAGGCGACGCTGGCGCGCTTCCTCACGGGCCAGACGCTCGGCCTGATGACCGGCGCCGCCCTGGGGGGTGCGCTCGGTGACTGGCTGGGTTGGCGGTCGGTCTTCTGGGTGCTGGCGGCGATCTACGTCACGGCGGGCGTCGCTCTGTTCGGCGTCATGCGCGCCCATCCCGCCGTGGCGCGACCGGCCGGCGGTGCCCAGGGCTCGATGATCGGCCAGATGATCGCGGTGCTGCGGCGGCGCTGGGTGATCACCGTCGTGCTGGTAGTGGCGCTGGAGGGCGGCACCTTCTGGGGCGCCTTCACCTTCGTCGGCGCCGACCTGCACCAGCGCTTCGACATGGGCTTTGCCGCCATCGGGCTTGCGGTCGCGGCGTTCGGCGCGGGCGGCTTCGCCTATGTGCTGGTGGCGCCGCAGCTCGTGCGCCTGCTGGGCGAACGTGGGCTCTGCATCTGGGGCGGACTGGGACTGGGACTGGGGCTGGGGCTGGGGCTGGGCCTCGCCTTCGCCACCATGGCGCTCGCACCCTCGGCCGAGGTCGAGTTCGCCGGCATCATGCTGTCGGGCGTGTCCTTCTACATGCTGCACAACACGCTGCAGACGCACGGCACGCAGATGGCGCCGGAAGCGCGCGGCGCGGCCATGGCGCTGTTCGCGCTCTGCCTGTTCGTCGGCCAGGCGATCGGCGTGCCGATCGCCGCCCCGATCGTCGACCGCTGGGGTGCGCCGCCGGTCTTCTGGGCCGCGGCGGTCGTGCTGCCGGCGCTGGCGCTGTGGTTCGCGGCGGCGCTGCGGCGTCATGTTGGAGCGCGGACCTCCAGGTCCGCATCATGATTCATGAGCGGACCTGGAGGTCCGCGCTCCGATGAGTCAGTTCTCCGGCGGCACGCGGAACTGATAGGGCTCCTCGAGCAGCTTGGCCTCGTCGGCCGTCACCGTGAACTCGGTCGCCTGTGCCGCCGAGGTGAGCTGGTCGAGGCTGGTGGCGCCGATGATGGGCGAGCCCATGTAGGGCTTGCTGAGCAGCCAGGCCAGTGCGGCCTGCGCCGGCGAGGCGTTCTTTCCCGCCGCGACCTTCTTCAGACGGTCGACCACCTCCCAGTCGCAGCCGCGATAGGTGCCGGCCTTGACCTGCGCGTCGTTCTTCGACCGCTCGGTCTCGCCGCCGCCTTCCTTGGCGCGATTGCCGGCGAGGAAGCCGCGCGCCAGCGGCGAGTACGGGATCAGCCCGACGCCCTGCTCGTGGCACAGGCGGTTCATCTCGCGCTCTTCCTCGCGCTGGACGAGGTTGTAGAGGTTCTGCATGGCAATCGGCCGGGCATAGCCCTTCCAGTCGGCGATCATCGCCATCTGGGCGAACTTGTAGGCCGGCATGGTCGAGCCGCCGATGTAGCGCACCTTGCCCGAGCGCACGATCTGGTCGAGCGAGTACATCGTCTCCTCGATCGGCGTGTAGGGATCGAGGCGGTGGACCTGGTAGACGTCGATATAGTCGGTCTGCAGGCGCTTGAGCTGGAGGTCGACTGCCGACATCAGGTGCTTGCGGCCGGTGCCGACGTCGTTCTGGCTGTCGCTCATGCGGATGCCGACCTTGGTCGACAGCACGATGTCCTCGCGCTTCGTCATCTTCATGAGCGTGGCGCCCATGATCTCCTCGGAGCGGCCGGCGTTGTAGGCGTCGGCGGTGTCGAAGAAGGTGATGCCGACATCGAGCGCGCGCTTGAAGTAGGCCGGTGCCTCGGCCTCGTCGAACTTGCCCCAGCCGCGGCGGCCCTTGGCGCCCCACGAATTGCCGCCGAGACAGATGCGGCTGACGATCAGGCCCGAGCGGCCCAGCGGTCCGTACTTCATCGAGAAATCCCCCTTGTGGCGCGGACCCTACCAACCCATCTTGGGGGCATGAAGGTCCTGATCGAATATTGCGGCGCTTGAGGTTATAAGCCGCAGGCCCTCCGTGTGAGGGAACGCCTCGAAAAGCTGGGCGCCGCCGACATCGAGCTGCGCGCCGGCAAGTCCGGCCAGTTCGACGTCACCGTCGACGGCACGCTCAAGTACACCCGCAGCAAGACCGGCCGATTCCCGACCGACGACGAGGTCGAGGATTTGCTTCAGTCGTCGTAGGGCAGACGCTCCCGATTCTCTTCCGCCCTCATGCTCCTCTCCCCCTTGGGGGCTAGGGCATTCACACATCTTCGCGGCGGGGGTTGCGA
>WHTW01000056.1 GCA_009377525.1 Rhodospirillales bacterium
AACGTATGGTTGCCGATCTGCGCGTGAATGCCGGCCGCCGCAGCGCGCCGGCGGACCTTCGTGTGGCCCGGCCATGAGCGCCCCCGACGACACGCTCACCGTTGAGCACCGGATCGCCCGGATCAGGGCGATCTTGATGGCGCTGCCGTGCATCGCCGACAAGGGCGGCGATGGATTTGACGTCGGAGCCACCTGCGAACACCTTGAGATGATGGCGCAAGAAGAGATGGGCAAGGTTGTGGCGGCGCTCGGCAAGGAAGTGCTGGACAAAGACTGCTGACGGCGGCGGCCGTGGCGGCGAGGTGTCACCTCGGCACTGAGCGGCCTGCTTCGGCGGGCCGTTTTGTTTGGGCGTCGCGAGATACGCGGCCCCACGCCTTGCGTGACCGTCTGGTGGCCAGTGTGGAGAATTTCGCGCGAACAGCGGCTCAGGCCAAGCGCCGGATGGACAGTCACTCGAATACCGTTAGCGTGACCACCGCGCACTCTCGCGCTCACACTAGGATGCAGACCATGGCTTCAGGCACGGTAAAGTGGTTCAACTTCACGAAGGGCTTCGGCTTCATTCAACCCGATAGCGGCGGCAAGGATGTATTCGTCCACATCAGCGCGGTCGAGCGCGCGGGGCTGAACGGCCTCAACGAGGGCCAGAAGATCAGCTACGAAATCCAAACCGAGCGCGGCAAAGAGGCAGCGGTAAACCTCAAGGCCTGAGGCTTGGAGCATTGTCATGGAGCGGCGGCTTCGGCCGCCGTTTCCTTTTTATAGGTGTTCGCAAGCCGCGGCCGGCTTTGGCAGCGCTGGCCAGGGCGTAGGGGCGCGGCGCCGCGGACGGGCGGCGGCGGCACGCAACCCCCAGAAATGCAGGAAGCGCCGCCCGGCTTGGGGCACGGGCGGCGCTATGCTTCTCACACGGCAATCGCTTCCCACGGCAATCGCCGTCTCTTGGGGGAGATCGATGACTGGCGGCAGACTCACACACTCACGCACGGCAGCGTCGGCCTCGCCGTCCTGGCCGATCGCGTCGCAGAGCTGGCGCCGGTCCTGAGGGACCACGTTAGGACCATGGCCGACCTGAGCCCGACATTGCGCGCCGCGCTGCGCGGGCTCGAGACGCGGCAGGGCAGGAAAGGCGGTGCATCATGACGGACCACAGCCTGAGCATCCAGAAGCAGCGGGCTAGTGACGCGCCCCCTGTCTCCGCTTCCTGCGTCACGAGAGGAGAAACCATGCCTGACGGTTCAAACTTCATCCAGTCCGTCGACGCTTCGTCCTCGGCGGTCTCCGAGCACTCGTTGCGTCCCAAGCCCCCGTGCGAACTGGTCGAGTACAGCGCAAGCTTATTCGATACGTCGTTGGACGACACCGACCGCAAGGCGCCGTGGCGGGACGGCGTCGGCCACACAGGGTCGTCGCCGGAACTGCAGCGACTGTATGACCTACTGCCTCGCGTCGTCGCCATCCTCGGGAAGCGCGACGCCGCCAATCGCGTGCGCCGCATGATCGAGGCTATGGGCCTGTCGCTCCCACGGCTGGAGCGTCTGCGCTCCTGCTTGAGCTCGGCGCCACGTTGGCCCGGCAAGACGGAGGATCACGAGCGGAAGGCTTACAAGCTGATCCAGCAGGCCAGCTCTGAAATGCTGCTCAGCGTGAAGCCGGGCAACACATCCGACCTGCTCTACCTGATCCGGCTTGCGGCGTCGACCGACCTGCCGAAGGCGCGGCGGCGGGCGCTGCTGGCGACGTGCACGCGCGGCCTGCGAAGGGCCATGGCGAATAAGCCGATCGACGGCAGGCCGCTTGGCGTCCTTGAAATAGTGAGCAACCATATGGCGCCCCACTATCCGGCAGGAAGTAAGGTCGTGGTGTCGCACGTTAAGCGCACGTGCGACGTCGTCATCGGCCGCGACTACGGCTTTGTAGGGCGCAAGCATTACAGCTACGAGCCGCTGACGCTCGCTCGCCTGACGGGCGCAACGCGCAGAGCGTGGCTTGTCGAATTCCTGTCAGAGCCCGGCAAAATCACCTCGCTGCCGCGCTATGTGTGGCGCCCGGCCTATGCGGTCGAGCGCGGGATGCACGGCTGACAACCGCCCATGTCTCACGCACCGCGCCGCGCGGTGCTAGTGGCCGCCTTCGGCTCGCCCTGCCCCTACTGTGGCGAGCCGATGGTAGGCCCCGACCGCTGGCCGACTCGCGACCACATCAAGCCTAGGCGATTCGGCTGCACGCTGGATGACGCCAGCAACCGGGCCGTGGTTTGCGAGCCGTGCAACAACGACAAGGGCTCGCTCACTCTACGTCGATTCAGGAACCGCCTACGCCGCGTTGGCGATGCGCGCGCCAATCGAGTGCACGCCTTCCGAGAGTGGCACAAGCAACGGCTAGTCAGCCCCATGAGCTAGGCCGACAATGTCCCGGCCGGCAACACCAGCGGCCGCGCTACTTCATGTCCTAGTGGGACGACTCCTATTGCTGATAGCAACTCCCGAAGGAGACCAAGACCACGCTCGTCAGCGTCGCGACTTCCGAAAATGAACGCCAGTCACTGGACAGCTTGGCCAGCATCCCCCGGTCTGGCAGGGCAACGTTGATGAAGGCGCCTGACGTTGCGAATTGCGCGGGATATGTATTGCATCCCTTCGCGTCGCATCGTGCGATTGTCCGCTTGCCGAGGTCGACAACATTCCAAATGGTCGGCCTTACTGTAGTGCACCCACCATCGGCGGTGCATTGGTACTTTGAATTGATATCGCAGCGAAGGACTTGCGCCTGTGTACTAGTCCAGGCTAGCGCGCTCAGTAGCGTAACGACCAAAGCCAACGCTTTCATGGCTTCCCCAACGGTCTGTGCGCCGAGCAACTTAGCAGCCGTTTAATGTGCGGCGCAACCTTACCGCGTCTTGTTGGTGTCCATGGACGGCTCGAGGTTGTACACTTCGTCCACCCATTGGGGAGTGCTCGGATGTGGCGATGGCTGCTCGTAGCAATTGTCATCGGCGTCTGGTTCGGATTTGGTAACCCGAAGAACATAGTGGCGGGTTGCATTTGGGGTTCCGGCCCGGCGCCTTGGGAAGTCGTGGACGCCTTCTACTATCCGGATCGGCGCAATCTATCGCGGCACCAAAGCGCCATGAATGTCGGTGGATTGAACGAATGCCGTGCGTGGGTTAGCAGAGTGGCATCTCATCACGGAGATCCGCGCTTGACGCGCGGCGACTATGAGTGTGCTTTTGGCTATATCGAGAAATTGGGCGACGTAACCGTGTACCGGCAAACAGTGCGGTGAGAAACATGGGGCCCTGCTGGCCGACAATGGCTGCGGTCTTAATTGCGACGATGACCGCATACCCTGCCGCAACTTCAGCGCAGAATGTGACCGACGGCGACACGCTCAAGCAGGGCGGCGTCATTTATCGGCTATGGGGCATCGACGCTCCCGAGGCCAAGCAGGTTTGCCCCGATGGCTGGCCGGCGGGCAGTCTCGCAACGACCAGGTTGAAAGCGCTGACTGCAGGTCGGTCGATCGTCTGCCAGGAGAAGGACCGCGACCGCTACGGCCGCATCGTCGCCATTTGCCGGGCGTCGGGTGAGGATCTGGGCGCCATCATGGTTCGTGAGGGGCTGGCCTGGGCGTTCGTGCGGTACAGTCGCGACTATGTGGGCGAGTACGCGAAGGCCGCCGCCGAGCGCCGTGGTGTGCATGCGCACGGCTGCGTGCCGGCATGGGAGTGGCGGGCGCGACAGCGCCACCGGGAGTGATGGCGAGGCTACGGGCTCGCGTCGGCATGGAACCAATGCGACGCGCAGGCATCACGGGTGACGCCGCACATGTTCCGCCATGCCTTGGGCGAGGAGGTAGCCGGCGAAGAGGGCGATGTGGGTAAGCCGGACTTTGAAGATGTCGCTCGAACAGGGGCTCTCTAGAGTAGGCGGCGGGAGAGAGAGGTACCGACTGGAATGTTGAAGACGGCAAAGTTTTGGCGAGCGTTCACGGCGGCCACCCGGGCCCAAGCGGAAAAGGCAGCGGCCTCCTGGTGGGCCGAACAGAGCGGGTTCGACAAGATCAGCGGCTGGACGCTGCCGGTCCCCGACTCAGCCCCGGGCGGCGCGCAGCACTGGACGGTGACGATCATTTACCGGCCGTCTGGTCCAGAACCGCGGCAGACGACCATTCACTGACCCGATTCACGGGCAGCAAAAGGGCGCCGCGCGCCGGTCTGGCCGCGCGACGCCCGTTCTTGCGGGATGGCCCAATTCCTGGTCGGACCTCGCCTTACCAGAAGCTCGGCGCGCCGTAGTACTTATCGACCTGGCGGCCGTAGTCCGGAGTCCAGCGGAAGTCCTCGTTCATGCCGTAGGTCGGCGCGTTCTCGAGCATCGCCTTGTCGAGATTGACGACGTAGCCGCCCTTGCTTTCGTCGTACGTCAGCGTCGACCAGGGCAAGGGATGGTACTTTTCGCCGATGCCGAGAAAGCCGCCGAACGACATGAGGGCGTAGATCGCCTTGCCGCTCACCTTGTCGATCATGATGTCGTCGACCGTGCCGAGCTTCTCGCCCTGCATGTTGTAGACGTCGGTTCCTTCGACCTTTTCCGCCGCGATCAGGCTGCCGGACGTGATCTTGGTTTCTTCGCTGGCCATGCGTGCCTCCGTTGGTGTGATGGTGCATCGGGTGCAGAAGCTGCCCCTGGCCAAGGAACGGCGCGTCTTCGCCAACGTTCCACTGCCGCTCCCGGAACTTTATGTGACGGCGGAGGCGGCCACCAGCGTATTGCCGGTGCTGCCACGGGGGGTGCCGGCGAACGGCGTTCGCCTGGTAGACAAGCCCCACGCCTGTTTGTCACCGGTGCTTGTCACTCCGTTCCCGTTCCCGTTCCCGTCACGGCATGCATGCACTGCTGCGCGCCCGCATGCCGCACGGTTTCCTGTCAGTGCAGGCCGATGATTTGGGAACAGGCGACGTCGGCCGCCACGGCCTTGAGCTGCACGTCTACTGCCCGCGCTGTTACGGCGAGCGCATCGTGCCGACCGATGATCCTCGCTGGCGTGATCGGCTCTTTGCTACAGCGCGTTTTCGCTGCACCGGTCAACGCCATACAGGCCAACCGTGTGCGGGGCGAGGCGTGCCGAAGATTCGGCCACATGATCTTTCTGCCGGTCGGCGGCCCCGGTAACGCTCGCGTTCCTGTGGTGCCCACGTTGCATTTGGGAGATCGACAAAGCCCAGCTCGACAAGCCGCCAGGGTCCGGTAATGCCCAGCACTACCGCTGCCCTGGCTGCGGTGGTCGCGTCGAATGGCACATACATGGGCCGACTTGGCGGCCGATCGGCAGCCACAGTAGGTACGCACCCAGCGATAGAAGCCCTGAGCCGCCGCGCCAAAGCCACACCTGGCGGGCTCGAAGGACGGACGCCGAGCAGTGAATGCCCGACCTGGACAGTGGATTGGTCTGGTCTGATCCCTGGGAGGCGCGTGATTTCGATTTCGCTATTCCGTCATTCCGCCGAAATTTTTGACTTTCATAGACAACGTTTCGGCCGCCTCCGCTGTTTGTGCAGCAAACCTCACGGTCCATACAAACCGCGGTTCCTTGACGGCGTACTTCGGAGGCACACACAGGTGAGCACTCAATTCGCGACTGGCGTTCATCAGCCAGAGCTGCCAGGCCGCCGTTCGTTATCCAATCGCGTGTTGCGCACTATCTTAGTCGGCCTGCCGCTCACTGCTCTTAGCCTCTGCCTGGGTGTAGCGGCCGATGCGAACCCGATCATCCCACCCTCCGCTGATAACCCGGCGCGTGCCGCAGTGAGCCTGGACGGCTGGGCGATAGATGAGTGTCAAGGCAACAGCGGTGGCGGCAACAGCGGTGGTGGTGGTGGCAACAGCGGTGGTGGTGGCGGCAACAGCGGTGGTGGTGGTGGCGGCAACAGCGGTGGTGGTGCAGGTGCTGGAGGTGGTGGTGCAGGTGCTGGAGGTGGTGGTGCAGGTGCTGGAGGTGGTGGTGCAGGTGCTGGAGGTGGTGGTGCTGGAGCTGGTGGTGCGGGCGCCGGAGGTGGCGGTGCAGGAGCCGGTGGTGGCGCTGCAGGCGGTGGCGCAAGTGGCGGAGGCGCCAGTGCGGGCGGAGCCGGTGGTGGCGGTGCAGGCGGCGGCGCAAGTGGCGGAGCCGCCAGTGCGGGCGGAGCCGGTGGTGGCGGTGCAGGCGGTGGCGCAAGTGGCGGAGCCGCCAGTGCGGGTGGAGCCGGTGGTGGCGGTGCAGGCGGCGGCGGAAATGGAGCAGCCGCCGGTGCCGGCGAAACCGGCGCGGGTGGCGCGGCCAGTGCAGGGGCGACCGGCGTGGGCGGCGGCGCAAGTGGAGCCGCTGCGGCCAGCGTGGGCAGTGGCGCAACGGATGCCGGTGTCGGTGGAAGCAGCGGTGGAAGTGGCACCGTTGGCAGCGTTGGCGCGCCGAGTTCGGTCGGTCCCCTTGCCGGCCCTCCCAGCCTCGGCATTGCCACTGGCAGTGGCGCACCCAGTGCGGCGGCGAATGGCGCGGCCTCGGGTGCGTCAGGGTCAGGATCAGCGGGCGATGGGGGCTGGTCGTGGGGCGGCTTCGTAGCGGCCTCCGCCCGTGAGAACATGCCCCGCGCCTATCAGCTGCGTGCCGTGTACTTCCGGCGCGATGCCCTCAAGAGCACCGCAGACTGCCTGACGGCCGCCCACGGCCAGGGTCTGCCGCTCGAAGTCTGCCAATGATCGACCAATCGGACGACGTCACCACCTGGCGTTTCCACCGCATGTCGGTGCTGGCCGTGGTCGGCTCCGCGCTGCTGCACGCGACGGCGCTGGCAGCCCTGCTGCCCGAGACGCTGCCGCGCGAGGAGCGGCTGAGCGAACAGACGGTCGAGCTCACGCTTGAGCGGCCGACGGCGCCGTTTGAGGCACCGGCCGTGCCAGCGGCGGAGCAGGCGGCGCGAAGGCTGCCATCGGGAGCATCTGCCCTCGCGCCAGCAGCCCCGGCGCCCAGCCCCTCGGAGGCCGCGTCGGCGCCGCTGCCAAGGCCGGCCGAGCCGCACATCAACCTCACAGTGCCGTCCGCCGAACCGCCGCCGACGCTGACGGAGCGCGACTTCGGCAACAGCGCCACGCCACCGGGACCGCTCCCCGCCCTCGAGACGATGCTTCCTGCCGTCGACGCGCCGCCGATGGTCACCGGCCGGGACGTTGCACGCACCGCGCCGAGCATGCTCGCCAAATCGGCCATCCTGCAAGACCGACCACAGGCGCCACCGCCGCAGCAGGTCGTGCGGCAGGGCGCGCCCAAGCGTGCGTCACAGCAGAACGACGCCAGTCAGGCAGGCGGGGCCTCACCCGGGATAGCCTCTCCGGTGACGCGGGACGCAACCAGCTACAGCGCCGCCGTTCCATGGCTTTCGACTGTGGCGCTCTAAGCCCCCCAGCTGTTACCCTGACGTAGGCACGGCTTGAGGCCGACTTGACGCCACCAGGATCGAATCAACGCCGGGCTGGCGATCGTCGGCAGCCTCAACCGCAACTGGCGCTCGACTACACTGCTTGGGGCGACCTATCGCCGCCTACGTCCGGCTTAGGGGCTCGTTCTAAAATTCGGCTTGCTTCCGAGCCTTGCACTGTCTCCGGGTCGGCAGTGTAATTTTTGTTCGGTATTGAGTGGCTGCGGGTCCGCGCCTTGAACTAACGCTGCGGCTCGTAGCAGCAAGTAAAGCTGGTTGCGCTCCCTGGATTTGAACCTACGCCACAGCTCCCCATCGCTTGTTGTGATGCTCGTAGTCGACCCTTGTCGGGTTCGCCGAGCGCCCCCCGCCGATCGTTTGTCTTTCTACGCCACGTCACTACGCCTCCTTATCTCTGTTGCGCAAAGGAGGTATCGCGCTAACTATCTGAGCCGGACCAAAGCAAATACGTTTGACAGTGAGCCCGAGTGGCCCAGTAGGTGCGCAAAGTGTGAGGTCAGATCAGCCCCAGGCTCCGGAAGCTCGCATGGCCCTTGCGGCCGATCACCAGGTGATCGTGGATTGTGATGCCCAGCGCCTCGGCGGCCTTGCGGATTTCCTTAGTCATCTCGATGTCGTCGCGCGACGGCTTGGGGTCGCCACTGGGGTGATTGTGCATGAACCTATGAGCACGGCGAAGACATTGATTTCAGGAGACTCTGCAGTCATCGTAACGGAGCAGGGGGCTGTATTTGGGAGCGGTTCGCGGTGCCCGTTCGTGATCCTCCCGGTCGGTCACTCAGCTTCTCGCTAGATAATTTTCCGGCACAGAGGATCATATGTCGGGGTCCCCTTTGCCCGTATGGTCAAAGAACTGAATCGGCCGACAAACCAGTCAGTTAGGCGGGCGTCGGATAGCAGTTCCTAAGGCGCCTCAGTACAATTTTGCGGACGGTCCATGAAGCCGTCGCCGAGGGCCGGTGTATGGCAGGGGGCGGTTATGGATTGGGCGCGCATCCTGGCCTACGTGACGGGGACAGTGGACCGGGAGCTGCTGGCGCGGAACGAATATCTGGCCGCCGAGAACCGCATTCTCAAGGCGCAACTGAATAGCAAGCTGAAACTCTCGGACGCCGAGCGAGGCGTGCTCGGCGAGATCGGTCATCGCCTGGGCCGCAAGGTTCTCGCTGACGTCGCGACGATCGCCCGGCCCGACACCAACCTGGGATGGGATGGTATCGGAAGCTCGTTGCCCGGAAGTTCGATGGCTCGAAGGCCCGCCGAGGTTCGGGCAGGCCTCGGATCAAGCGGGAGGTCGAGCAGCTGATCATTCGCATGGCCAGCGAGAACCGGGACTGGGGATATGACCGGATCGCGGGGGCGCTGGCCAATCTGGGACACGAGATATCCGATCAAACGGTTGGCAATGTCTTGCGGCGCCACGGCCTGCCGCCGGCGCCAGAACGCAGACGCACGATCGCTTGGGCGACCTTCGTTCGGACCCATTTGGCTCTGTTGGCGGGGAGCGACTTCTTCACGGCCGAGGTGCTGACGCTGCGAGGGCTGATGACCTATTACGTGCTGTTCTTCATTCACCTCGAGAGCCGCCGAATATACATCGCCGGGATCACGATTCATCCCAAGGAGGCGTGGATGAAGCAAATCGCCCGGAACGTGACCATGGACGATTGTAGTGCGCTGCGGGATTGCCGCTATCTCCTGCACGACCGCGACACCAAGTTCACGCGGTCATTCCGGGCCATCATTGCATCGGGTCGGGTCGAACCGCTCGCGCTGCCGGCACGCAGCCCGAACCTGAATGCCCATGCGGAGCGCTGGGTCAGGTCAGTCAAGGAGGAGTGCCTGTCCAAGGTGATCCTGGTCCGCGAGCGCTCGTTGCGGCGGGCATTGAGCAACTATCTCGACCATTTCCATGCCGAGCGGAATCATCAGGGGAAGGGCAACGTCCTGCTGTTTCCTCGGGTAGACGATCGGCAGCGCGAAGGACCTGTGCGATGCCGCGAGCGATTGGGCGGGCTCCTGCGCTATTACCATCGAGAGGCGGCGTGATGTCCCGGCAGTTGGTTCAGTTTTTTGACCATACGATCGACGGCCGAACGCACCATCTGCAGTTCTCGGATCTGGAAATGGCGCCTGGCGCGATCGCGAGGCGCGTTCCTATGAGGATGCCAACGGTCGCCGACGCTCTCAAGGGATCACTTCGTTTTCTCGGCCGCTCCGTCCACAGCCGATCGAGAGTAGCGGCCCGATGCGTCACGCCGGCAGGCTGGCGACCTTCCACGCGGGTTTCCATCATCCAGCGCTTGTCGTCGTGGCCGTTCTTGCGGCTGTTCTCGTCGCCGAGATGGACTCCGACCCGTGTGATCCGGCCGCTGAATCGTTCCAGGGCGCTCTCCACCACCCCTTTGACGCTCGCGGCGAGGTCCTGGGTTCCTTCGATATTGTTGTCCGTGTTGATCTGGATCTGCATGTCGGTAACCGTTCCTGTGTGGATCTAATAGCGATAGGTCGCGGCCAATCCTGTCTGCAGCGCCATGCGCTCGGTGGGAATCACCAGTACGGTCCCGCCCTTGCTGACGACCAGCTCGCCGAGATCGTCGAGCAGATCGTCGACCTGCGGATCGCTCAGGTCGGCGGACTCGATCCGCCCCGTCGCACCGTCGAGTCGCCCGGCGATCTGGCGACCGGCCTCGATCATCAGGGTCGCGACCCGTCCGGAGACGGCAGCCTCGGCAACCTGCGCCAGGTCGTCGCTGCCGATCCCCCTCGATCGAGCGTGCTCGAACTCGCCTTTCAGCGCCGCCAGCCGGGCCGGATACTTTGGCTCGATAACCTCCCAGGCCTGCACCCGCAGTTCGTCAGCCGACAAGGAATCGAGATTGAATCTGATTCCCTGACTGACCAGGAACGGGTTCTGGCTGACCTGGTGGAAGCGATGATGGTGCTCGGGCAGCGCGGCAAGGATGAGCGGCAGCCCCGAGGGCCGGGAATAGTGCTCCAGTACCGCGCGGTCGACGGCCCGGAAGAACCGGTCCGCGTCGATGTCTGCCTCGTCGCTCTTCCCGCCGTGGCCGTGGCGCATGGGCACGCTCGATCCGCCGACGCCTCCGTACGAGGCGACGGTCTGGTGCGGTTCAGTCAACTCCCCGCCCAGGGCCTCGGTGATCGTGCGCGGGACTCCGGGGGCGAGATCGACCTCGTCGAGTGCCCGTCGGTTGCCCTCAAAAAGCCGAAGCGCATGGAGGCTCAGCCCGAGGACCTGGAAGCGATCCACCGTTTGGAGAAACCGCCGCAACGGCTTGGTGTGAAAGCTGTCGGCAACGACGGCCAGTTCCATGACCGGTTGCGGGAACCTCAACGTCCTGAAGAAGCCTGGACCACCCAGCACGGCAAGCCCGTCCAGAGTGTGGTTCCAGAAGTCGCGATCTCGCGTAAGCGCGGCGAACGGCTGCAGGAGCAGGTGCGCTTCGGCGGTCGGATACTTCTGGCGGAGGGATGTTTCCAGTTCCTTCACGAGGTTTCGAAACCGGATCGGGTCTTCCCGATTGGCCGGATAGGCCCGGTGTGTCGGCTGATACAGCGAGAGACACGGCGTGCGATGAGGAGCTAGGAGGTCGTCGAGCAACGCGCTGGTCAGCGAGGTCATCTTCAGGCCATTTGTTGTCATTTTCGTCCCCAGACTTTCTCGGTCGCCGTGGTGGTGGTGGTGGTGGATGGAGCGGCAGCCATGGGCGCGTGAGTATGAGCCTGGCGAGCACGCTGATGTCTTTGCGGGCAGCTAGTTCTGCTGCAGCGTTGCGCGGAAGCCCTCGATGGACAGGGTGCGACCCATCATGGCCCGCAACACATGGGTGAACGCATCGTGGCGCACATGGTTCCGCGGGATGGCCGCGAGCGATTCGAGCAGTGAACCTTTAACCTGGATCGTGAACAGGTTGGGGTGAAGCGACTAGGCGATCGATGCGCGGACAAGGTCGACTGTACCCCCGCACGGCTATCGAGTTCGATCGCGGCCATGCCGCTCCCTCCACCGTTCGACACTCGGTACTTCGTCGCCGATAGAGATTGACTCGCCGGCAGCCGGGGACGACATTTCCCCATGCGTGTCTGTGGAAAGATGGTACGCAAAGAATTGGGGTGGGAAACTTCGCAGACCTTGTCGACCGATCGCCATTGCCCGTCATGAGGTAGGTGGAGCGCCCAGCCCTTGGGTCGTGTTGGTTACCTCTTGCAAGGGAGCGCGCGATGACCAGAACAGTGGAGGAAAAGCACAAGCGTAAGATCAAGCGTCGGCAGGTTTTGAATGCAGCAGCGGTAGGCGCCGGCCTCGCTGTTGGCTCGGGCTTGGTGCGGGGCTTCCCGACCATCTGGGCCCAGAACATCAAGGACATCAAGCTGGTCCAAGTCGGCGGGTCCTATTCGAACATCGTCGAGATCGCCAACCAGGCGACGAAGGAACTGGGCTTCACGGTCGAGATGCAGGCGATCGATCCGGACGCTCAAACCAATCGAACGCTGACCCAGCCGAAGAGCATCGACATCAACGATCTCGGCACCTTCCTGCTCTACTACTTCGTCGGCCGGAGCATCGTTCAGCCGATTCCGGTCAGCAAGTACAAGTATTGGGACAAGACGCTTACGCTCTTCACCAAGGGCGAGTACGCGGACGGCCGCAAAGTCTCGACCCAGGGCACTTCGCCGATGAAGATCCAGTACTATGACTCGCCGGAAGGCAAGAAATTCTCGACGAAGCCGACCGAGTGGTTGAGCGGCATTCCCACCATGTTCAACGCCGACACGCTCGGCGTGCGGCCCGATCTCATCGGCCGCACTGTCGACAGCTGGAAGGAACTGCTGAACCCCGAGTTCAAGGGCAAGGCCGCCCTCGTCAACACCCCTTCGATCGGCGTCATGGATGTAGCGATGGCCCTCGAAGCCCGCGGCGATATCAAGTACGGCGACAAGGGCAACATGACCAAGGAGGAGATCGATAAGACGATCAAGATCATGCTCGATTTCAAGAAAGGGGGACATTTCCGCGCCTTCTGGACCAATTTCGACCAGTCGGTGAACCTGATGGCGTCGGGTGAGGTGGTCATCCAGTCGATGTGGTCGCCGGCGGTGACGGCGGTGCGCTCTCGCGGCATCCCCTGCACCTACGTGCCACTCAAGGAAGGCTATCGGAGCTGGTCGAGCATCCTCTGTCCGATGGCGCATCTCAGCGGGATGAAGCTCGATGCAGCGATCGACTACATGAACTGGCACAACTCGGGCTGGACCGGCGGCTTCGTCGCCCGGCAAGGCTACTATTCGACGGTTCCCGAAACCGCCAAGAAGTTCTTGAGCGCCGACGAATGGGACTACTGGTACGACGGCAAGCCGGCGGCCGTCGACATCAAGGACCCCTACGGCAACCTGATGGAAAAGAAGGGGCAGGTCCGCGACGGCGGCTCGTTCGCGGAGCGTACCGGAAAGATCGCGTGCTGGAACACGCTGATGGACGAAAACCGTTACCTGACGCGGCGCTGGAACGAGTTCATCTCAGGGTGATCTGCAGGTATCCGTATGCGGCTGGGCAAGCAGCCTGTCCCGCCGAAATCCTTTCCGATGCCGAGCGGCGGAGGAGACGGTGAAAGCTTTGCCTCGGCTCGCGTCCTGGCTCCAGGTCGCGCCAGTCGCCCTCATTCTCGTGCTCTTCTTCGGCCTGCCGATGCTGGTGGTCGTCACCGTCAGCTTCTTCGACTACGGCCAGGGGCGGCTCTATCCAACCTTCATCTTCGACAACTACGTCGAGATCTTCTCGTCGAGCGTGACGCTGCGGCTCTATCTCAGCTCGCTCAAGTTTGCGCTGATCGTCTGGGCGGTGACGCTGCTCATCGGCTTCAACATCGCCTATTTCCTGGTGTTCCATGTGCGCACCCTGCTCTGGCAGATCGGGCTCTTCCTGCTGTGCACGGTGCCGTTCTGGACGTCGAACATCATCCGGATGATCTCGTGGATCCCATTTCTCGGACGCAACGGCATCTTCAACCAGACGCTGGAGGGGGCGGGTATCACCAGCCAGCCCCTGGAGTTCCTGCTGTTCTCCGACTTCGCCGTGATCGTCGCCTACGTCCATCTGTTCACGCTGTTCATGGTGGTGCCGATCTTCAACTCCATGGCGCGCATCGATCGCAGCCTGATCGAGGCTGCGTACGACGCCGGCGCCGGACCTTGGCGGATCTTCAGCGAGATCATCCTGCCGCTGTCGAAGACCGGCATCGCGCTGGGCTCGATTTTCGTCATCACGCTGGTGATGGGAGACTTCTTCGTGGTGAAGACAATGAGCGGCGGGCAGAGCGCTTCGGTGGTATCGGCGTTGTCGAACGAGATCTCGGCCATCCAGTATCCGCCGGCGGCCGCCAACGCGATGATCCTGGTCGCCATCGTGACCTTGATGGTGTCGGGGATCCTCCGCCTCGTCGACATCCGCAAAGAACTGATCGCCTGAGGGAGGATGCTTCAATGAAACAAGCAGCGGGCCCCCGGCCATGGACATTCTATGTCTTTGCCTCGTTCTTCGCCTTGTTCGTCCTCTTCCTCTACGGCCCGATGACCGTCATTTACATCCTGTCCTTCCAGGGGCCGACGGGCGGGCTGACCTTCCCCATGACGGGCTTCTCGTTCCTATGGTTCCACGCCCTGGTGACGGCCGAGCGCGTCGGCGACATCGGCGGCTCCTTCCAACGATCGATCGTGCTCGCCGTGATCGTCGCCGTGCTGACGGTCGTGCTCTCGGTGGCCGCGGGTCTTGCCTTCCGTCGGCGCTTTCCCGGATCGGGTGTCGTCTTTTACCTGGCGATCGCCAGCCTCATCATGCCCGGGCTGTTCGTCGGTCTCGGCATCGCCGTGGGCTTCCAGCTGCTCGGCCTCGACATCGACTGGTACACCTCCGCCCTTGGCGCCCAGCTCACCTGGACGCTGCCCTATGGGCTCCTCATCATGTTCGCCGTCCTGGGCCGGTTCAACCGGGCCTATGAGGAGGCTGCGACCGACCTCGGCGCCACGCCCTGGCAGCGCATGCGTGAGGTCGTCCTGCCCATCCTGTTGCCCGGCATCATCGGTGTCGCGCTGTTCGGATTCACCCTCTCCTACGACGAGTTTCCCCGCACCGTGCTCACGGCCGGCACCCGGAATACGCTGCCGCTGGAGATCTGGGCCATGACAACCAACGTCACTTCGCCGGCGCTGTTCGCGGTGGGGACCGTGACCACCATCGTCTCGTTCATCGCCATCGGTGCCGGACTCATCTCGATCGCCGTCATCCAGCGCCGGCGCACGCGAGGAACCGGCCAGCCGATGTGAGATCAGCGGAGCGTCACATGCCATCGGGAACCAGGAACGGAGAGATCAGGATTGTCGGCGTCACCAAGCGTTTCGGCGACATGGCGGCGGTCAGCGATCTCAGCCTGACGATTCCGGACAAGGCCTACTGCTGCCTTCTGGGCCCATCCGGCTGCGGCAAGACGACGATCCTGCGCATGATTGCTGGGCACGAAACGCCGACCACCGGAGAGATCCGCATTGGCGGCGAGCCGGTCGTGGGATTGACGCCGGTGCAGCGTGGCACGGCGATGATGTTCCAGAGCTACGCCCTCTTTCCGCACCGCAGCGTGCTCGACAACGTCGCCTTCTCGCTGAAGCTGCGCGGCGCCAGCAAGGCCGAACGCCACAGGCAGGCACGAGAGCTCCTGGCAAAAGTGCGTATGGAGCGCTTCGCCGACCGGCTTCCGGTGCAGCTGTCCGGAGGCCAGCAACAGCGTGTGGCACTCGCTCGCGCGCTCATCACCAATCCGCGCGTGCTGCTGCTCGACGAGCCTCTCTCGGCACTCGACGAATATCTGAGATTGCGCATGCGCGGCGAGCTGCGGCGCGTGCAAAAGGAGCTCGGCATCACCTTCATTCACGTGACGCACACGCAGCTCGAAGCAATCGCGGTCGCCGATCTGGTCGTCGTCATGGCGCAGGGACGCATCGAGCAGGCGGCGAGCGCCCGTGAAATCTTCACGGCACCGCGGACCGCGTATGTGGCCCGCTTCATGGGCGGCCAGAACGTTCTCTCCGGGACCGTGGAGAGCGTCGCGGACGAACATGCAATCGTGGTCGACGAGCACGGTGCCTCGTTTTCGACGGCCGTAATCGGGGAGGTGCCCGTCCGCGGATCGCGTCTTGTCGGCTCGGTCCGCCGCGATCGGATCTCGGTAAGCAAGGCGCAAGGCTGTGCCGCGGCATCCGACAAGGTCAATTCGCTTCTCGGCGAGGTGCACGCGATCGAATACCAGGGATCCTACGTCAAAGTCACGATCGAGCGACCAACCGGCGAAGGGTTTGTTGCCAACGTCCTCGACGTCGACTTCTTTCGCGGCCCGCTGGATATCGGCGATAGCGTGCTCGCGCGCTGGTCGGCGCGCGATGTCCTCATTCTCGAGGGCGCGGCCGACGCTGGAGAAGCATCCATGGACGAGGCTGGGGGAGTGCTCATTTGAGTTCATCATCGTTCCAACGACACGGTAAACCGAGATCTCCACTTCGCGCGTTCACGATCTCTTGGAACCGTAAGCGTTTCAAGAGATCGGGAACCGCTCTAGCGGAGGACGACAATGACCAAGGAGAGTCTTTGTGGGTTTGGCGTCGACGTCGACGCCGTGGCGGGCTGGCTGGGCAGCTACGGCGGCGAGGATTCACCCGACGACATCTCGCGCGGCATTTTCTCGGGCGAGGTCGGCTCGCCGCGGCTCCTGAAGCTCTTCGAGCGTTTCGGCACCAAGACGACCTGGTTCATCCCAGGCCATTCCGTCGAGACCTTCCCAAGGAGATGGCGGCGGTCGCTGCCGCCGGCCATGAGATCGGCATCCACGGCTATTCGCACGAGAACCCGATCGCGATGACGCCGGCCCAGGAAGAGGAGGTGCTCGACAAATGCATCGGCCTCATCGAGAAGCTCGCCGGCAAGCGTCCCACCGGCTATGTCGCGCCGTGGTGGGAATTCAGCAATGTCACCAACGACCTGCTGCTGAAGAAGGGCATCAAGTACGACCACAGCCTGATGCATCACGACTTCCAGCCCTACTACGTGCGCGTGGGCGACAGCTGGACCAAGATCGACTACAACAAGAGGCCGTCGGAGTGGATGAAGCCCTTGGTGCGCGGCCACGAGACCGACCTCATCGAGATCCCAGGGAGCTGGTATCTCGACGACCTGCCGCCGATGATGTTCATCAAGAAGGCGCCGAACAGCCACGGCTTCGTCAACCCGCGCCATCTGGAGGAGATGTGGCGTGACCAGTTCGACTGGGTCTATCGCGAGTACGATTACGCCGTCTTTCCGATCACGATCCATCCCGACGTGTCGGGACGGCCGCAGGTGCTGATGATGCTGGAACGGCTGTATCATTATATGATTCGCCATCCCGGCGTGAGGTTCGTGACCATGAACGAGATGGCCGACGATTTCGCCCGCCGCTCGCCGCGCAAGAAAGCGTAGTGCGTCCGCCCATGTGCGGCCTGTGCGGCACCCTGGTTGGTGCAGAGGACTGGAGCGGCACTGCCATCGGCAACGAGGGCGCGACGCGCCGGGCGGCGCGGCAGCGCCGTGTCCGCCTCGCCAACCAGGTGTTGACGCATTTCGGCCTGAGGCTCGACGACTGGCAGGGCAGCGCCTTCCTGCTCAGCAGCCGCACCGGCAAGACCGAGATGGCCGACAGTCTCCTGGCGGTCTGGCGGGCCGGTGCCACGATCTGCGGGTGCCCGCTCGATCCGCTCGATCCCAGCCTCATCGAGCGACTCGAGGCGCTCACGCCCCCACCGGGCGCGGGAGCATAGCGATGGAAGGGCGGGAACTCATCCCCGTCAATGTCATCACCGGCTTCCTCGGCAGCGGCAAGACGAGCCTGCTGCGCCACCTGCTGGCGGCGCCGGATTTCGCCGACTGCGCCGTGCTCATTAACGAGTTCGGCGAGGTCGGCCTGGACCATCGCCTGGTCGAGCGCGTCGAAGGCGACCTCGTGCTGCTGCAGAGCGGCTGCATCTGCTGCACGATCCGCGGCGATCTCAGCGAGACGATCCGCGCCCTCTGGGGACGGCGCGAGCGCGGCGAGGTGATGCCGTTCCGTCGGCTGGTGATCGAGACGACGGGTCTCGCCGATCCGACGCCGATCCTGGCCACGGTCATGAGCGAGAGGGTGATCTGCCACCATTTTCGCCTGGGCAACGTCGTCACCACAGTGGACGCGGTGAACAGCGCCTCACAGCGCGCGCGTCAGCCGGAATGGCTGAAGCAGGCGGCCGTCGCCGACCGGCTGATCGTGACCAAGACGGACCTGGCCGAGCCCGCGGCGCTCGATACGCTGCAAGCCGAACTGCACGCCATCAACCCCATAGCGCCGCTCTTCCTATCGGCGAACGCCCCGCCGGCGGCCCGCGAGCTGCTCGCCCAGGACATCTTCGACCCAGCCGGCAAATCGGCCGAGGTGCGGCGCTGGCTGGCGGCCGAGCAGGCAGCCGGGCCCGCACACGCGCATCGCCACGACGTCACGCGCCACGACGGCGGCATCGTCTCCTTCACCGTGAGCTTCGCAGAGCCGATCGACTGGGGCGCCTTTGGCATTTGGCTCGGCATGCTCGTTGCCGCCCATGGTGAGGCGGTGCTGCGCGTCAAAGGCATCATCCGGGTTGCCGGCGCCGAGACGCCGGTCGCGGTGCATGCCGTGCAGCATCTCGTGCACGCTCCGGTCCATCTCGACCGCTGGTCCGATGATGATCGCCTGTCGCGCCTGACCTTCATCGTCCGCGATCTCGATCCCGCTCTGGTCCGCCGCTCGCTCGCAGCGTTCTGCCGCCTGGGCCTCTGAAGCAGCGCATCTACTGATCGAAAATGTCGAGCGGCAAGGACGCCGAGACGATGAAGTTCGGCACATCGACCACTTGGCTCACCTTGAGGTCGACGGCGACGCTCGCAAGGCAATAGGCCTGCTCTCGCGAGTAGCCGTAAGCATCGCCGAGGTAGTCGAGCATGTTGATGAGCGCATTTCGAGCGGCAAGGGTCAGGTCCTCGGACTCGGCGCGGCCACTCTTGGGCGTGCAGATGCCTGTCGTGGCGTAGAAACGACGCCCTGCCGCCCTCTCGGACCGGGGAACCTCTGTTTCATATGAGGGATCGGTCTGCTTGCGTCGCCCGGCCTCGCCCTTCAACAAATCGAAGCGGGCGACGAGTGTGCCCGTCGTCTCGACGGCCGTGCCGCAGGATTCACCATCTCCTTGCGCAAAATGCGCATCGCCGACCGAGAATAGCGCACCGGGCACATAGACCGGCAGGTAGAGCGTCGACCCGGCGGTGATCTGCTTGATGTCCATATTGCCGCCGTTTTCATGCGGCGCGATCGTGCGGAAGGCTGCGGCGGCGATGGCACGATCCGCGGGCAGGGCGCCGGCCGGCTCGGGCGGCATGGCCATGCCGCCGCGCCGGGCAAGCTCGGCTTCGCGCGCGACGATCCGCTGAAGCAGTTCGTGCGAGGGCGCGACGCCCATGACGCCCATGAAGGGTGCGCCCGGGATCCTGACTCGGGGCAGCTCGTTCGAGCGTGCGACTCCATTCCTCATTTCCCAGTGCACGACAAAGGGTTTGGGGAAGAGGTCACGCAAGAAACCGAAGCCCGGCATGATGCAGGTGAAGCCGCGCTCAGCGGTGGTGATCGCCTCGATCTTGACCGCCAAAAGGTCGCCCGGCTCGGCGCCTTCAACATAGACCGGACCTGTCATCGGATGGACTCGCCCGAGATCGATCGAGGCGAGGTCCTCATTCTTCGTCCGCGGCCCGATCTGGCCGTCCAGACCGTCGAGCGTATCGACTTCGACGACGGATCCCGGGGCGATGCGCACGATCGGTGCTATGTCGGGATGCCACCGATTGTGGCCTTTGTCCGCTTGCTGGAAAAGCGGCAGGTGACGATCGAGACGAATGTGTTGAGTCATCACGAGGAAGCTCCTCTCGCACGTCAGACCGACAAACGGTTCGGACGTTTCGACTGTCAGTCTACAGGGCCGTGCTGGCTGCTTCACAACTTAAAGCGCACTGCCGAAGTCCAGCGAGCACGAGCCTTGCTCCGCCTTGGTGACTGCGCAAAGATCGCCTTACGAGGCTCTGCCGTCGGTTCCTGTGTCCTCGTAGAAAGGCGCGGTACGCATTGGCCCTCGAGCTCGGTCCCGCGAGATCCAACCGTGAGCCGTAACCTCGCGGACCTCGCGAGTGTGCCGACCGAGCCGATCCCGCTGTCGGTGCTGACCGGCTTTCTCGGCAGCGGCAAGACGACCTTTCTTTCCAGAGTGCTCGCCGTTCCCGATTTGCGGGATACGGCCGTGATCGTCAGCGAGTTCGGCGCCATCGCTCTCGACCATCTCCTGCTGGAGGCCGCGGTCGATGACGTGCTTGAACTGCCCAACGGCTGCACGTGCTGCGCCGTACATCAAGGGCTCGCCGATTCCTTCTACCGGCTGCTGAGGGCGCGCCAGGCCATCGCCGGCAGGCCGCCGTTCCGGCGCATCGCGCTCGAGACCAGCGGTCTGGCCGATCCGGGGCCTGTTCTCTACACGCTGTCGGCCGACGCCTTTCTCGAGGCCTCGCTCAGGCTCGACCGCGTCGTCACCACTGTCGACGCCGTGATCGGCTCGGAGACCCTCGAACAGTATCCCGAAGCGGCCGCGCAGGCAGCCGTGGCCGACTTTCTGCTGATCACCAAGACTGATCTTTCGCCGGTGCCCGACGCGCTCGTCCAGCGGCTGGCTTCCTTGAACACAACGGCGCCGATTGTGGACGCGAGCGACGCCGATGCCGGCGCTATCCTGTTCGGCGGCTCACCCAAAGCGCTGCCGCGGCCGCGACTGAGCGCGACTGTCGCTCATGCGCATGGTATCTACGCCCTTTCGGTTCGATTGCAGCGGCCGATGACCCGGCTGGGCTTTGCCATGGCTTTGGGCGGTCTGGCGCGCGATCACGGCGAAAAGCTGCTGCGGGTCAAGGGAGTAGTCGAATTTGCCGACCGCCCCGGTGGGCCGGCGGCGATCCACGCAGTTCAGCACGCGCTTTATCCGCCGCGATGGCTGGAGCGCTGGCCCGATGCCGACCGCATCAGTCGTCTTGTCTTCGTCGTACGCGATCTCGAGCCGGACGAGATCCTCCGACGGTTCGCTGCGGGCGAACCTGCACGCATCACCTCTCCGGCAGGAGGAACATGATGCTGGACCTGGCCATCACGGGGGGCAGCTGCGTGCTGCCGACGGGAACCCAAGTCGCCGATATCGGCGTAAAGGACGGACGCATCGTTCTGGTCGGCGGCGCCGGCACGTTACCGGAAGCGGTACGTGTCGTGTCGGCTGAGAACCGCCTAGTCATTCCGGGCGGCGTCGACCCTCACATTCACTGCGGGTTGGAATGGAAAGTGTCGGGGCAGCCCGTCGTCTACACGGATCCGGCGGCGCAGGTCAGCCGGGCGGCCTTGCACGGCGGCACCACGACGCTGATCGACTTCGTGCAATGCACGCACGATCGGACCATCCAGCAGTCGATCGAGCACTGGCAGGGCACGTGGAAAGACGCCTGCCACTGCGACTACGGCTTCCATCTGATGCTGGTGGGCGCCATGCCGATGGCCCACTTCGGCCAGCTCGCCGACGCGATACAAGACGGCCATGCCAGCGTGAAGATCTTCACGACAGATATCATCCCGGGCATGGGCAGCCAGCTCATGATGCCTCATGGCCACATCTGGGAAGCCCTGAAGGTGGTGGCGGCCCAGGGCGGCATCGCGTGCATCCATGCCGAGGACAACGACATCGTCATGTTCATGTACGAGAAGCTGATGCGCGAGAACCGCGTGCACTTCGAGCACCTGGCCGAAGTGCACAACACGCTCAGCGAGGAGCTCTCCTTCAATCGCGTGATCCGGCTGGCCGAGAACGTCGAGGGAGCCGCCCTCTACATGGTGCATGTCTCGGCGGCGACCGGCGTGGCGGCGCTCGAATCGTCGCGCGCCCGCGGCTTTCCGATGTACGGCGAAACCCTGCACCAGTACCTGATGTACAACGCCGAGGACTACAAGCGTCCGGGCGGCCAGATGTATCACACCTATCCGTCGCTGAAGTTTCCGGAGGACCAGAAGCGTCTCTGGGAGGCGACCAATCGCGGTGCCATCCAGGCCATCGCCACCGACGAGCTGTGCTGCCCGTTGCGCGCCAAGCTGCAGGGCAGCCGGATCGACGACGTGACGGGCGGCAACTCCGGCGTCGAGCCGCGCGTCGGGCTCATGTATACGCAAATGGTCACGAAGAGGGGCTATTCGCCCGCCCATTTCGTCGACATGATTTCGAGCAACGCCGCCCGGATCCTGGGTCTCTACCCCCGCAAGGGAGCGTTGGCGGTGGGCTCCGACGCGGACATAGTGCTGCTGCAGACGGGCATCGAGAAGACAATCCGGGCTGCCGACCTGCACGAGACTGACTACACACCCTGGGAGGGGCATGTGGTCACGGCGTGGCCGACCGCCACCATATTGCGTGGCAAGGTCGTTGTGGAAGACGGCGCTTTCCACGGCGACCTTCAGGACGGACAATTTCTCAAGCGCAAGGTGGCGGACGAAATACGCAGCCGCCCTGCCGTCTAAGAGAATGATCGACAGGAATCCAGCGGAGTTGCGCCGAGGCGTCCGGCAACTCGTAAGGTCCAAATACTGGAACGGCCGAGGATCAGCCAGTCAAGCAGGGTCGATATAGCGGTGCTGAAGGTGCCCCTGTACAATTTTCCGGACGGTCCGTGACACCGTCGCCGAGGATCGGGGCAGGGGCCGTTATGGATTGGGCGCGCATCCTAGCTTACGTAACGGGGACCGTAGACCAGGAGCTGTTGGCGCGGAACGAATATCTGGCCGCCGAAAACCGCATCATGAAGGCCCAGTTGAAGGGGCGACCGAAGCTGTCAGATGCCGAGCGAGGCGCGCTCGGCGAGATCGGTCATCGCCTGGGTCGCAAGGTCCTTGCCGATATCGCCACGGTCGCCCGGCCGGACACTATCCTGGGCTGGTATCGTAAGCTTGTCGCCCGCAAGTTCGATGGCTCGAAGGCGCGTCGTGGCCCGGGCAGGCCTCGCATCAGGCAAGAGGTCGAGGAGCTGATCATTCGGATGGCCAGCGAGAACCGGGACTGGGGCTATGATCGGATTGCGGGGGCACTGGGCAATCTGGGGTACGAGATTTCGGATCAAACGATTGGCAATATTCTGCGACGCTACGGTCTGCCGCCTGGCCGACGTTCGTTCGGACTCACCTCGCGCTGTTGGCGGGGACCGACTTCTTCACCGCCGAGGTGCTGACGTTGCGCGGGCTGGTAACCTACTACGTGTTGTTCTTCATCCATCTTGAGAGCCGCCGGGTGGATATCGCCGGGATCACTGTTCATCCCGATGAGCGGTGGATGAAGCAAATCGCCCGGAACGCGACCATGGAGGACTGCGGCGCACTTCGGGACTTTCGTTATCTCTTGCACGATCGGGACACGAAATTATTGTAACCCGATCGTTCCGGGCCATCCTTGTGTCAGGCCGGGTTGAACCGCTCGCGCTGCCTGCGCGCAGCCCCAATCTGAATGCCTACACGGAGCGCTGGGTCAGGTCGGTCAAGGAGGAGTGCCTATTCAAGGTGATCCTCTTCGGCGAGCGCTCGTTGCGGCGGGTGCTGAGCGACTATGTCGATCATTTCCATGCAGAGCGAAATCACCAGGGGAAAGGCAATATCCTTCTATTTCCCCGGGATACGGACCGCCACCGCGAGGGGCCGGTGCGGTGCCGCGAGCGATTGGGTGGGCTTCTGCGCTATTATCATCAAGAGGCGGCGTGATGGCGCGTTGGCCGTTTCAGTTTTTTGACCCTACGGGCGAGCGGACAGGGCGGCCTTCTCCAAGTCGAGGCTCCTGGCGTTCCGCCAATGCCATCGGCGTCTGTGGCTCGAAATCCTTCGCCCCGAGGTTCGTGAGACTCAGCCGGCACCAGGGCTCGGTTGGTCGCCGCGCTGAAAAGCGGCAAGAAGCTCGAGGCGTTTGCGATCAGGTATCGTCCCTCGCGAGCCAGCCTAGAACTTCGAGAACAGGCTCGTGAAGCCGTAGAGGTTGTCGTTGATGCCGTTCGTCCTGAGCGCGTGCCAGTAGGTGGCGACGTTGATCGAGATCACCGGCTTGTCGAGCCACCGCTCGGCCTCGTCGGCGATGCGGGCCATCGGCAGGTTGGCGCCGAACTGCACGATCGCTTCGACATCGGGTCCATCGATCGCCTTGATGGCGCGGATCATGTCCTGCGCCGTGACCACGGAATAGGTGGTCGGGCTCTTGCCGCGCATGTGGTTGTAGCGGACGATCTCGTAGCCCGCGGCGCCGAACACGCCCACCATCTTGGGTTCGATGCTCGGGAAATAGGGCTCCATGATCGCGATGCGGCGCTTCACGCCGTGGAGCCTGAGGGCTTCGAAGACCGCGTCGGTGGCGATCGCGACCGGGATGTCGAACCCCGCGACCTTACGGATACGCCGCTTGAGTTCCGCGCCCCACTCGGCGTTGCCGCCCCACACCGCGAGGGCGGAGATGCCCAGAATGAAGGCGTTGGGCCGGCAATCCATCACGCTCGCGACCGCGGGCTCGAGCGCGGCGTCGATCAGGCGGATCGATTCGTCGAAATCCTCGTTGGTGCGGATCTGCAGGTCGGGGATCACCATGCGGCCAAGGTGGTTGGTGACGCCCGGCGGGCGCATGTCGTCGTACTCCGGCTGGACGACCGTGTTGGTGGAGGGTGTGGTGACGCCGAAAGCCATGCGCCAAGCGAGATAGTCACGCATCGGGAACTCCCTGTCAGCCGCGCATCGTCGTGGGCAGCCACAGCGCAATGCCGGGCCACAGGCAAAGGGCAAGGATGCCGAGCAGCATCAGGAAGGCGTAGGGCGCCGACCCGATCGCTACCTCGGAGAATTTTCGTCCGCCCGAGATGGCGTGGATGGCAAACAGGTTGAGGCCGACCGGCGGCGTGATCTGCCCGAGCTCGATCAGCACCGTGAGGACGATGCCGAACCAGATCAGGTCGAATCCGAAGGCCTGCACCACCGGCAGGAGAACCGGCAGGGTCATGTAGATCATCGAGATGCCGTCGACGAAGAAGCCGAGCACGACATAGAGAACGACCAGCGCGAGGAAGAACTCCCACTTGCCCAGGCCCAGGCCCATGACCCATTCGCTGACGCCGCGGCTCACGCCGGAGTAAGTGAGCGCCGTCGACAGGATCTGCGCGCCGATGATGATCAGCACGACCATGCAGGTGGTCTTGACCGTGGCCATCAGCGCCTCGCCGAAGATGCGGCGGCTGAACCTGCCGTAGCCGGTCGCCAGCACGATGGCGCCCGCGGCGCCGAGCGCCGACGCCTCGGTCGGCGTGGCGAGGCCAGCGTAGATGCTGCCCAGCACTACCACCAGCAGGCCGAGGACGGGAAAGACGTGCAGGACCTCGCCGAGTCGGGGCTTGTCGCCGGGGGCGCCGCGCGGCGGCGCATAGTGCGGCTTGAGCAGCAGCAGGACAGCGATGAAGATCATGAAGGTCATGGCCATCAGCAGGCCCGGCACGATGCCGGCCATGAACAGGCGGGCGATCGACTCCTCCACCAGGGCGCCGTAGAGGACCATGATGATGCTGGGCGGGATCAGGATGCCCAGCGTGCCGCCCGCCGCGATCGAGCCGAACACGGTCTTGGGCTCGTAGCCGCGCGACAGCATCTCGGGGATGGCGACGGTGCCGACGGTGGCGGCGGTGGCGACGCTCGAGCCGGAGGCGGCGGAGAACACCGCGCAGCTCGCGATGTTGGCATGCAGCAGGCCGCCCGGGAGGCGGCCGAGAAGCACCACGACACCGCGGTAGAAATAGCCGCTGACGCCGCTGCGCAGGATGATCTCGCCCATCAGCAGGAACATCGGTATGGCGATCAGGATGTAGCTGTTGGCGTTGTTCCAGATCACCGACGAAAGCGCGGTGAGACCGAGCACGCCCTTGCTGAGATAGAGGACGAGCACGCCGCACATGCCGAGCGCGAAGGACGTCCATTGCCCCGCCATCAGCATGACGGCTAGGCTCACCACCAGGATCAGCGTCAGAAGTTCGATGCTCATGGGGGCTCAGGGAATGCGGCGGACGCGGTCGACGATCCAGGCTACGAGCTGGAGCAGCAGGATCGCCAGCCCGAGCACCATGACCGACTGGGGAATCCATTCGGGCGTCTCGATGATCGAGACGGCCTTCGTATCGCGCTCGTAGGCATAGACGACGTGGCGCACGCACACCCAGAGGATGGTCGCCGTGAATGCCGCGGCGGTCAGCACGATCAGCCAGCGCAGCGCCCGCTTGAGATTGCCGACGGCGCGGTCGTAGAGGATCTCGACGCGGATGAAGCCGCCCTCGCGCAGGGTCCAGGCCAGCCCGAGGAAGATCGCCGCGGCGTTGAGATAGCCCGCGATCTCGTCGGTCACCAGCAGCGAGGCCTGGAACTGGCGTAGCACCGCCTCCATGCACACGATCACCAAGATGCCGACGATGGCGAGCGCGGCCAGCACGCCGCACGCCCACGCGATTCGCTCGACCACGAGGTCGAGCGCACCGCGATTGGAGGGCGGCGCCGGGGGAGGCGACGGCACGGCTTGCGGATCGGGCGTCACTTCCCGAGCGTCGCCCGGATCTCCTTGAGCATGGCCGTTCCGTCGGGGCCCTGCGACGCGGACCATTGCTCCCAGTAGGGCTGCATCTTGGCGATCAGCACGTCGATCTCCTCCTTGGGCGGCACGTAGAGATCGACCTTGTACTTGGTCTTGAGGGTCTCGAGGTCCTTAGCTTCGGCGCCGAGATTGGCGGCGCGGAACCGCGGCGCGAAGTCCTTCGCCACCGCATCGAGCTTGGCGCGCGTGTCGGCGTCGAGCTTGTTGTAGGCTTCGATGTTCATCAGCGTGTAGTCAGGCCCGCCGATGTGGACGTCGCCCAGCCAACCCCACTGCACGAACTCGTACCACTTGGCGCCGATCACGTTGAAGCCGGCGGTGAGGAACCCTTCGGCCACGCCGCGCTCCATGGCGACCGGCACCTCGGCCGTGGTCAGGCTGACCGACGAGGCGCCGAGCTGCTTCAGCATCTCGGCCTGCTTGCCGTCGGTCGAGCGAATCTTGCGGCCCTTGAAGTCCTCGATGGTGCGGATCGGCTTGCCCTTGCCGAAAATGTTCTGCGCCGGCCAGGTGTGATAGAAAAGGTTCTTCACGCCCGCGTTGGCGAACAGGGGCGTCGTGTACTTCTCGATGATCGGCCAGACCTTCTCGAGCTCCGGGCCGCTGCGCACCAGGAACGGCAGGCTGGCCATCGAGGAAAGCGGCACGGCGCCCGAGATGAAGCCCTGGTAGCCCTCGGCGAGCTGCACCTGGCCGTCGCCCGCGACCTTGACCACCTCGGTGGCTCGGAACGGCAGCTCGCCGGCGGGCCGCACGATGATGTCGAGCTTGCCGTTGGTTGCCTTCTTCACTTCTTCGGCGAATTCCTTGTAGCGCAGCGTGATCGGATGGGTGACGCCGGTCATGGCGTACATATCCCACTTGGTCGGCGACTGGGCGGAAGCGCGGCCGCCGGCAGCGGCGGCACCGAGCACACCCAGCACGACGGACCGCCTGTTGATTGTCTCCATACAAACCTCCCTTTGCGTTTGCTCAACGGCAACTTGCGAACAGGGTCCCATCCCGGTGCGAAGCATGTCAACACGACTTCGTCGCGCGATGCCTAATGCGCTCCGTTGCAAGAAGACAATTTCGCACGACTTGCATCGGCGTTGTCTTGTGCGCCTGGATGGCGCTAGACAGGCGAAACGCGAAACGTGACGGAGGACCGGACCATGGCTCAGCGGAACAGCAGCGACTACGCGGTGGTCTGGCCGCGCAGCGCGAAGGCCGTGGAGATCAAGCCGCTTGCCCGGCGTCTGGACAGCATGGAAGGCAAGACCATCGCCTTCCTGTGGGACGACCTGTTCCGCGGCGACGAGATCTGGCCAATCCTCAAGGGCGAGCTATCGAACCGCTTCACCAAAGTGAACTTCGTCGACCACGACGCTTTCGGCTCGACGCATGGCGACGACGAGCACCGGGTACTCGCCGAATTGCCGGCGAAGATCAAGTCGATGAAGATCGACGCGGTCGTCTCCGGCATGGGCTGTTGAGGAAGCTGCACACCCGCCGTGTTGCGGGTCAGCGCGATTGCAGAGCGGGCCGGCGTGCCGACATCCTCGCTGTGCTGTGAGGGCTTCCTGGGCCAGGCCAAGACGACGTCCGTGGGACTGGGCTACCCGAACCTCGCGCTGGCGACGGTGCCGGGCCATGTCGATGTCCAGACGGGGGAAGAACTGCGGGCAAACGTGCTCGGCACGACGGTCGATCACGTCATCCGCAACCTCACGGGCGACATCGCGGCGGTGCAGGCGACCGCCGATCCCGATCCGCAGGACATCGTGTTCGAAGGCAGCTTCGAGGAGGTCAACCGCCTGTTCCTGGAGAACGGATGGAGCGACGGTCTGCCGATCGTGCCGCCGACCAAGGAGAAGATCGCCGAGTTCCTGGCCTTCACCGATCTGCCGCCCGACCACGCCATCGGCAAGCTGCTGCCCGACAACCGGCTGGCGACAGTGTGGAACGTCGCGGTGAACGGCGTGATGGCCGGCTGCCGGCCGGAATACATGCCGATCCTGGTGGCGCTGGTCGAGGCGATGGCTGATCCTCAATACGGCGTCGAGCATTCCGGCAACACGCCGGGAGCAGAAACACTGATCGTGTTGAACGGCCCGCTGATCAAGCAACTCGGCTTCAACTACGAGCAGGGGGCTCTGCGCGACGGCTTCCAGCCCAACACCTCGATAGGCCGCTTCTGGCGCCTGTACCTGCGCAATGTCGCGGGCTTCCTGCTGCACCAGAACGACAAGGGGACCTTCGGCAACACCTGGCGTGTCGTGCTGGCCGAGAACGAGGACAGCCTGGCCAGGATGAAGTGGCCGACGGTGGCGGCCGACATGGGCGCGCCGGCGGGCGAGAACGCAGTCACCATCTCGCGCTTCACCGGCGGCAACGTCATCGTCTCGGTGTTCGGCGACAGTGCGGAGAAGTTGCTGCCGTATCTCGGCAACGCCCTCTCGACTCATTCCCAATGGGAGATGGTCTTCACCGTCGGCATGGCGACCGGCACCTACCGGCCGTTGCTGGTGCTGAGCCCGCTGATCGCCGAAACCATCGCCAAGACGATGAGCAAGGCGGACGTGCAGAACTGGATGTTCGAGAATGCGCGCATGCCGGCGCATCTGTTCGAGAAGTATCTCTGGGGCTGGACCAACCTGGTGCCGGGCAGGCGCACGCTGAACGACTGGGTGAGGCTCGGCAAGATTCCCAAGGCCTTCGCCGGCAACGATCCCAATCGCCTGGTGCCGGTCGTGACGAAACCGGAGCACATCCAGATCGCGGTGTCGGGCGATCCGCTGCGCTCGAACTGCTACCTCTTCGTGCACAACGGCATGCTGGGCTTCCCGACCACCAAGACCGCGAAGCTGCCGCAGGCCTGGCGTGCCAAGCTGCGCGACGCCCAGTCATGAGTAAATTGGGCATGAGCGGGGAGGCATGAGCGACGGCAGTCTGTGGATCGTGATCCCCGCTGGACAGCAGGCCTCGGGAGCATGGATCGACGACACGCTGAAGCAGCGCGCCGCTGAGCAGGGCATGAGTGCCAAGGTGCCGTTGGCCGCCGAGTTTCCGCGCCAGCGCATCGAGGTGGTCCGTGGACCTGGCGCCGAGGACCGGCTGCAGGAGCTGTTCCTGCGACGCGGCTGGAGCGACGGCCTGCCGGTGGTGCCGCCGACCGTGGCGCGGGTGAAGGAGGCGCTTTCCTTCACACCGCTGGCGCCCACCGAGGTCGTGGGTGAGGTCGAGCCGCTGAAGGGCCTGGCGACCGTCGAGAAGGTCGCCGCCAATGCGATGATGGCGGGATGCCGGCCCGAGTATCTGCCGGTGGTGCTTGCCGCCGTCGCCTGCGTGCTCGATCCCGACTTCAACATGCGCGGCGTGCAGACCACGGACGAGAACGTGACGCCGCTGCTGGTCGTCAACGGCCCGGTGGCGCGCGAACTCGCCGTCAACGGCAGCTTCGGCGCGCTTGGCCCAGGCTGGCAGGCCAATGCCGCGATCGGCCGCGCCGTGCGGCTCGTCATGCACAACATCGGCGGCGGCTGGCCGGGCGCGGTGGCTTTTGCCGGCCTCGGCCAGCCGGGACGCTACACGCTCTGCCTGGCGGAGAACGAGGCGCAAAGCCCCTGGGAGCCGCTGCACGTCGAGACCGGAATGGCGGCTGGCACCAGCGCGGTGACGGTGACGCGCGCGGAGTCGGTGATCAACGTCACCGGCGGACTGTCCGAAATCGCGAGCGTGATGGGCTCGGCGGCATCGGGCTTCGGGATCCTGTGGAGCGGCCGGCCGACGGTGCTGCTGGCGCCTGCAGTCGCGGTCGACTGCGCCCGGCGCGGCATGGGCAAGGACGACGTGCGGCGCTTCCTGTGGGAGCACGGCCGCTGGCGGCGCGAGGATTGGGAGAAGTCCTGGTTCGCCCAGCGCATCGTCGTCAACCGGCGCTGGCCGGACTGGGTCGAGGAGGCGGCGAAGGCCGGCGACATCCCGGCGGCGCGCGCGCCCGACGACATCGTCCTCGTGGTGGCGGGTGGCGACATCCCGATCCCGCAGAACGCCTACTGCCCTTCCTGGGGTTTCCCGCCGGCACGCATCACGCGCGAGGTGCGCTTGTCGGAGGACTGGACGACACTGCTGGCCGACGCGACGGAAGCCGCGGCGTCTCTGGTCGAGCGTTAGAGGAACGAGAACATGGTCGGGTCGACATTCGACATTGCCGTGATCGGCGGCGGCATCGCCGGGCTCACCGCCGCCCATCATGCCGCCCTAGCCGGTTTGTCGGTGGCGCACTACCTCGAACACGGCCTGCCGGGTGGACTAGTGATGAACGTGGGCGCGCTCGACGGCTGGCCGGCCACCAATGCCGTCGCCGGCGCCGAGCTGGCGGCGGGCCTGCAGGCGCAGAACGAGGAACTCGGCGTGACGCTGGTGCCATCCCGGGTCGATGCCGTTGAGGGAGGCGCGGTCAAGGTGCTGTGTGGGCCGGACGGCACGTGGCGGGCGCGACAGGTGATCGTGGCCTCGGGCGCGGCACTGAAGACACTCGACGCGCCGGGGGCCGAGCGCCTTGCCGGGCGCGGCGTGTCGCAGTGCGCATGGTGCGACGGCGGGCTCTATCGAGGGGCCGGCGTGGTGGTCGTGGGCGGCGGCGATGCGGCTCTGTCGGAAGCCCTCCATCTCGGCCAGTTCGCCGGTTCGGTGACGGTCGTCACGCGCGGCGACATGTTTCGCGCTCGCCGGAGTTACGTCACGCGCATCGCCGGGGACGAACGTTACCAGCTTCGCTGGGCCAGCGAGATCACCGAGGTGCTCGGCGGCGACGCCGTCGAGGCCGTGCGCCTGCGCGACCGGGAGACCGGCAGCGAGGAGGTCGTCGCCTGTCGCGGGCTGTTTGTGTTCGTTGGCCTTGTCCCCAACGCCGGCCTGCTGGGCGCCGAGGTGGCGCGCGACGCGGCCGGTTTCGTCGTCACCGACGCGCATTTCGAGACGGCCCTGCCGGGCGTGTTCGCCATCGGCGCCATCCGCTCGGGCTATGGCGGCCGCTTGACCCAGGCGGTGGCCGAGGCGACCACCGCCGCCGAACTGGCGGCGGCCCGCTGCGAGGCCTGACAAGCGGGCCTCGCCCAGGTCCGACGCGATCGGCAACCATGTGGCAGGCCAGCCGGTCGACATTCACCGGACGTACCCCGGTCGATACTGCAGGGTGTGCTCTCCGCTGTGCCGGGCCGGCATGATCTCCGGCAAGTGATCTGGCAGGCGAGGGGGAGACCGCCTGGTGACGCTCTAGGTTCTGTGGACTGGAGGGATTCCCATTTTGGGCGATCCATGATTCAAGGTTGCCTTTGGGAGGCGTACTTTGAGTGTCATGGATCGGCTGGTGTTGAACGATGACCAATGGCAATCGATTTCTGGTCTGATCATCGGTCGGCCAGACCAGAAGGGTTCGACCGGACGCGACAACCGAATGTTCGTCGAGGGGGTGTTGTGGATCGTGCGCACCGGCTCACCGTGGCGTGACTTGCCCGAGGCGTTCGGCGAATGGAACAGCGTGTTCCGGCGGTTCAGCAGGTGGAGCCGAAAAGGCGTCTGGCGGCGGATGTTCGAGGCGATGTCGGACGATCCAGACTTCGAGTATCTCATCGTCGATTCCACGATTGTCCGCGCTCATCAGCACGCCGCCGGGGCGAAAAAGGGGGGGGGCTGAAGATCATGCCATCGGACGCTCGCGCGGCGGCCTGAGCACCAAAATCCATCTCGCCGTTCGAGGGCTGGGCTGTCCCGTGCGGTTCATCCTCACGGCCGGCCAGAAGGGCGACGCGCCCCAGGCCGGCTCCCTGATCGAGGGATTACCCGCCGGCGTCGTCATGGCCGATACAGCCTACGACGCAGACCACTTCCGGCAAGCCATCGCCGACAAGGGTGCTCTGGCCGTCATCCCGAACAATCCATCGCGCTCGCGCAAGCATCCGCTCGACAAGCACCTCTATGCCCAGCGGCACCTTGTCGAATGCTGCTTCGGCAAACTCAAACAGTTCCGCCGCGTCGCAACGCGCTATGAAAAGACCGCAAGGAACTATCTCGCCATCATCACTATCGCCGCCATCGCACTATGGATCCGATAAGTGTCCACAGAACCTAAACTGCCTGATCCGTATCCAGACTAACGTCACTTTGATCTCAGATGAATGGTGCAGGCTGTTTAAGGAATATGGTTTCCGCATAGGTGTTAGTCTTGACGGCCCCAAAGAACTACACGACGCACACCGGAAACGCCGAGATGGCCGGGGGACCTTTGACGCAGTCATGAGAGGCATTGACTTGCTCAAGAAGCACGACATCGATTTTCATGTCATCAGCGTCGTGTCACCATCCTCGCTTCAGTCGGGTGCCACGTTCTATCAATTCTTCCGCGACTTGGGAGTCAGACGTCTTGGAATAAACGTTCAAGAAAGCGACGGCGCGAACGTTGGCGGCGAATTCAATAGTCGCCCTTGTCGGGTTCGCCAGGCGCGCTGCCGATCGTTTGTTTTTCTACGCCACGGCTCTACGCCTCCTAATCCTTGTTGTGCGAAGGGCGTATCGCGCTGACTATCCGGGCCGGACCAAAGCAAACACGTTTGACAGTGAATCCGAGTGGCAAGGTAGGTGCGCAAAGTGTGAGGTCAGATCAATCCCAAGCTCCTAAAGCTCGCATGGCCCTTGCGGCCGATCACCAGGTGATCGTGGATCGCTATGCCCAGCGCTTCGGCCGCCGCCTTGATTTCACGGGTCATCTCGATGTCGTCGCGCGACGGCCTGGGATCTCCAGAAGGATGGTTGTGCACCTTGCTTTTCGAAACTCCAACGACTTGATTTTACTGAGAAAATGATCGGCCCGATGAATTCTGGTGCGGGCATTGGGGTATGTTCGTCGTGCACGATCGTGATCATCATGCTCGCTCATCTGTCTGCTCGTTCAGACGCTTTGAAGCACGACACGTCACTCTATTCCTTTCATCCCAGGCCTCAAGCTCGCTGACCGGATAGAGGATCGCCTTGCCGATCTTCAGGAACGACGGACCAATTCGCATTGCTCGCCAGTTTCGAAGCGTACCCACCGAGATCCCACCACGATAACGGTCCGCAACCTCTTCGGGAGTCAGGAACTTGGTTTCACTCATCACTGCCTCCTTTGACGAGTCCACCGCGGACAATGTTGCTAGTAGCACTAGACACTCGAGCGGGAGGATCTTTCCATCCAAGCGTGCGTCCTCAATGGATCACTCTGACGAGGCTTGCCATCCAGCCGCTCACGCCAATGCACGGACATAGATGGAGCAGGGTCCTCGCGAGCGGAAGTTGATTCCCGCGGAGATCGTAGGATCGGATACATACGGCGGCAGATAGGCGGTTCCTGGAGTTCGAGAGTGAGAGGGCAGCACCGATCTCCGTGACGGATTTGGAAGTCGAGAGAGAGTCTCCCGGCTGTCCGTCGCGGAGTATCCCTCATGGCAAAGATCAGTCAGAAGATCACCCTCAGCGCCTCGCGCGACATCCCCTTCAACAAGCTGTCGCTCAGCCAGTCTAACGTCCGGCGCCTGAAGGCAGGCGTCTCGATCGACGATTTGGCCGAGGACATCGCGCGTCGCGGGCTGTTACAGAGCCTCAACGTCCGGTCGGTCCTCGATGCCGCTGGCGCCGAGACCGGCGTCTTCGAGATTCCCGCCGGCGGCCGCCGCTACCGGGCCCTCGAGCAGCTGGTGAAGCAGAAGCGCCTTTCAAAGACGGCACCGGTTCCCTGCATCGTGCGCGACCCCACAGTCGAGGTCTCGGCGGAGGAGGATTCGCTCGCGGAAAATGTCCAGCGGGTCGCCCTGCATCCGCTGGATCAGTTTCGCGCCTTCAAGGCCCTGTGTGACCAGGGTGCTGGCGAGGAAGAGATTGCCGCTCGCTTCTTCGTCCCGCCGGCCGTGGTCAAGCAGCGGCTGCGTCTGGCTTCGGTCTCCGAGAGGTTGCTTGGGATCTATGCCGGGGACGGCATGACCCTGGAGCAGCTCATGGCCTTCACCGTCACCACTGACCATGCTCGGCAGGAGCAGGTCTGGGAGGCTCTGCAGCAGTCTCACAACAAGGAGGCCTACCTGATCCGGCGTCAGCTCACCGAGAGTGCCGTGCGTGCTTCAGATCGTCGGGCTCGGTTTGTGGGGGTGGAGCGCTATGAAGCCGCCGGCGGCGTGGTCCTGCGCGACCTGTTCGAAGACGATAGCGGCGGCTGGCTGCGGGACATCGCCTTGCTCGATCGCCTGGCCACCGAGAAGTTGACGGCGGAGGCCCAGAAAGTCGCTGCCGAAGGCTGGAAGTGGATCGAGGTCGCCGAGGAATTCCGGTACGGCCACGCGAGGCAGTCCGGGAGGCCAAGGGCGACCATGCCGCCCAGCTCTTGGACCATCTTAAGAAAGGTGAGATGGCACAGGAGGCCGAGCGGCTGCTCGACGGTACCGGCTGGCTGCCGGAGCCGCTGCGTCTCGTGGACGGTGCACCCTCGTCCGATCTGCCGGCGGGCGTTGTAGAGACCCTCCCAGCATTCCTTACCGACGGCGAGGACGCTCAATCTCAGCAGGCCGCCGAATAGGGCGATCCGCCGAGCCGCTACTGCGGATCAGCGGTTCTTCACGCTTCACCCGAAGGCCCGACCAGCGTGTCGGGCCCTCGTTTTCGAGCGCACGGGTTTGCCGCTGCTCACGCGCAATGGGCCGGATGACGACGTCGGAGTGAGAGGAAGAGGGCGGCCGGGACGGGTTTGAGCCGATGGGGCCCAGAGAGCGCCCCGCGGTTCGACCCTTTCCCGCTCTCTGAGGTCCTCTCCATGCCGATCGTTTCCGCTCCAGCGGCTGCAGATGCGCCGCCGCTCGCCCTCGCTTGCGCCAAAGCCGACGTGCCGCATGGCATCGCCGCCGCCGCCCATCTCCTTCTGCCTCATCTCGAACGCGGCCAGCGCATCGACGCGGTCGCGCTGCGCTCCGCCATGGAGCGCGCTTTCGGCGGCTCGGATGCGGCCGGCGCCTGGGATTGGAAGACGGCCTACGACGCCTGCGAGGCCGCGACTGTCCTGTTCCTCCGCAAGTTCGGTCCAGCCATCTGCGCCCAAGCCCCGTCACCTGCGGGCGTACTGCAGATGCTAGGCAAGGTCGCGGCTCTTCTGCCCACGCATACACGCCGATCCCAGGAGAGCCAGGCGCTGCAGCAGTTCTCCACGCCGATCGAGCTTGCCTTCGTTGTCGCCGCCGCGGCCGCACTCGGACCGGCCGACCTCGTGCTCGAGCCTTCGGCAGGGACTGGGTTGCTCGCGATCTTCGCGGAGCTCACAGGCGGCAGGCTCAAATTGAACGAGCTGGCCGAAGCTCGCGCCGGGCTGCTGAACCAGCTCTTTCCCGGTGTCTCGGTGACCCGGCACGACGCCGCTCACATCCACGACCATCTCGATGGGGCGCTGCGGCCGAGCGTGGTCTTGATGAACCCGCCGTTCTCGGTCGTGGCACATGTCGACGGCGCCGTTGCGGATGCCGCGCTACGCCACGTGGCGTCGGCGCTTGCCCGCCTAGCCGACGGCGGACGCCTGGTCGCCATCACGGGCGCCGGCCTCTCTCCCGATCATCCGTCCTGGCGCGACGCCTTTGTGCGCCTCCAGGAACGCGGGCGCGTCGTCTTCTCGGCCGCGATCGAGGGCCGCGTCTATGCCCGCCATGGCACGACAGTCGAGACCCGCCTGACGATCATCGATCGGGTCCCAGCACCGGATCCCGAGTCGTTCCCGGCGTCCCCGGGCATGGCGCCCGATGTGGCCACGCTGCTCGCCTGGGTCCTGCAGCACGTTCCGCCGCGCATGCCTGTCGATGGCGCCAACCTCGTTCGGGAGGCTGCGCGCCTTACCCCTGTCCGCACCAAGCCCGCATCTGCGCCACGCCCCACGGCGAGTGCGGCGACAGCGTTCGAGCCTGCCGGCACCGAGCTGACCTACGAGATTGTCGACTGGAGACCGGCCGAAGACGGTCGTCTTACCGAGGTGCTGTATGAGCCCTACGCCCTGCAGTCGGTTCGCATCGAAGGTGCGCGCCCGCATCCGACGCCGCTTGTGCAGTCCGCGGCGATGGCTTCGGTGGCTCCACCCAAAACCACTTATCGGCCACGCCTGCCGGCCAATGTCGTCACCGATGGCCTGCTGTCCGATGCCCAGCTCGAGAGTGTCATTTATGCCGGCGATGCACACAGCGGCCACCTCGCCGGATCGTGGCTGGTGGACGAGACCTTCGATGTCGTCTCGGCGGCGCCCGATGGCGCCGAGAACGCCGTCCGGTTCCGGCGCGGCTGGATGCTGGGCGATGGCACCGGTGCCGGCAAGGGCCGCCAGGTCGCCGGTATCTTGTTCGACAATTGGCTGCAGGGCCGCCGGCGCGCGGTGTGGATATCAAAGTCCGACAAGCTGATCGAGGATGCCCAGCGCGACTGGGCAGCTCTGGGAATGGAGCGCCTGCTGGTAACGCCGCTTGCTCGCTTCCGCCAGGGCAGCCCGATCCGTCTGGAGCAGGGCATCCTTTTTGCCACCTACGCCACGCTACGGACCGATGCGCGCGAGGAAAGGGTTTCGCGAGTCCAGCAGATCGTCGATTGGCTGGGATCGGACTTCGACGGAGTGATCGTGTTCGACGAAAGCCATGCCATGGCGAACGCTGCCGGCGGCAAGGGCGAGCGGGGTGAGCAGGCACCCTCCCAGCAGGGCCGGGCCGGCCTGCGCCTGCAGCACGCACTGCCCAATGCGCGCGTGGTCTATGTCTCCGCCACAGGCGCCACCACAGTGCACAATCTCGCCTATGCCCAGCGGCTCGGCCTCTGGGGCAGCGAGGACTTTCCCTTCGCCACCCGCGCCGAATTCGTGCAGGCGATCGAGGCTGGCGGCGTCGCGGCGATGGAGGTGCTGGCCCGCGATCTCAAGTCCCTCGGCCTCTATGCCGCCCGGTCCCTGTCCTACGAGGGTGTGGAGTACGAGCTGGTCGAGCACACGCTCACACCGGACCAGATCCGCATCTACGACGCCTATGCGGCCGGGTTTCAGATCATCCACAACAATCTCGACGCCGCCCTGCAGGCCGCCAATGTCACCGGTGAGCGCAGGACGCTCAATGCCCAGGCCAAGTCCGCGGCCCGCTCGGCCTTCGAGTCGGCCAAGCAGCGCTTCTTCTCGCATCTGATTACCTCGATGAAGACGCCGACGCTGATCGCGTCGATCGAGCGTGACCTCGAGGCCGGCCATGCCGCCGTCGTGCAGATTGTCTCCACCGGCGAGGCGCTGATGGAGCGCCGGCTTGCCGACGTCCCGACCGAGGAATGGGGTGACGTCCAGGTCGACATCACGCCGCGCGAGTATGTGCTCGACTATCTGGCGCACAGCTTCCCGACGCAGCTGTTCGAGCCCTTCACGGATGGCGAAGGCAATCTCTCCTCGAGGCCGGTCTACCGTGATGGTCAGCCCGTGCGGTGCCGGGATGCCGTCGAGCGCCGCGATCGCCTGATCGAGCGGCTGGCCTCGCTAGCCCCCGTCCAGGGCGCACTCGACCAGATCGTGCAGCGCTTCGGCACCGACATGGTCGCCGAGGTGACGGGCCGTTCACGCCGGATCGTGCGCAAGGGTGACCGGCTCTGCGTCGAGAACCGTCCTGGCTCAGCCAATCTCGCGGAGGCGCAGGCTTTCATGGATGACGACAAGCGCATCCTGGTGTTCAGCGATGCCGGCGGCACCGGCCGCTCCTATCACGCAGACCTGGGCGCCCGGAATCAGCGCCTGCGTGTCCACTATCTGCTGGAGGCAGGCTGGAAAGCAGGAGGTAGAGCTGGCGCAAGGCCGCACGGCCATAGGGGGATTCGAGATTGTCGTCAGCCCGGAACAGTCCCTGGCCGCCAGTCTGGCGCTGGCCCTTGGTGATGGCGCCCAACGTGTCGAGCCGGCGGGCGATGGTCGACAGGAAGCGCTTCTCGGCCTTCACGTCGGTGGCGATCGGCCGGAACAGGGGCGGCTGCGCCTGGTTGGTGCGATTGCTGCGGCCCAGGCCCTGGATGGCGGTATCGGCCCTGGGCCATGGCGGCTGAGCAGGAAATTCTCCTCCTTCAGGTCGGTCCAATAGAGGAAGGCTCGGGCGGCAAGGGGGTGCGCGCGCGGCAGAGCTACAACTACACCTTCCGACCAGAGGGAAAGAGACTCGTCATTGCCTTGTTCCTTCGCCTCGCCGGTGACGATCGCGAGATCGAGGGCACCAGTCTTGAGATCCAACATGAGCTCAGGCCGCAGCTTTTGCACAAGGAGAATCTCGACGTCTGGAAATCGCAAGGCGTAGTCAAGCAATACCGCCTGTAGAGGCGCCGCCGATGGTGACGTGAGTAGACCCAGTGCCAAGCGCCCGGCCTCGCCCCGCCCCATGGCCTTCGCGGTCGATAGCAGGGCGTCTAGGTCCTCCAGGAGGCGTGCGGCGGTTCGCGTGACCCGTATGCCCGCCGGAGTCAGACGGACGCCACCGCTGGAACGATCGAACAGGACGACGCCCAGCTGCTCTTCCATTTGCCGGATTCGCCGGCTGAGCGTCGATTGCCGAACATGCAGCGCTGCGGCAGCGCGTCGAAAACTTCCATGCTGGCTGGCGGCCACAGTGTGCTGGAGGTGACGCAACTCGATAGCCATCGCCACCGACCTTCTGTTCCTTACCCGGGTTCGGCCAACGCTCTCTCGCCAGCTCGATGACGTCGTCTGCGTGTCGATTGCCCCTACCGATGATGGTTCGTCCATGCAGTCCATGGCCCGCTTCGGACCTCGCCGCTCTGTCGCCAGGTCAGCTTGGGTCACGCTGCCGCAGCAGCGACCGGGATCCAGAGCACGGGGCGTTTGAGGCCACCGCAGGCGCGCACACACGCGAGACTGGCCAACGAGACCTCTAGGTATCCCGCGACAGCCTGCGTTGTGCCGATCTGCCGGGGGCTTGCGAGCCGCTCAAGGGGCCAGCCTGCCCGCCGCAGGATTCTTTCCATGCGGACGTCGGTAACGGTTACAATCCTTCTGAGAGCCCGTGCCAAGCCGAACTCGATCATGCCGGCGAAAAGCTCGTAGGTTGCCTGAGCGAGGCCAGCAGATCCCTTCGGGGCCATTGCCGGAACGTCGAGCGCGAACCGGCTGCTTTCCCACACCGCAGGGTCGTGGGGAGCCGACTGTCCATCCAGCAAAACCGGAAACCGATCGCGCAGCATGGTCGGTCCCGTTGTCGGCAGCAGGCGCACGCAGCCCTGCACCTGTCCATCGGCCGCCGGCTGGAGCAGGTAGGCGGGATGAAGTGCATCGAACTCATCGATTTCCATGTCGCCGCTGGTTTGCACGTCCCAGCCGAGCCTTTCTTTGAAGACGCGGTAACGCAGTCGATGCATTTCGGCGAGCTGATCCAGGAAATCGCCGTACCGATCGACCGTAATGAGTTGCATCATGTTTCGCCTCTGTCCGAAGGGGATACCGTCGAATAGAGGCGGGCATAGGCCGCGATACACCTGTGCAGGTGCACAGGTTGACTATATCGCGTGCGCTAGCTTCGCTAGGGGCGGGCGGCGGCTAGAAGCACCACAGCTTGACAGATCGAGTGTACACCGAGCTTTGCCTTTGCATTGTCCAGATGAAACGCGGCGGTGCGGCGAGTGATGCCGAGGATTTGGCCGATGTCCCAGGCGCTCTTGCCGCGCGCCGCCCATTCGAGGCACTCGAGCTCTCGTGGCGAAAGGGCGATGCCACCCACCATCCGGTCAGTGACCACTTTTCGCCGCGCATGCGCGTGAAAGTAGAGAGCCATGAGCTGAAGGACGCGTCCGTTCCGCTCGATGCAGTGCTGGAATACGGGCCCACGATCTTGAGATGCATACGTCACCGCGGCTATTGGTCCGCGGCCGTCGTGGATGGGAATCGTAAACCCGTAGCGAATACCGAAGAAGGCCGCGTTGTCCAGAAGATCAAGTTGCTGGCGCGACAACGTCGAGGGGCCCATGCCGGGACCCCACTCGAACGGTTCAGGATCACCAAGCGCTTGGGCAATGACCGGGTCAAAGCGCTCGTAGTGGCATTGCAGATAGTGCGTTGTCCATTGTGTCGGATAGTTCGAAATGAGCCGCGCGCCGCCAGCCGATGCACGCGGTAGCACCAAATAGGCAAAGCACGACAAGTCGAGCGCCGACGAAGCCGCTTCTATGGCAAGCCGGAGCGTCGGTTCATCCGAACTCTCCGTAAGACTGTCGATAAAGGTCTGAAAAATTCGATGCATGTCGGTTAGAGCTGAATTCGGCCAGTGCACATGGCCACTTTGGCCAACCGCTTTGCGTCAGGCGTACACGTGCTGCTGGCCGACAGTGGCGCTCGTCCTTGCCGCAAAAGGAGTGACCATTGCTCTCAATAGATCAAGGCCTAGACGAACATCGTCTTCGGCGGACCGAATGAGAAGCGTACGTAGTGAGAAGGGACCAGCGAGTTAGTTCGAATGCGGCCGGGGTCAACGTCGAACAATCGCCCGGGCACCGGTAATACTTTTTCGGCGAGCGCGGTTCTGAAGAAGCTGTGAGCGTCGCGCGGTGCCGGTGGTAGTCGATCGACGCGACCCCAGAGATAGAGCGTTCCCAGACAAGGTTTTGTAAAATTGATCCCGATATCTCGCAGCGCGATTAGCATGATCCTTCTCTTACGCGCGAAGATATCCCGTTGCGTTCGAACTTCCTGTTCCGCACGAGCCGGCTCAAGCATCTCAATGGCAGCCCATTGGACAACTGCCGGGTGACCTCGCACCGCGCGACGCGCAGGCGATGATAGGGGCGGAGTGGCCGCCCGAACGTCGCTCGCCTGATGCCATGACCAGGCTGCGGCAGGTTCATGCCGCTGCGGACACCAGGGGGCTCCGCGACCAGTTCGAGCGGATAGACCAGGAAGTGGTCGCGAAATTCCAATAGCGCGCCTCAAAATCACCCGGCTCGCGCTCGACCACGGCTCCGCGAGCGCCGTCAACAGGCCGAGTGTCGTCTCTTTCGGTCGTGTAGCGGTTCATTGTCGATCCGGGAGTGAGGAGTGCCGGCCGCCGAAGCGGTCGGCACCCCGGACCCAAGCGCGTCAAGCGTCATCCGTGACCACCATGACCATCGGTGCGCCGCCGGAGCTGATCGAGCCGGCATGGGTGAGCGCCTCTTGGCCACGGTTCGAGGTCGCGCACGCCTTCAGCGCCTCGATCGAGGGGAAACTCACGTCGGACATCAGGTAATACGGCGGAGGCGCGAAGGCCGGGCCGACCACGCGCTTGGTCGCCACACCCGTGGCGCCGACAAGGCGTGGGCCGGCATAGGGAAGGTGCTCGTCGCGATAGGCGCGGTCGAACGCTTCAGCGTCCTTCGGTATCGGGTACAGAACAAGCAGATGCGCTGCCATTGGAGATTCCTCTCTGGATCGGTGGAACGGCAGGCGGGATTATCGGCAGGAGCCGCGGCACTGTGGGGTACGAAATCCAGACCGGCTTGACGGTCAGGCGATTGCCGCCCCGCGCTCGGCCATCAGCTCCTTCAGCACTGAGCGGTGACAGCGTGCCTCGTCTTCGCAGTAGCAGCCGACCGAGAAGTCAGCGCCGCGCGACAGGATTGCGAGCAGGTCGAGAGTGCGGCTCGCCGGCAGCTCGTTCATCTCGGCCCGGAAGGCGCGCACGAAGGCCTTCCACTCCCCATCCGTCCGGCCGCAGCAGGGCGTACGCTTCAGCCTGATGCTGGGCTGGGCCTTCCAGGCTACGGTTCATGTCCAGTTTCCGTACCAGTTACCCATCCAACGTGCGCTATGGTTGCGCTATGGCAGGATATGGACAGTTCTGCGCGATAGCGCGCGCACAGGAGGTGCTGTGCGGACGCTGGACGCTCCTCGTGGTGCGCGAGTTGCTGTGCGGCAGTCGACGCTTCAGCGACATCCGACGCGGCATCCCGCGCATATCCCGCACCATGCTGTCGGAGCG
>WHTW01000057.1 GCA_009377525.1 Rhodospirillales bacterium
TTCCGGACCGCGAGCCTCTGGCTCGCTCATGAGCGCGCAGGATGCGCGCGGTCCGAATGAGCGTGAAAGACGCGCCACTGGAGTGGCGCGCCCCCAGCAATGAAGGTCCCCGTCCTGATCGCCGGCGGCGGTCCCGTGGGCATGACCCTGGCGCGCACGCTGGCGTCGCTCGGCATCCACTGCCTGCTGGTCGAGCGCAACGCCTCGACCACGCGGCATCCCAAGATGGACATCACCAACGGCCGCTCGATGGAGCTGTTCCGCCGCCTCGGCCTGGTCGACAAGCTGCGTGCCGTTGCCGTGCCCGAGACCAACAACTTCGACGTCTCGTGGATCACGTCGCTTACCCGGGAGAAGGGCGGGCGCGAGTTGCACCGCTTCCGCTATCCCAGCGTCGTCGAGAAGCGCGCCGAGATTTTGGCCAGGAACGACGGCACCCAGCCGCGCGAGCCCGCCATGCGCGTCAGCCAGGTCATGATCGAGCCGGTGCTGCAGGCCGCCATCCTGAACCATCCGCTGGTCGATGCGCGTTGGGGCGTGGGGTTCGAGGATTTTCAGCAGGACGCCGACGGCGTGACGGCCACGTTGCGCACCGTCGAGACCGGCGCGACCGAGCAGGTGCGCTGCGATTTCCTCACCGGCTGCGACGGCGGCTCGAGCATCGTGCGCGACAAGCTCGGCATCGGCCTGGAAGGCCGCGCCGCCGTGGCTCACCGCTACATGATTCATTTCCGCTCCGACGCGCGCGACATCCTGCAGGCCTTCGGCATCGCCTGGCACTACCAGACCGCGCGCGGCACCCTGATCGCGCAGGACGACAGGGACACCTGGACCCTGCAGACGCGGCCGCCGCCCGGCGTCGACGTGCCCAACCTCGATCCCGATGCCGCGCTCGAGGCCTGGGTCGGAAGGCCGTTCGCGCGCGAGATCCTGGTCGCCAATCCCTGGTTCACGCATCTGCTGCTGGCCGAGCGCTACCAGGGCGGCCGCGTCCTCCTGGCCGGCGATTCCGCGCATCAATACATCCCGACCGGCGGCTACGGCATGAACACCGGTATCGGCGATGCCGTCGATCTCGGCTGGAAGCTTGCCGCCACGCTCAAGGGTTTCGCCGGTCCCGGGCTGCTCGCCTCCTACGAAGAGGAGCGCCGGCCGGTCGGCTATCGCAATCGGCTGGCCTCGGAGCACCATACCGGCGTGCGTATCAAGATCGGCGAGCTCTACGAGCGGATCAGCGATCCAGATGTGCTGGCCCGCGAAATCGCCGCCCTGGGCAATGCCGAGAATGAAAGCTGGGGCATCGAGTTCGGCTATCGTTATGACGGCATCGAGCCCGATCCCGTGACGTACGAACCGACGACCGCGCCGGGTGCGCGGCTCCCCAGCACCTTCCTGCGCGACGGCAGCGCGCTCTACGACCGGCTCGGCCCGTGGTTCACCCTGCTGGTCTTCGGCAACGCCGATCCGTCGCCTCTGATCGACGCGGCGCCGGCCCCGCTCGACATCGTGATGGTCGACGATCCCGTGGCGCCGATCTACGAAGCCAAGCTCGTGCTCGTGCGGCCCGACACCCACGTCGCCTGGCGCGGCAATGGATGCGCCGCCGGCCGGCTGATATGGCGAGGGGTCCTCGACGGGTTCACGGACACGCAACTTTTGAGTGTATAATCGGGCGTCGGACAACACCTGACGGGGGCATCGATGACGCTTATTCATTTCGCAACGAATCGCGAGGAAGTGTACCAGGGTGACCGTGTCGCGGGCTTCACCGAACGGCTCAACCCGAAATCGCCGGTCTACCTGCGCTATGGGACTGCGGAGATCACCGCGCCCTCCACCGTCGCCGAAATGCGCGTGGCGTCGGAGCAGATCCCGAGCTACACGGCCTCCGCCGATGTCGATAAGGTCCTGGGCAGCGATAGCGTGTTCGAAGGCTTGCGGCTGCGGCTGAAGGAGAACAATGCCGACCTGCTGATGTATCTGCACGGCTATGCCTGCACGATGCAGGACGCTTTTGCCAACGCCGCGCTGCTCAAGAACCAATGGGCGCCCAACGACAAGGTGCTGGAATCGGCCGTCTTTTCCTGGCCCGCCAACGGAGAGATGAAACCGATCCTCGACTACGCCTCCGACCGTGACGATGCCCGCCAATCGGCCAAGGCCGTGGCCCGTGCGCTGCGAAGGCTGATGGAATACATGCGCGGCGTCAAAAAGGACGACTGGTGCAAGGCCGACTTCCATCTCGTCGCCCATTCGATGGGCAACTACATGCTGCGCAACACCCTGCAGGCGCTCCTGTCCGACATGGGCGAGAAGACCCTGCCGCGCCTTTTCAAGAACATCTTCCTGATGGCGGCCGACGAGGACGCCGATGCCTTTGAGGATCCCGCGAAGCTCGCCCGGCTGCCCGAGCTTGCCGAGGCAGTCCATGTCTACTTCGCGCGCAACGACCTTGCTCTCACCATCAGCGACAAGACCAAGGCGCAACCCGACCGGCTGGGCAGCACCGGTCCGCGCACGCTCACCTCGCTGCCGCACAAGGTGGTGCTGGTCGATTGCACGGATGTCTCGGAGACGCCGTCCATCACCGACGCTCGACACCAGTATTATCGGCGTCGTGACGAGGTGATCGCCGATGTCCGCCAGGTGATCGCCGGCAAGACGCCCGAAAGCATCGACGGACGCAAATGGGTCCCCGAGCGACGGTGCTTCATGATCAAGAAGCAGGACTGAGGGCGGCACTCGACGTTCATGTCTGAGAGCCGTCGCCGCGCATCGGCGACCCTGCCCACGAATTGAATTTGCAATTTGAGGAGTGTAGCGCCCGCCGGCCCGGCGATGAAGGCCCGCCATCGCGGACCGGTTATGCCGCCGTCTCGATTGACGATCGGACGCCCCCCACGACAGCATGCCGGGGCAAACGGGGTGGAGCGTGGACGCATGACCAAGGCGTGGCGTGTCGATGTGCTGGAGTGCCGGGGAAGTTCCCATGACGTCGGCAAGCAGCTTGCCGAAGCCTTTCTCAAGACGACGCGCGGCCGCGCCTTCGCCCGCCGCAAGGAGCGCCGGCCCTTCGCCTTCAGCCTTCGGAACGCGGAGGCCGCCTTCAAAGCCTGGGCGCCCAATATCTGGGAGGAGCTGCACGGCTTTGCCGACGGCCTGAAGATCCCGCTCGAGCGCGCGGTGGCGGAATATGCCAACGGCCGCCTGCGCTATCCGCCGCGCGGCTGCTCGGCGGTGATGAGCGCTGGTCTCTACGGACGCAACTACGATTATGACGTCCGTCGCTATGATCGGATCCTGGTCGCCGTCCAGCCCAAGGGTGTCCACGCCAGCATCGGCTTCTCCGATCGCTTCACCGGCCGTGTCGACGGCATGAACGAGCATGGGCTGTGCGTCGGCCTGCACCAGGTGAGCGAGGCGGCGGCGCGGCCGGGCCTCGTCTGCATCCTGATCGTGCGCATCGTGCTCGATCAATGTGCCACGACGCGCGAAACCGTGGCGCTGCTGCGGCGGATCCCGCATGGCCTGTCTTTCAACTATTCGCTGATGGATGCCGGCGGCAGCGCCGCCGTGGTCGAGGCCTCGCCGGCGGCGGTCGTCGTGCGCGAGGGTGGCCAACTGGGCTGCAGCAATCATTTCCTGTCGCCGGCGCAACAGGCCTTCAATCGCCGCAATCCCGGCTCGTACCGGCGCCTGCCGGCGCTCGAGAAATTCGCCAGCGAGCAGCTTGCGGCCGACCGGCTGTTCAAGGCGCTCAACGACTCGCTGTCTCCGGTTTTCGATCACCGCTACAGCGCCGGCTCCGGCACGCTGCACACCATCGTCTGCACCCCGGCCGAACGGCGAATCCAGATCGGCGTCGGCGGCGACGCCACGCCCAGCAGCATCGACTTCGGCAGTTGGGTGAGGGGACGGCCCCTCGGCCTGGAAGCGCTGACCGGACAGCTCGGCGGCACCGCCAAGCCGTTCGATCCGGGCGGCCGTCGCGTGATCGCGAAGTCCGGCGGTGGTGCGGGCAAGGTTTTCATCGGCACGCCGCTCGACAACGCGCTGTTCAAGGACCTGACGCTCGCCAACGCGTCGTTCGCGAATGTCAGCCTGGCCGGTGCCAGGTTCGACGACATCGATTTCAGCAACACCGTGATCACGTCGAACTGCAACTTCAACGGCATGCAGATCGCCGGTGTCGGCGTGAAGGAGCTTCTGGCGGTCTACGCCCGGCACCGACGAGGGGAACAGGCATGAGGATCGCGATCATCGGCGGCGGTATCGGCGGGCTGTCCGCCGCGTTGCATCTCCTGAAGGCGGGGCTCGACGTCCACGTCTACGAGCAGTCGCCGGGCATAGGCGAGATCGGCGCCGGCATCCAGATCAGCCCCAACGCCTCGCGCCTCCTGGTGCGGCTGGGCCTCAAGCCGGCAATGGATCGCGTTGGCGTGCGGCCGGCCGCCGTGAATCAGCGACGCTGGGACGACGGCCGCACGCTGCAGAGGGCGCCGCTGGGACCGGAAGTCGAGATGGCCTTCGGCGCTCCTTACTACCACTTCCACCGTGGCGATCTTGCCGAGCTCCTGGGCGCCGCCATGCCAGCCGAGCGCGTGCATGTCGGCCACAAGCTGGTCGACCTGGGGCAGAAGGGCGAGCGGGCTATCGCGCGCTTCGAGAACGGCGCCGCGGTCGAGGCCGACCTGCTGGTCGGCGCCGACGGCATCCATTCGCGCGTCCGCCATCTCGCCTTCGGGCCGGAGAAGCCGCGATTCACCGGCTGCGTCGCCTGGCGCGGCCTGGTGCCGGCCGAGCGCATAAGGCATCTCGGCATCGAGGTCGCCTCGCACAATTGGATGGGGCCGGACGGGCACGTCGTGCACTACTGGGTCGCGTCGGGACGGTTCATGAACGTCGTCTGCGTCACCGAGCACGGCACCTGGACGGACGAATCATGGACGACCAAGGGCGACGTCGCCGAGGCACTGGCGCGCTACGAGGGCTGGCATCCGACCGTGCGCGGCCTCATCCAGGCCTTTCCCGAGACCTTCGTGTGGGCGCTGCACGACCGCCTGCCATTGCCGCACTGGACCGACGGCCGGGTGACGCTGCTGGGCGACGCCTGCCATCCCATGCTGCCTTTCATGGCGCAGGGCGCGGCGCAGTCGATCGAGGATGGGGCCGCGCTGGCGGCGCTGCTGGCAACGATGCCAGGCGATGTGTCGGGAGCGCTCAAGCGCTACGAGGAACTGCGCAAGCCGCGCGCGACGCGCCTGCAGGAGGCCAGTACCGCCAACCGCACGCGCTTCCATCTCCCTGATGGGCCCGAACAGCAGAAGCGCGACGAGGCGATGGCAGCCTCAGGCGACCGTTCGATCGCGAATATCGGCTGGCTCTACATGCACGATGCTACTGCTGTGGTGTAGCGCGCGTGGCGTTATTGCGCGGCAATGAACTTGGCCGTTTCGTGCGATGGCGTCCCCGGCAGGGAGAGCTGAGCCTCCGCCCACAGGCCGAGCTTGTCGCCCTGTCGCGCTACCGTCAGCCGGCAGGAATCGTGATGGCTGTTCTGTACTCTGAAAAGATCACCCGGTACGCCCTCGACCCATCTCACCCTGGCAGGGCGATTGCCGGACGCCGGTTCCGCGGAGCCGGCCTGGTCGACATCGACGATGGTCAAGCGTTGGCCCGGCCTGATGATCCACACCGGCCGCCTGTCGCCGAAGAACACTTTGACGCCGGCTTTGGTTCGCTCGACTCGCTCGATCCAGCAGATGGCGCTCGCGGTGCTGGGAGATGCCATGGCGATCGCTGCGATGGCGGCCGCGGCCCGTGCGAAGAGCGTGAGAGACTTCGTCATGCGGATCGACCTCCGGCCGGAAGGGCTGAAGGTCGATCCTACCTGGGCTGTGACTTAGTAGTAGTACTGACGCGGCGCCGTGGCCGCGCCGATCGCCGCGCCGCCGACGGCGCCGACCGCTGCGCCAGCCCACGGATTGCCCGCAGCCGCGCCGATCAGGGCACCGCCGCCGGCGCCGATCGCGCCGCCCGTCAGAGCGCGGTCGACCGGCCGGTCGCCGCAGGCCGCGGTGGCCAGCGCCAGCGCGCCGATGATGGCAAGGGATTTGACACGCAACATGAAAGCCTCCTCGTCATTCGTTCGAGCTAGAACGGGCGAAAAGGCTTGGAGGTTGCGCGCGGACGTCAGACGCCTTTGTGCAGCCACCAATGGGCCACCGCGAGGGCGCTATGGTTTCCCTACTTGTTCGGATTGATCAGGAACTTCTCACCCGTCGCGCGCTTGCCGTAGACGGCGATGTTCTTGAGGTCGAGCACCTCGGGCAGCGACACCACCTTGGTGTAGTGGCTGGCGAAGGTGGTCTTCAGGCTCTCGACCACACGCTCGCGCAGGCGGATCTGGTCGGGCCGGCCGATCTTCTGCAGGAACGGCGTGAGCAGCCAGCCGCCGACGCCCCAGGCCATGCCGTAGTTGCGCGTCAGCTCGACGGCGCCGGTGTTGAGGCTGCCGTAGACGTAGACCTGCTTGTGCGTGGTCGAGCCGTAGCGGCTGTATTCCTTGGCGGTCTTGTTCAGCGCCATCTCCATGCAGGTCAGGATCTGGCTGGAAAGCTTGCCGCCGCCGATCGCGTCGAAGGCGATCGTGGCGCCGGTCTCGACCAGCGCCTGGGTCAGCTCCTCGGTGAAGCTGGCCGAGGTCGAATCGACCACGTGCTTGGCGCCGATGCCGCGCAGCAGCTTTGCCTGTTCGGCGCTGCGCACGATGTTCACCAGAGGAATGCCGTCCTCCAGGCAGATCTTGTTCAGCATCTGGCCCAGGTTCGACGCGGCCGCGGTGTGGACCAGCGCCTTGTGGCCCTCGCGCTTCATGGTCTCGGTCATGCCGAGCGCCGTCAGCGGATTGACGAACCACGAGGCGCCCTCGGCCGCGGTCGTGCCGGCGGGCAGCGGCTGGCAGTCGGTGGCCCTCGACAGCCGGTACTGGGCGTACATCCCACCGCCGATCAATGACACCGTCTTGCCGAGCAGCGCTTGCGCTGCTTCGGACGAGCCCGCCTTGATCACCGTACCCGCGCCCTCGTTGCCGACCGGCATCGCCTGGTCGAGGCGGGCGGCGATGAAGGGCAGGGCCTGTCCCGGTACCTTGGCGGTGACCTTGATACCGGCGCCGCTGCCGGCCGCCTTGGCCGTGCTCATGTCGGCCGGCCCCAGCAGCAGGCCGAGGTCCGACGGATTGATCGGCGATGCCTCGACCTTGACCACGACCTGGTCCGGTCCGGGCTCGGGAATCGCAACCTCGGCCAGCGACAGTTCAAGCTCGCCGCTCTTTGTGATCAGGGAGCGAAGCTGCAGTCCCTTGATCGTATTCGCATCGCTCATGCTTGGTCTCCCGCTATTCGATCCATGAATTCTCTGTTAGCACATCCCGACCCAAGGAACGCTATGCTCGACCAACCAGCGGAGGTCCGGATGCGAATTGGCAGGCGTCGCTCCTTATGCAAACCCTCAGCACGGGATCGGTGCTCGTTCTGCAGCGCGACAAGACCGACAAGAACGATAGTCCCACCTTGCTTGGCGGTGACACTTTCTGCAGCAGCCTGCCCGACGGCGATCCGTTCGGCGGCGCGGTGACCGAACGGAGGATGGGGTGAAAACCCCTGATCACGTACGGCGCTAGAAACACAACGGCTGAACACCATGACAAAGAAGGCGACGACGGCTGCTGCCAAGGGGCGAAACGTGCCAGAGTTTGCCAAACTCCTGGAGCAATATGGCAGCAGCCTGATCCAGTTTACCGGGACAGGCGATGCGCTCTTCGAGCGGCATCTGATGTTCGACAACACGGCCGAGACTGCCGAGGTCGGCCCGCGCCAGCGGTACGAAGCATTCGCGCACTCCGTAAGGGACATCCTCTCGCAGCGGTGGCGCCGAACGGAGCGCGCCTACGATCGCGAAAACCCCAAGCGCGTCTACTACCTGTCCATGGAGTTCCTGATCGGCCGGTCGCTGGCCAACAACATCCTCAACCTGCGTCTCGATCCCGTCGCCAAGTGGATCATCGACGAAGGGAAGCTCGACTGGATGGCCCTTCTCGAGGAGGAACCCGACGCCGGCCTCGGCAACGGCGGCCTCGGCCGCCTCGCGGCGTGTTTTCTCGATTCGATGGCCACGATGCAGCTCCCGGCGATGGGCTACGGGCTGCGCTACGAGTACGGCATATTCCGGCAGACCATCGAGGACGGCTGGCAACGCGAGCACCCGGACAACTGGCTGCGCCATCCCGACCCCTGGGAGGTCGCCCGGCCGCAGGAGACGGTTGAAATCGAGCTTGACTGTTCATTCAAGGTGCACAAGGGAACGCTCCGCGCGATCTTCGGCAGGCCGTCCACCGTGCTGGGTGTTCCGTACGATCGCCCGATCGTGGGTTACGGCGGCCGAACCATCAATACACTTCGGCTATGGGCGGCCGCCACATCCGATGTCTTCGACCTTAAAGCGTTCAGCACCGGTGCCTTCGTAACCGCTCTGGCCAAGCAACTTGCGGCCGACTCGATCACTCGGGTTCTCTATCCCGATGATTCGACGACCTTGGGGCGAGGTCTGCGCTTCGTGCAGGAGTATTTCCTGGTCGCCTGCTCGCTGGCGGATCTCGTGCGGCGCTTCCGGCGGCACAATGCCGATTGGAGCACGCTGCCGGCCAAGGTCGCGATCCAGCTCAACGATACCCATCCCAGCCTGGCCGTCCCGGAGCTGATGCGGGTCCTGCTCGACGAAGCCGGCCTTGGATGGGACCAGGCTTGGGATATCACCAGGCGCGCGCTTGCCTATACCAACCACACCCTGTTGCCCGAGGCGTTGGAAAAATGGCCGCTGAGATGGTTCGAGCTGATGCTGCCACGCCATCTGGAGATCATTCTGGACATCAACCACCGCCTCTTGGATGAGGTGCGGGCGCGTTTCCCGGGTGAAGAGGATCGTGTCAAGCAGGTGAGCCTCGTCGAGGAAGATGGTGAGCGCAATGTTCGAATGGCCAACCTTGCCATCGTAGGCTCGCACAGCACGAACGGCGTTGCGGCGATCCATTCACGGCTGCTGCGCACCGCAACGGTGAAGGACCTCGCCGACCTGTTCCCCGAGCGCTTCAACAACAAGACCAACGGCATCACGCCGCGGCGTTGGCTTTTGATGGCCAACCCGGCCCTCGCCGACTGCGTCACCGAGGCGATCGGCGACGGCTGGATCACCGACCTCGCCGAGCTGGCGATGCTGAAGCCGTTCGCCAGCGATAGGGGCTATTGCGACGCCGCCTGCCAGGCCAAGCGCCAGTCGAAGTCGCGTTTCACGGACTGGCTGAAATCGACCGCCGGCCTGGTCGTCGATCCGGACTCCATTTTCGACAGCCAGATCAAACGCATCCACGAGTACAAGCGGCAATTGCTGAACGGGCTGCGCATCGTCGCCTTGTACAACCGGCTGCGCGAGAACCCGCATCTCGCAACGGCGCCGCGCACGTTCTTTTTCTCGGGCAAGGCGGCGCCCGCTTATCGATTGGCAAAGCTGATCGTCAAGTTTCTCAACAGCCTGGCCGACACGATCAACGCCGACCCGGCGATGCAGGGCCGCCTGAAAGTCGTTTTCCTGCCCGAGTATTGCGTGTCGCTCGCCGAGCGGCTGATACCGGCAACCGACGTCTCCAACCAGATCTCGACCGCTGGCTACGAAGCGAGCGGAACCGGCAACATGAAGTTCATGATGAACGGGGCTTTGACCATCGGCACACGCGACGGCGCCACGATCGAGATGGCGGAAGCCGCCGGAGAGGAGAACTTCTTCCTGTTCGGGCTCAGCGCGGACCAGGTGGCGGGCAGCCGCGGTTGGTACACCCCACTGTGGCACTACGACAACGAGCCGGAGACGCGCAAGGCACTCGACTTGATCTTCTCCGACCACTTCAACGCCAAGGAGCCGGGCATCTTCGAGCCGTTGCGCGACCCCCTGATGGGCCGCGACCAGTACATGCACCTCGCGGATCTCACGGCCTATCTGCAGGCGGACCGTCGGCTGCTCGAGCTGTACGCCGATCCGCAGGAGTGGGCGCGAAAAGCTATTCTGAACATCGCCAGTTCAGGGAAATTTTCCAGCGACCGCACCGTCGCCGAGTACGCCAGCGAAATCTGGGGCGCCAAGCCGTGCCCAGTACCGTAGAGGACGGAGTCCGCTTCGCCTGGAGAGAGAGCATGATCGAAGTGAACGGCATGGCGCACGTCATCCTCACTGTCGGCCAGTGGGACAAGGCGCGCGCCTTCTATGGCGAATTGCTGCCCTTCCTCGGCCTCACCAAGGTCTATGACGGCAACAACTTCCTCTACCACGTCGGTGGCCGCACGGCCGTCGGCATCCAGCGTCCGGCCAAGGAGCACGAGGGCGAGCGCTTCCGGCCCAACCGTATTGGCCTGCATCATCTCTGCCTGCGCGCCCGGTCGCGCGAGGACGTCGACCGCGTCGCCGCCAAGCTGCGCGAGATGGGCGCGTATATCGATCGTGGGCCGATGGAAGGCAATTGGGCGCCGGGCTACTACTTCCTCGTGTTCGAGGATCCCGACGGCATCCGGCTCGAAGTGAACTTCATCCCCGGCAAGGGTCTGCTGGTCGGCGACAGGCCGCTCAGCCCCTCGAGCGATCCCGACTGGGACCAGAACCCGACACCGCGTTTCTGAAAACGGCCCGACTTGACGTCCAGGGCAGCTCATGACGATGCGCGGATTATCGCAAGCCGCGCGGCCCATGCACGACGACGATGCGGTTCACGACCTCCTTGACGCCTGCAACCGCTGCCGCGAGTCTGCCGGCGTCGGCCGCCAACGTGTCGTGGATCGCCACACCGGTCAGCACGATCCTGCCGCCATCGGCTGTGGCGCCGACGCCGCTGACGCCTGTCCCCGGGATGAAGCGTTCGCGAAGCTTGATGCGGACATGCGCTTCCAGGGCCTTGTCCCTGAGGGTGGCGAGTGCCGCCTCGGTCTGCCGGAACTCCGGGCTGTCGACGAGCTCGCAAACGAGCTTGGCGCACGTTTCGGTCGATACATGCGCAGTGTTCAGCACCAGATCGTACAGCCAGGGGTCCTCGCGGTTGACGCCGTACGCGACCTGGAGGACGCGCTTGTGGGCCTCGTCGTTGCGCTTGATCTCACGCCGGGCGGCAGCAAGGTCGCTGAATCCGGACCGCGCCATCACCGCCGTCTCCCGCACTTCCAGGGGCGCGCTAACGCGTATGCGCGCCACCTGCGGTGCGTCCCTGAGGATAACGCACGCGCCCCAGCCGCGGATCAGCACGTTGCCATGTGCAGCGAGCTCGAGCACTTCCTCGGCGGTGTAGCGCGCAAGCCGCTTGCGGCCGATCTGCCAGCGCTCGCGCAACGTCGCGCCGCCTTCAAGAAGGTGGTGAATGGTGCTTTCCCGCGCGTGCATGTGCTCGGCGAGATCATGCTCGACGAGCTCGTGCAGGATCACCGTCAGCCCCAACCTCTCGGCTACGAGAGCTGCAATTTCCCTGCCGCCGGACCCCATTTCCCTCGTCATTGCGATGACAGGCATGATGTCCTCCTGTGGTCTACGGGTCGGGGCGTCTTCTGCGCAGCCCCACCTTTGCCAATTCCATGGCGATGAGCAGCGTCGCTGCGACAGCCGTTGCGATCACCCAGTCGACAGTAGAGAGTGGCACCGTAAGGAACGCCGCCTGCAGGAAAGGCGTGTAGACAACAAGCACGTGCGTCCCCAGCGAGAAGGCTATTGCCACGATCAGCCACTTGTTCTCTAAGAGACCGGCGAACGCGCTGCGTCTTCTCGATCGGCAGTTGTACACGTCGAATAGCTGGAACATCATCAGCGTAGTGAAGGCCATGGTGCGCGCATGCGCTTCGTCTGCTGCATTCGGCGCCGTGCCGGCGGCGAACAACGTGAACAATCCGCCGGGGTAGTAGGCGTCGAGTACGCCCACCGTTCCAACCATCATCAGCAGTCCGACGCACGCAAGCCGAATCCAGTCTTCTGTCAGGAGTACGCCAGAGCCATGCCTGCGCGGTCGTCGTTCCATGACCCTGCGATCCTTGGTGTCGATGCCAAGCGCGAGCGCAGGCGGCCCGTCGGTGATGAGGTTGATCCACAGTAGCTGGACGGCAAGCAACGGCAGGAACAGCCCACTATCTGCCGAGGAAAGGCCGAGCATGCCTGCAAGCATCACGCCCGCGAACATGGAGAACAGCTCGCCGGAGTTCGTCGACAGGAGGTAGATCAGGTACTTTTGGATGTTGTCGTAGATGCCGCGCCCCTCTTCGATCGCCTTCACGATGCTGGCGAAGTTGTCGTCGGTCAGCACCATGTCGGCGGCTTCCTTGGAGACGTCGGTGCCGGTGATGCCCATGGCGACGCCGATATTGGCGGCCTTGAGGGCGGGGGCGTCGTTGATGCCGTCGCCGGTCATGGCGACGACATGACCCTTTCGCTGCAGGGCGCCGACGATCCGCAGCTTGTGCTCGGGATCGACGCGGGCGAACACGCGGACCTGCTCGCCGATCTCGTCGAGCTCGGCATCGCCCATGGTGCGCAGGTCGGCGCCGGTCACGAGGCGAGCCCCCGGCTCGAAGATGCCCAGCTCTTCGGCGATTGCCCGGGCGGTCGCCGGATGGTCACCCGTGATCATCACGGTGCGGATGTGGGCCTGGTGGGCGACCGCAACGGCCGCTTTCACCTCCGGCCGGGGAGGATCGATCATGCCGACAAGGCCGAGCAGGGTGAGGTCGTCCTCGATGCTGTCGGGAAGTTCGATCGCCGATGTGCGGTCGGCGATGGCTTGGGGATCGAGACCCAGGGCGGCCGCCGGCATGATGCGCGTGGCAATGGCCAACGTCCGCAGCGCCTGGCCCGCCAGGGCTTCGTTGCGACGTACGAGCGCTGCCCGGCGGCCCTCGTCGAGCATGATCGCCTTGCCGCCTTCCCATACGGACCGGCTCTTCGAGAGCAGGACTTCCGGCGCGCCCTTGACGAAGACACAAAGCTCGCCGGGCTTGTCGAGATCGACATGAACGGTCGCGTGGCGTTTGCGTTCCGAGGTGAACGGAATCTCCGCGATGCGGGGAAGGCGCGCGAGCTGGTCCCCTGATATGCCGAACTTGCGTGCCGCGACGACCAGGGCGCCCTCGGTCGGATCGCCTTGCACCGACCAGACGCCCCGACTCTCGGTGAGCGACGCGTCGTTGGCGAGCGCGGCGGCGCGGAGCGTTCGCGCCAAGGCGTCGCATTCAGGGGACGCTTCGGAAAGCGCCACGCCTTCGACGGTGAAATCGCCCTCCGGGATGTAGCCGCTGCCGCCGACCTCGACCAGCCTGCCGGCCGTGAAGACCGCGCGCACCGTCATCTCGTTGCGCGTCAGCGTACCGGTCTTGTCGGAGCAGATCACCGTCGCGGCACCCAGCGTCTCGACTGCCGGCAGCTTGCGCACGATGGCGTTGGCGGCCGCCATGCGCCGCACGCCGATGCTCAGTCCCACGGTCACGATCGCCGGCAGCGCCTCGGGGATGGCCGCGACCGCCAGCGCCACCGCGAACAGGAAGAGGCCGAGGATGACGTCGAGGGTGAAGGTGGACGCGCCGAGCAGGCCGGTGGCGAACACGATGGCGCAGATGCCGAGCATGATGATGCTGAGGCGCTTGCCGGTGCGGTCGAGTTCCTGCTGCAGCGGCGTCGGTTCGACCTCGGTGGCCTCGAGCAGGCCGGCGATGCGTCCGACTTCGGTCGCCATGCCGGTTGCCACGACGACCGCGCGGCAGCGGCCGTAGGTGGCGACCGTGCTGGCATACAGCATGTTGCGGCGATCGCCGAGGCCGACATCGGCGTCGATGGCCTGTGTCTCCTTGGCCACCGGCATGCTCTCGCCGGTCAGAGGCGCTTCGTCCGTCCGCAGATTGGCGCATTCGATGATGCGCGCGTCGGCCGGGATCTTGTCCCCGGCCTCGACCAGAACGATGTCGCCGGGAACGATTTCGTGGGTCGCGACGCGCCGGCGCTCGCCATCGCGAACCACGGTCGCTTCGGGAGCGGCAAGGGCCATCAGCGCCCGTACCGACTTCTCGGCCCGCGCTTCCTGGACGTAGCCCAGCAGGGCGTTGAGCACGACGATCGCCAGAATGACGATGGCCTCGTAGGGCAGGGCCGTCTCGCGCGGCTCCTGCAGGAGCCATCCGGCCATCGATATGGCGATGGCGACCAGCAGGATGATCACCAGGAAGCTCTCGAACTGCTCGAGCAGCCGCCGCCACCAGGGCGTTTCCGGGGCGCTCTTCAGCCGATTGGGGCCATGGAGGTCCAGACGCCGCTGCACCTCGGCCTGGCTGAGGCCGCGCGCGCTGTCGGATGCCAACGCCTCGACCACGGCTTCGGCGGATTTGCGGTGTGGAGACCCCCGAGGGTCACCCGCCCCCGCGGTCGCGTCGGCTCGCACACCGTCGCCATCGTTGCGACGGTGCGTGGCGGTGAAGGGGTCCAGCACCATTGCCTTTGGCATGGCGATCTCCGTCCACGGTTCAGCACGCCGTGACGCCGCCGTCAGGCCACGACAGGCCTTCCGGCGAAGCCTCAACGTCTTTTCTTTGGCAAAGGTCTTGCCGCAACGCTCTATGCGTTGCCCGCGTGGCCGGAGATTAGATCTCGTGCTGACGACCGTGCGGCGGGGCTACTCCCCTTTGTCGGGTAGCAGCGACCATCCTACGGCACCAAGGCCGGAAGAGCAAAGGCGCCCTTCGGGCACTCCGCCTGCCTCAGGCTAAGTTGATCCATCCATTATATTGGAACACTATCCAATACTATGGACATCAACAATCGTATCGCCTCGCGTGTGCGCCAGATCCGCGCCGAGCGGGGGCTCTCCCTCGAAGCGCTGGCAGAAGGCTCGGGTGTCAGCCGCTCGATGATCTCGCTGATCGAGCGCGGCCAGAGCAGCGCGACGGCCGTGGTGCTCGAGAAGCTCGCGACCGGCCTCGACGTGCCGCTCGCCTGGCTGTTCGATGCGCCCGCTGTGCCGGCGTCGCCGGTGTCGCGGCGCAAGGACCAGGTCGAATGGCGCGATCCCGCGTCGGGCTACATCCGCCGCAACGTCTCGCCGTCGGGACTGCCTTCGCCCGTCCGCATCGTCGAGGTGGTCTTTCCCGCCGGTGCCCGTGTGTCCTACGAAACCGGCGCGCGGCCCGGCCTCACGCATCAGCAGATCTGGGTGCTGCAGGGCGCGATCGAGGTCACGCTGGGCAAGGAGCGCCACGAGCTTGGTGCCGGCGACTGCCTGGCCATGGTGCTCGATCGCCCGATCACCTTCCGCAACCGAACAGCCAAGCCTGCGCGCTATGCGGTGATCCTGTCTCATCGTCCGCACGGCTGACCGGCATGGACGCCACCGACGTCGCTGCCGCTCTTCTAAGCGCCGTCCTGCATGCCGGCTGGAACGCCGCGGTGAAGGCGGGCCGAGATCCGCCGCGGGCCATGACGGCGCAGATGCTGCTGAGTGCGCTGTTCGTGCTGCCATGCCTCCCATGGTCGGGCCTGCCGCCGCTTGCGGCTTGGCCGTGGATCGTCGCATCGACACTGATGAGCGTGGTCACAGTCTCCGCGCTCCTGCGCGCCTATGAGCTGGCTGGCTTCGGTCTCGTCTATCCCGTCGCCCGCGCCATCGCAGTCGTGCTGGTGGTGCCGCTGGTGGCGCTGTTTGCCGGCGGCTGGCCAGGCCCGGCGGCGCTGGGCGGCATTGCCGTCATCGCCCTGTCACTCGCCATGCTCGCCTGGGATACCGCGCGCGAGCGCGCCATTCCGTTGCAGGCCCTGGCCTGGATCCTCGCGGCCGGCCTGGGTGCCGCGGGATACATCCTGTGCGATGCCCAGGGCGTGCGCGCGGCGGGTTCGCCGTGGGCCTATGGTTTCGTCGTCTCGATCACCAACGCCGCTGCCATGTGCTGGCGCCAGCGACACAACGGCGCGCCGTGGATGCAGCTGCAAGGCCAGTGGTCGGTCGCCGTGCCGGCCGCCGTCGCCTCGGTCGCGTCCTATCTGCTGATCCTCTGGGTGTGGGGCCATGCCCCGATTGCGCCGGCTGCCGCCCTGCGCGACACCAGCGCCGTGTTCGCCATCCTGATCGCCGTCCTCTGGCTGAAGGAACCGTTCACGCGCACGCGCATCCTGGCCGTGCTGCTGGCCGCGGCGGCGGTGCCGCTGCTGCGGCTGGGCTGATTGATCACAGGCCTGCCCCTCGACTGGTCGAACGCTTTTCCTATTTTTCGGACTCCCGCGCGCCTTCAAGCTCTGATGGAGTTGTCATGACGCGTAGCGTGTCGGTTTTGTTGCGTTCAGTCCAAATGGCGCTCGTCGTGTTTGTGGGCAGTGCCTGCGCATCCGGCCATGACGTCGCGATGGGCGGCCGTCGCGCGGTCATCGGCCTGGACGCCGATACGTTCCAAGCGTGTGCCGGCATTCCAACCCGCACCAAGCGCCTCGACCCACGGACCGAGATCCTCTCCTGCGAGCTCAAGAACGAGAATATCGGCGGCATGGATTTCAAGGTTCCGCTGGTCAGCGGCGGCTTCAAGATCGCGGGCAGCGGCTCCTACTGCCACGCCATCGTCCGCGTCGCCGACGGCAAGGTCGCCGAGGTCAACTACACCGGCGACAACGACGACTTCGTCGGCAAGGAGGGTGTCTGCGCGCCGATCATGCGCGGTTGCCTGCGCGCCCACGGCAGGGATCCTGAGGTCAAGACCGCCAACAAGGGCCGTTAGAGGGCCTGTCGCATCAGGACCGATCGGCGGATAATGCAGAGCGGCTGCCCAAGGCGGCCGCGAGCGCGTGCCGTGTGTGAGTCCGTTCCCAATCGACCGAGGGAGGATAACGATGGCGACCTATTGCGTGCTGGGAAGCTTCACCGAACAGGGAGTCCGCAACGCCAAGGACTCGCCCAAGCGTGCCGAGGCCTTCAAGGAGATGGCCAAGAAATGCGGCGTCACGGTCAAGGACCTCTACTGGGCGCAAGGCCAGTATGACGTCGTGACCATTCTCGAAGCGCCGGACGACCTTGCCGTCACCTCGCTGGCCTTGAGCGTCGGCGCGCTGGGTAACATCCGCACCCAGACGTTGCGACTGTTTTCGCCGGCAGACATGAAGGCGATCATCGACAAGATGGTTTAGCTATCACGTCGTTGTCCGGCGCAGCAGGTACGTATCCATGATCCAGCCGTTGGTGCGGCGCGCTTCGCCGCGGCGACGATGGATCTCGTCCGCTACGTCCTTGACCTTGCCGGCGATCAGGATCTGGTCGGGCGTGCCGAGATAGGCGCCCCAGTAGATCTCGACATCCTGGTCAGAGAAGCGCCTGAAAGTATCCTCGCCGTCGAGCAGCACGACGACGCTGTCGACGCCGGGCGGGAAGCCCTGGGCCAGCTTGCGGCCCGTCGTGATCGTTACGGCTTCGGCGATGCGGTTGAGCGGGATCTTGTGTGCCGCCGCCAACGCCTGAATGGCTGTGATGCCGGGGATCACCTCGTAGTCGATCGCGGCGCCGGCGTCCTTCAGCACATCGAGATTGCGGATGGTGCTGTCGTAGAGCATGGGATCGCCCCAGACGAGGAAGGCGCCGGTCTCGCCGTCCTTCACTTCGGCGATCAGCTTCTCGAACACGGCCTGCTTGGCCTGGTTCAGCTCGTCGACGCAGGCGCGGTAGTCGGCGGGAGCGGGATCGCGCGGCGGGCTGGGCGCCTCGGCGACACGATATGTCCGACCCTTGGCATGGCGCCGCAGGATCTCCTCGCGCAGCGCCCGCAGCCTGGTCTTGGCCGGACCCTTGTCCATGACGAAGAAGACGTCGACGCGGTTCAGCGCCTGCACGGCCTGGAGCGTGAGCTGGTCGGGATCGCCGACGCCGATGCCGATGACGAGGACCTTCTTCATGCGGGCCTTGTCGCCCCGATTCAGGCGCCCGTCCAGGCCCGCCGCGTGGTCGAGAAGGCGAGCAGGGCGGAGAAGGCTATGATGCCGACGGCGACGCAGGCATAGAGGCCCGACACGCCCCAGCCGAACTGGTCGAGGGCTAAAAGGCTGCCGCCGGCGGCGATGGTGATGCGGGTGAGGTTGGCCGCCACCGGCCAGTACATCTCGCCGGTGCCCTGCGAGGCGAAGTAGAGCGCCATGGCGACGCCGAAGAAGCCGTAGGCCGGGCCGACGATGCTGAGATAGTGGCGGCCCGAGGCCAGTGCCTGCGGATCGGCGGTGAACAGGCCGAGCCAGAGGTCCGGCCAGATCGCCACGACGATGCCGATGACGGCGGCGATGCCGCCGGCCATCGCGGCGCCCGTCCAGGCGAGCCGCTGGGCGCGGGCATACTGGCGGGCGCCGATGTTGGTGCCGACCAGTGCGGTCAGCGTGGCGCCGATGCCGAAGCTGATGGGGATCAGCATGTATTCCAGGCGGCTGCCGATGCCGTAGCCCGCGATCGCGCTGTCGCCTTCGCGGCCTATGAGGCCGGTGACGACCAGGACGGTGCCGTTGGTCAGGATGACGACCAGGCAGGCGATCAGGCCGACCTTCAGGATGTCGCGAAAGGCGGCCCACTTGAAGCCGCCCTGCGGGCAGTGCAGGCGCAGCGCCGCCTTGGGCCCCAAAAGCTTGCTCAGCATCCAGACTGCGGCGATGGCGAAGGAGATCACGGCGGCGAACGCGGGGCCGCGAATGCCGAGCGCGGGCAGGCCGAACCAGCCCAGCGTCAGCGCGCCGGTGAGCGGGATCTGCAGCGCCGCGGTCGCGACCAGGGCGTAGCCCGGAGTCTTCATGTCGCCGGTGCCGCGCAGCACCGAGGCCATGGAATTGGCGACCCAGTGGGCCGCACAGCCCAGGAACAGGACCGTGGCGAAGGCCTCGGCGCGGTCCAGCGCGGCGCCGCTTCCGCCCAGCGCGCCGTAGATGGTGCGGCCGAAGCCCACGAAGACGACGGCGAACAGCGCTGACATGCCGAGCGCGATGGCGAGCGCGTGGACGGCGGCCGCTTCGACCGCGGCGCGGTCGCCGGCACCCAGGGCGCGGGCCACCGAGGACGAGATGCCGCCGCCCATGGCGCCGGCCGACATCATGCCGAGCGTCATCTGCGTCGGGAAAACCAGCGCCAGGGCGGCGAGATCGACGATGCCGAGCCGGCCCACGAACCAGCCGTCGGAGATGCTGACCAGGCTCTGCATGGCCACGTTCAGCACATTGGGCATGGCGAGGGCGAGAATGGTGGGCACGATCGGCCCAGCCAGCATCATCTGCCGGCGCTCGGCGGGACTCATGCAAGGCTGCGTAGCATGCGCGCCGCGGCCGACGCGCGAGCTTATCTCATGGGGCCATCAGGCCCGGTCGCTAACTCCTGACCTCACCCTGAGGAGGGCGCGAAGCGCCCGTCTCGAAGGGTGGGATCGAGCACCTTGTGTGTTGCCCATCCTTCGAGACGCCGCGCTTTGCGCGGCTCCTCAGGATGAGGTCGTGCATGAAGCGCCAGCAAAGTTGGCGCCTATGTGCCATCAGGCCCGGGCGCACAGCGTCAGGATGGTCTCGGCAAGCTGATCCACGGTGCGGATTTCGGCGATCATATTGATGGGGAGGGAGACGTCGAACCGGTCCTCGAGCGCCATGATCATGTCCATGAGCGTCAGCGAATCGATGGTCGAACCATCGGAGATGACCGTCGTGCCCGTGATCGGTCTGTCGCCGACCTGGTAGGGCAGAAGCTGGTGGCGGATCTCGCGCATCACGTCCAACTGCAGGGACACGCGCTCCGCATTGTCGGCAACTAAGTCAATCGTGCTCTGCAAATCACTCTCCGCCGAATGACGCCGATGACATCAAACCGCAATCGAGAGTCCGAGGGAAATAACGTTTGGTTACCAAACGTTGCGAAGGTCTATTCCGCCGCCAGCGGCCTCGGCGCCAGCCAGCGATCGAAATCGCGCAGGGCGCGTGCACTAAGGGCCTGCTTGCGCTCCTTGCCGCGCAAGGTGCCCTCGATCGGCGGGAACAGGCCGAAGTTGACGTTCATCGGCTGGAAGGTCGTGGCGTCGGCGCCACCGGTGATATGGCCGAGCAGGGCGCCCATCGCCGTCGTCGCGGGTGGTGCCGCTGGCGCCGTGCCCAGACGCTCGGCGGCGGCGAACCGGCCGGTCATCAGGCCGACGGCCGCGCTCTCGACATAGCCCTCGCAGCCCGTGATCTGGCCGGCGAAGCGCAGGCGCGGCATGGCCTTCAGCCGCAGTGTCGCGTCGAGCAGCCGCGGGCTGTTGAGGAAGGTGTTGCGGTGCAGGCCGCCCAGGCGAGCGAACTCGGCCCCCTGCAGGCCGGGGATGGTGCGGAACAGCCGCGTCTGCTCGCCGTGCTTCAGCTTGGTCTGGAAGCCCACGATGTTCCAAAGTGTGCCCAGCGCATTGTCCTGGCGAAGCTGCACCACGGCCCACGGCCGCCGCCCGGTGCGCGGATCGCGCAAGCCCACAGGCTTCATCGGTCCCCAGCGCAGCGTGTCGGGCCCGCGCGCGGCCATCACCTCGATGGGCAGGCAGCCGTCGAAGTAGGGCGTGTTGGCCTCCCACTCCTTGAACTCGGTCTTTTCGCCGCTGAGCAGGCCCGCGACAAAGGCCTCGTACTCCTCCTTGTTCAGCGGGCAGTTGAGATAGTCGGCGCCGTCGCCGGCCGGCCCGCCCTTGTCGTAACGCGACTGCTTCCAGGCGATCGACCGGTCGATGCTGTCGACATGCACGATGGGGGCGATGGCGTCGAAGAAGGCGAGAGAATCCTCGCCGCTCAGCGTGCGGATCGCTTCGGCCAGTGCCGGCGAGGTGAGGGGGCCGGTGGCGACGATCACGCTGTCCCACTCGGTGGGCGGCAGGCCGGCCAGCTCTTCGCGCATGAGCTCGACCAGCGGATGGGCGAGCAGCGTCTGCTGCACGGCGGCGGAGAAGCCGTGGCGGTCGACGGCGAGCGCGCCGCCGGCCGGCAGCTTGTGGGCGTCGGCGGCGCGCATGATCAGCGAGCCTGCGCGCCGCATCTCCTCATGCAGCAGGCCGACCGCGTTGTTGTTGGCGTCGTCGGAGCGGAAGGAGTTGGAGCAGACCAGCTCAGCCAGGTTGTCGGTGAGATGCGCATCGGTGCCGCGCACCGGCCGCATCTCGTGCAGCACCACGGGCACGCCGGCTGACGCGATCTGCCAGGCAGCCTCCGAGCCTGCGAGCCCGCCCCCTACGATATGTATTGGCTTGGCGCTTGACGTCATCGTGTTGGACCTGAAACCGTGCGCCTCCTTACATGGGGGAGCCCACAATGGCCAACAAGTTCCACAATCCGTCGAACGTCGCTCTTGCCGGCAAGTACAGCCTGGGCGGCGAGGTGCCTGCCGGGTCGCGCGTGCTCTATGTCTCGGGCCAGGTCGGCCTCGATTCCAAGGGCAAGCTCGGCGCCACGATCGAGAAGCAGTGCGAGCTTGCCTGGAAGAACATCGGCCAGGTGCTGAAGGCGGGCGGCATGACCTACCGCGACATCGTCAAGATCAACGCCTACATCACCGACCCACGCTACATGCCGGCTTATCGCGAGGCGCGCGCCCGCTGCCTCCCCGATGCGCCGTTTCCCGCGTCGACTCTGGTCATCGTCTCCGGCCTGGCGGAACCCGACATGAAGGTCGAAGTCGAGGTGGTAGCGGCCAAGTAGGACGAAGAAGACGTCGCTGCGATCGGGACATTGGCAGAGCGACTGACCTATCGGCGGCTGCTTCGGCTGGACGGAATGCTGCAGCTCGTCCTGGCGGCGTGCCTGTCACGCCTGGCCAGCCGCATGTTCGCACTGGTCATCGTGCTCTACGTCCTGCAGCGCTTCGACTCGCCGGTGCTCGCCGGATGGGTCGTCTTCGTCTCGATGGCGCCCGGCCTCGCGATCAGCCCTCTGGCCGGGTCGCTGCTCGACCGGATGGGGGCCGCCAAGGCGATCGTCATCGACATGGCGGTGAGCGCGGGCCTGCTGCTCGCTCTTGCCGTCGTCGACATGGCGGGCGCGGTCACCGCACCGTTGCTGCTGGCGTTCGTCGCGATCTTCTCGCTGACGGCGCCGCTCGGCACCGCGGGCGTTCGTGTGTTGATCCCGCGCCTCGTGCCGAGCGAGGCCCTGGATCATGCCAATGCTCTCGACACCGGCAGCTATGCCCTGATCAGCGTCACCGGTCCGGCCGTCGCCGGCGTGCTGTTCGGCTTCGCCGGACCGCAGGCGACGCTGCTGGCGATCGTCGTCCTCTACATCGCGGCCACGATCAGCCTCGTTCCGCTGGTGCGCCGCACGTCCTCCCGCGGCGCGACTCCGTCCGGATCGCTGGTTCGCGGCGCATGGGCCGGGGTGTTGTATGTCGTGCGCAATGCGTCGCTGCGCAGCCTCGCGATCTCTTATGCTCTCTTCCAGGTGAGCTGGGGCATCCTCGTGGTCGTCGTTCCCGTGGTCGTGGTGAGGGAGCTCGGTGCGGGCGCGATCGCCGACTCGGTCGTCGGTGGGCTGTGGGCCGCTGCCGGCCTAGCAGGAGGGCTCGGCGCTCTCTATGCCGGACATCTCAGCACGGTCGGCCGCGAACGGCTGTTCATCGCGATCGGTACCCTCGCCACGGCCGTGGCGATCTGGCCGGTGAGCGCAAGCTTCGGCCTCGTCGGCCTGGCGGCCGGTCTCGTCCTGGCCGGCCTCTTCGAGGGCCCCGTGGACGTCGGCGTCCTGTCGCTGCGGCAACGCCGCACCGATCCGGACTGGCTGGGCCGCGTGCTTGCCGTTTCGATGAGCTTCAACATGTCCGGCCTGCCGGTGGGGTCGGCGATCGGCGGCATCGTCGTCGTGCACTCGCCGGCGTTGGCCTTTGGCTTCGCGGCCGTGACGTCTGTTCTGGCCGCTGCAGCGGCCTACCTCCTCGTGCCAGCGTCCTCGGATGGTTGACGATTTATGCTCTAAAGTAGCATAATTGACTAATACTCCAATAGAGCATAATAGAAGGCAATCCCCTCACATGACTCGGTCCCTCAAGGTCGCCCTCGCCCAGCTCAATCCCAAGGTCGGCGACGTCGCGGGCAATCTCGCCAAGGTGCGGGCTGCCCGCACCGAAGCGGCGAAGCAGGGCGCCGACCTGGTGCTGACGGCCGAGCTGGTCCTCGCGGGATACTTCCCCGAGGACCTGGTGCTGAAGCCCTCGTTCGTGAAGCGCTGTCACGAGGCGGTCGAGGAGTTGCGCGCCGACACCAGGGACGGTGGGCCGGCGCTGCTCGTTGCCACGCCATGGCGCGAGGACGGCAAGCTCTACAATGCCATCATCTGTCTCGACAAAGGCGAGATCGTCGGCAAGCGCTACAAGCTCGATCTGCCGAACTACGGCGTGTTCGACGACAAGCGCGTCTTCGCCCCCGGCCCGATGCCGGGGCCCCTGGTGGTCAAGGGCGTGCGCATCGGCGTGCCGATCTGCGAGGACGTCTGGACGCCCGACGTCGTCGAATGCATCTCCGAGACCGGCGGCGAGATCCTGCTGGTGCCCAACGCCTCGCCCTACGAGGTCGGCAAGACCGATGTGCGCGTGCAGCTCGCCGTCAAGCGCGTGGTCGAAAGCGGGCTGCCGCTCGTCTATCTCAACCAGGTCGGCGGCCAGGACGAGGTGATCTACGACGGCGGTTCGTTCGCCCTGGGCGCCGACCGGTCGCTGAAGGTCAAGCTCGCCTCGTTCCGCGAGCAGGTCGCGACCATTGAATTCAGACGCAGCGCCGACGGCTGGGAATGCCAGCCCGGGCCGATTGCGCCCGAGCCCAGCGATATCGAATCGATCTACCAGGCGATGATGCTGGGCTTGCGCGACTATGTGAACAAGACGGGCTTCCCGTCGGTCGTGATCGGCCTGTCGGGCGGCGTCGATTCGGCGCTGACCGCTGCCGTCGCCGCCGACGCGCTGGGGCCCGAGCGCGTGCACACGCTGATGATGCCCTCGCCCTACACCAGCGCGCACTCGCTGGAAGACGCCAAGGCCTGTGCCGAGGCGATCGGCGTGCGCTATGACATCGTCGGCATCGAGCCCGCGATGGAGGCGTTCCGGGCGATGACCGTGCCGCTGTTCGGCAACCGCAAGGAGGACGTCACCGAGGAGAACATCCAGAGCCGCGCCCGCGCCGTCGTCCTGATGGCGGTGTCCAACAAGCTCGGCGGCATGGTGGTGACGACGGGCAACAAGTCGGAGATGGCGGTGGGCTACGCCACGCTCTACGGCGACATGTGCGGCGGCTACAACGTCCTGAAGGACGCCTACAAGACCACGGTGTTCGAGCTCTGCCGCTGGCGCAACGCGCATCTGCCCGAGGGCGCGATGGGGCGCAAGGGCGCGGTGATCCCCGGGCGTATCATCAGCAAGCCGCCATCGGCCGAATTGCGGGCCGATCAGAAGGACTCCGATTCACTGCCGCCCTATCCCGTGCTCGATGCCATCCTCAAGGGCCTGATCGAGCGCGACCTGTCGGCGGAGGAACTCGCCGCCGAGGGCCACGACCTCGTCACCGTCAACAAGGTGTGGCGCCTGCTCGAAGGCGCGGAGTACAAACGACGTCAGGCGCCGCCCGGCGTGAAGATCACCTCGCGCATCATCAGCCGCGAGCGACGCTATCCGATCGTGAACGGGTTTCGAGGCTAACCTCTTCCGGACCGCGAGCCTCCGGCTCGCTCATGCTCATGAGCGAGCCGGAGGCTCGCGGTCCGGAAGACAATGAGGTCAGACAATGCTCATCGCGCAGATCTCCGACATGCACGTCAAGCCGCCGGGCGAGCTTCTGTACAAGCGCATCGACACGGCGGGCTTCCTGGGGCGTGCGGTGGCGCACGTGATGGCGCTCGACCCGAAACCCGACGTCGTCCTCGCCACGGGCGACCTGGTCGATGGCGGCAAGCCCGAGGAGTACGCGCTGCTGCGCCGCCTGCTCGCGCCGTTGCCGATGCCGGTCTATCTCATCCCCGGCAATCACGACGCGCGTGACGCCATGCGCGAGGTCTTCGCCGATCACGCCTACCTGCCCAGGAGCGGCTTCCTGCAGTACGCGATCGAAGGCCTGCCGGTGCGCCTGATCGCGCTCGACACGCTGGTGCCGGGCAAGGGCCATGGCGCGCTGTGCGACGAGCGGCTCGACTGGCTGGAGGCGCGGCTCGGCGAAAGCGATCGGCCGACGGTGCTGTTCATGCATCATCCGCCGTTCGACTGCGGCATCGACGCCTTCGACGACATCAAGGTCAACGAGGGCGGCGACCGGCTGGCCGCGATCGTCCGGCGCCACAGCCACGTGGAGCGCGTGATGTGCGGCCACGTCCATCGGCCGATCCAGGTGCGCTGGGCCGGCACCATGGCCTCGATCGCGCCCAGCACGGCGCACCAGGCGACTCTGGATCTTCACGAAAAGGCGCCACATTCGCTGATGATGGAGCCGCCCGGCATGGCGCTTCACCTGTGGCGGCCAGGCATGGGTCTCGTGACACACATCAGCTACGTCGGAAGCTACAAGGGCCCGGAGCCGTTCCGCACGCTGCAATGACGGTTGCCCAGACCCAACCCGGCTCGCGGTGGAGCCTGGAGGCTCTGTTCAAGAGGCTGGGACCGGGGGTCATCACCGGTGCGGCCGACGACGATCCCAGCGGCATCGCCACCTATTCGCAGGCGGGTGTCCGAGCGGGCTTCGGCCTGCTGTGGACCGTGGTGCTGACCTGGCCGCTGATGGTGGCGGTGCAGTCGGTCAGCGCCCGCATCGGCCGCGTCACCGGCCGCGGTCTCGCCGGCAACATGGTGCAGGTCTCTCCGCGCAGCATCGTCACGCTGTTGGTGCTGCTGCTGTTCGTGGCCAACACCATCAATCTCGGTGCCCGATCTCGCCGCCATGGGCGCCGCCGCCAAGCTGGTGCTGGGCGGCAGCGCGCGCCTGTACACGCTGGCCTTCGCCGTCTTCTCTCTGCTGGTGATCATGTTCCTGCCTTACCACCGCTATGTCGGGGTCCTGAAGTGGTTCACCTTCTCGCTGCTGGCCTATGTCGGCGTGGTCTTCACCGCGAAGATCGACTGGCTGGCGGTGGCGTCCGGCGCCTTGGTGCCCAGGCTCGAGCTCTCGGGTGAGGCGCTGACGCTGGTCGTCGCGATTTTCGGCACCACCATCAGCCCCTATCTCTTCTTCTGGCAAAGCTCGCAGGAGGTCGAGGATGAGGAGGGCGATCCCGAGGCGGGACCGCTGGTCGAGCACCCCGAGCAGGCTGACCGCGAGCTGAGCCGCATCGGCTGGGAGACCTGGGTCGGCATGGCGCTCTCCAACCTGATCGCCTTTTTCATCATCCTGACCACGGCTGTCACGCTGCATGCCAACGGCCAGACCGACATCCAGACCGCCGAGCAGGCGGCCGAGGCTCTGCGGCCGATCGCGGGCAACGCCGCGTTCTTCCTGTTCAGCCTCGGCCTGATCGGCACCGGCCTGCTGGCCGTGCCCGTGCTGGCGGGCTCGGTCGCCTATGCGGTAGGCGAGGCGCGCGGCTGGCACATCGGCCTGGAGCGGCCGCTCAACGAGGCGCGTCCGTTCTACGTCGTGATCGCGCTCGCCATCCTGCTGGGCGTCGGCCTGGGTTTCACGCCGCTCGATCCCATCAAGGCGCTGCTGTGGAGCGCGGTGGCCAACGGCGTCATCGTCGTGCCGATCATGGTCGCCATGATGATCATGGCGAGTCGGCGCAGCCTGATGGGCCGGTTCACGGCGTCGCGCTGGCAGCTCGTGCTGGGCTGGGCGGCGACGATGGTGATGACGGCGGCCGCGGTCGCGATGTTCGTGACAATGTAACTAGTCTTAGTATGCCGGCAGTGGTTGCGGGGCCCCGCAACCACCCATTGCACGATCTCGTGCGACAAACTACGAGAGAGGCCGACTTTCGTCTCGCCACTGATTGTGAGGGCCTGCACTCAAAATGTGCCGCTGCTGTCGGCAATTCAGTTCTGAGGGAGCGATGTCGATGCAAGAATACCGAACCCTTCAACGCGCCATTGCTATGGTCGTCCTCGCCGGCTTGTCCGGTTGGGCGCTTATGGCTTCAGCGGCGCCTCCCGGCGATCCGTCCCAAGGCGACGGTGGCGTCAGTGCCTTCTACTCTTGGACCGGCGATGTTCCTCGGCAGCCCGGTACCCTGCTGCGGCATGAGCCGTTGCCGGAGGGGTTGATGCTCGAGAACGCCTCCAGAGGCCTGCGAATTCTCTATTCTTCGACCGATGGGATTCGCGGCCAAGCGCCGGTATCAGCCTCTGGCGCGGTGTTCCTGCCCAAAGGTACGCCACCGGCTGGCGGATGGCCGATCGTCGCTTGGGCACACGGCACGGTGGGGATTGCCGATGTATGCGCACCGTCGTGGGGAGGACGCTTGCAGCGCGACGCCACCTATCTCAACGCCTGGCTCGGACAGGGCTATGCGATCGTCGCTACCGACTACCAGGGACTGGGGACGCCGGGTGGTCACCCCTATTTCGCAGCACGCCCCCACGCCTATAGTGTTCTCGACAGCGTGCGCGCTGCGCTGAAGGGACTGCCGGGTTTGGCAAATGCTGTCGTGGTGATCGGCCAGTCCCAAGGCGGCGCTGCCGCCTTCGCGGCAGCGGGCTACGCGCCGGAATATGCGCCCGATATCAATCTTCGCGGTACGGTCGCTACCGGTGTGCCGTCCTTCTCGACGGCACACCTTGCCAAGTTGGCCGACCGCTCAGGTGACACGGTCGATCTGGGCATAGCCTACACGATGCTGCTCATGCATTTGGCGCAACAGGTCGTACCGGAACTGGACCCGGTGGAATATCTCACTGATAAGGCGCGTGCCATCTACGAGAGGGCGACAAAAGCCTGCCTCGGCGAGCTGTTCGAAGCGACCCGCGCCGCGGCGCTCACGCGCAGTACCGTCTTCAAGAAGGACCCCTTGCCGTTCTTGTCACAAACCTATCAATACCTGACCTATCCGACGCTGGCACTGCGCCAGCCGACCTTCATCGGCATCGGCGAGAAGGATCGCGACGTACCGTCGGCTATGCAGCTGGAGCTGGTCAAGGACAGCTGCGCGGGCGGCGCACCGGTCCAGGCGCATCTCTATCCGGGACTCGGTCATAGCGGCGCCGTCAACGGATCGCTCCCCGACTCGTTGCCGTTCGTCAGACAGGTCATGGCAGGCGGGCCGGTCGCATCGAATTGCGCCGCGCAGCCCAGCCTGCCTGGAGCGGCAGCCAAGAACTAGGGGCATCCAAGGCAGGAGAGCCCGCATGTCTGCTCTTGCTAAAGCGGCCCTTGGGACGGGCGAGAGGTTCAGCGCGAGATCGAGCGGCCCCGTGCATAGTCTTTGAGTTTTTTGAGATGCCCCCGCTCGCTCGCCATGACGCGCGACATCTCTTGCACTCCAGTTCCCTGACGCCCCCTGCTGCTGCTCGCCCATGAGAGCGGAAGAAACTACTATAGCGAGAGTCGAGAGGGGCATGGACATGCTATCAAGACGTCGCACTTTCGCCGCCGGCCTCGGTACGCTGGGGATCATTGCAGCCTGCAGCCGATTCGCGCTTGCCTCCCCGCCAGCTGCAGTGGGTCTCGTCAGGAACGACGACGACTGGGTCACGGTTTCACCTGGCAGCCAAGGAATACCCGGCACGAACCTCGACAATCTGTTCGACGACGCCAGCTCGATCCAGAAGCTCCGCAGCATTGTCGTGATTCGCAATGGATTCTTAATCGGCGAGCGCTATTACGGCGGGACGTCGATGTCTGATCTCAGGGCAATCCATTCCGTCACAAAAAGCGTCGGTTCGATGCTCGTCGGCCGTGCGATAGAGCTAGGCGCCATCAAGAGCGTTACCCAGACACTCGGCGACCTCTTTCCGGAAGCGGCGCGGAAATCGCCCGCCTCGCCGGTCAACAGTGTCTCTCTGGCCGAGATCCTCACTATGACCAGTGGGCTGGACAACGATATGGTCTCCTACTGGCAGAACCGGTCGATCCAGCGCGGAAATCCGCCGATGTGGGACTATAACGACGCCGCTGTTGGCCTGCTCTCCATAATATTTGCCGAGGCGGTCGGCATGCCGATCGAACAGTTCGCCAACCGTGAGCTTTTTGGGCCCCTAGGGATCAAAGACTTCGTTTGGCCGCACGATGCGGACGGGTATGTCCAGACGCACACGGGACTTCAGCTGCCACCCCGCGATCTCGCCAAGATCGCGTGGATCATGGCTGACAAGGGTCGTTGGCGCGGTCGCCAGGTCCTTTCTGCCAATTGGGTGGAGGAGAGCACTCGGAGTCATGTAGTACCGAGATGGCGGCTCACACCCGTTACGGACATCGGCTACGGCTACCTGTGGTTCAACGGAAAGCTGAAGGGAACGGACGTTGCCTGGGGCTGGGGCTACGGCGCTCAGTTCGCGATGGCGATACCTTCCCTTCGCCTCGCCATCGCGACCGCCGCGGACCGGCCTAACTTCGCAGATGATCTTCGAGAGCAGAACAGGGCAGTGATTCGCCTCGTCGCACAAGTCGTCGATCTAGTGACCTAGGCTGCTCTTTACGCTGCATCAATGACTGAGGCCGCCCGACGCAAATCTCGTGAGCGATCGTACAGGAAACTGAAGGACCAACGACGATGCCAGACGACAGCATCCTCGCAGCGAACCTCGTCAGTCTTCATGCCGGCGAGGAATTCCTCCGTGAAAAAGCCCTCGACCTCATAAGCAGCGACGAAAATCTGCAACTGCACCTGAGCGTCGTCGAGGCCGCGATGGAACTTGCCGACGTGCTGCGCCAATTCCCTGCCGATGACGAGGACCTAAAGGTCATCCAGCTTCTCGGCATGCGCGCCTTCAACGCGTTCGGCGCCAGCCTGAAACTTGCGCTGTCCGGCTACAGCCAGAACAGCGCGCTCATCATGCGCGACGTGCTGGAGACCGTCTTCCTCATCGACTACTTTGCCGGCAATCGCAGTCTGATCGAGCGCTGGCGCTTCGCGGACAAGAAAACGCGCAGGGATGAGTTCTCACCGGTTAAGGTCTGAGAGGCGCTTGATGCCCGCGACGGCTTCACCGAGAAGAAGCGCTTCGCGATTTACGAGCAGTTCTCCGAGCTCGCCGGACATCCTAATATGAAGTCGGCCTTCATGATGCGCCCGCAGCGCGACGGCGACGCGGTCATCGGCCCCTTCATGGAAGCCACAACGCTCGAAGCGGTGATCTCTGAAATGGGCCGTCTTGCGGTTCAGGTTGGCGAGCAGCTCAATCTCTTCTTTCCGGCCGACTGGGATAAGAGTCTTCAGAGCCGGCTCGCTTACGCCAAGCTCAAGCAGCGTTGGATGGCGACTTTCTATCCGCGCGCCGGAACGCCGGCCACAGACCCGGCGGCGTGAGCCTTACCTTCAGGCGCTCCCTGTGACGCGCTCGGCTTACCGTCTCGCCTGGCCTCAAAGCCAATACTTCGCAACCATCTTTAGTAACGGCAACGACATGTTCCCAAAACAACGCCAGCGCATCGTCTTTGGTTCGTACGGAGCGCAAATCAGTGGGCATGCTGGCGGGCTCGGTCGCCTATGCCGTGGGCGAGGCACGCGGCTGGCGCATCGGCCTGGAACGGCCGCTCAACGAGGCGCGGCCGTTCTATGTCGTGATCGCCCTCGCCATCCTGCTGGGTGTCGGCCTGGGCTTCACGGCGCTCGATCCCATCAAGGCGCTGCTCTGGAGCGCGGTGGTCAATGGCGTCATCGTGGTGCCGATCATGGTCGCCATGATGATCATGGCGAGTCGGCGCAGCCTGATGGGCCGGTTCACGGCGTCGCGCTGGCAGGTCGTGCTGGGCTGGGCGGTGACCGCCGTGATGGCTGCGGCCGCCGTCGCAATGTTCGTGACGATGTAACTGGTAGCTCGCCACAGAGGTTTTGACGGTTGATATCGACCTCGATCCGATAAGGGTGACAGCACTGCTTGCAGGGCGATCGAGCGGCTCAAGATATGGTATGGATGGCGCGTTGGCTCCCAGGTATGGCCCATTCTTGAGCGCCAAAAGTCGCAATAAAAGAACCCGGCCTCGCCGCGGCGTCGACTGCACTATAGTTATTGACATACACGGCGGTTCTAGATAGAGTCCAGGCGTCTGTCGCTCTATGCATCGTTTATCCGGCCGTGTACCAGACCGCTCCCGCCCCGGAGCCGGTCATCCCGCCCGGCTGCGCCGCGCCGGGCGGGGTGGGCGCCACGGCCAACGAGGTCGAGGAGGACCTTCGCGGAAAACCAATAGTGCATGCACCGCCAGGCAAGGCCCGAGAGGTGCTGCACGCGCCCCGGCGATGCGTGTTGCAGGAGGCACAACCCGCCCAGCCGAGCGATTCCAGCTGGGCGGGTGTGCTTGCTCATGTGACCGACGTTGATGACGACCACTCAATCAAGGCTGAGCAGGACGAACAGCAGTTGGCCGCCATAGCCGAGGCCGGCAGTCCATTTGAGCTCTGCGCCGTTGTGGAAGGGACGGCCGAGCCACCATTGATAGCCGTAGAAGTAGAGGCCGTCGCCGTGATGGGCCGCCATCACCATGCGCGACTCGTTGTTGGCGGATCGGCATGAGAGACTTTGCCATGCAGGCATAGCTTACGTCGTGCGCGAAAGGCAGTAAGGGCGTGTTAGCGTTTTTCCCATGAAGCTCTATTCCGGACCGCTCAGCATGTTCGGCGCCAAGGCCGAGATTGCAGCCCATGAGAAGGGGCTCGACTTCGAGCTCATCATGGTGCCCTTCGAGATGAAGACGCTCTATCAGCCTAAGCATCCCGAGGTGCTGCGCATCAATCCCAAGCGCCAGGTGCCGGTGCTGATCGACGGCGATCTGGAGATCTTCGATTCTACGCAGATCTTCGAGTACTTCGAGACCATCAAGCCCGTGCCCGCGTTATGGCCGGCCGAGCCCAAAGCGCGCGCCCGCGCCCGCCTGCTCGAGCACAAGTCGGACGAGGTCTACTTCCCGCCCATCGTCCGCCTGATGGGCCTACAGGCCACGCCTGACGATCCCGCCGCCGTCGAGGCACGCGCGGCAGCGCTCGCCTTCTATGACGATATGGAGAGGGCCATGGGCGACAAGGAATGGCTGGCCGGCAGCTACTCCTATGCCGACATCGCCTTCTACATGGCGCAGATCTTCGGCGATCGCATGGGTGCGCCCATGACCGACGCCCATCCCAAGCTGCAGGCCTGGCGCGACCGCATGAGCGCACGCCCGGCGGTGCGCAAGGTGGCAGGCGCGATGGGACGGTACCTGCTGAGCCAAGGCCGCAAGCTGCCGGTCTTCCTCGCCAAGCTGGCCGCATAGACCATGGCCAGGATCCTGTTCCTGCCGGGCGCCGGCGCTTCGCCGGATTTCTGGAAGCCGGTCGGCGCGCTGCTGCCGGCCGATTGGCCGAAGGAATATTTCGGCTGGCCCGGTCTCGGCGATCAGCCGCACGACGCTGCAATCGAGGGCATCGACGATCTGGTGCGCATGGTGGCCGCCAAGATGGACGGTCCGGTCGACTTGGTGGCGCAGTCCATGGGCGGCGTCATCGCCGCGCGGCTGGCGATCGAGCAACCACAGAACGTGCGCCGGTTGGTGCTGACCGTGACCTCGGCAGGCATCGACATGGCGGGATTGGGCGCATCGGACTGGCGTGAGAGCTATCGCAAGTCTTTTCCGCGCGCCATGTCCTGGATCACCGAGCCACGGGCGGCGGCCCTGCTGCCGGTCGAGGAGATCGCCGCGCCGACGCTGCTGCTGTGGGGCGACAGCGACCCGATCAGTCCGGTCGCTGTCGGTCGCCACCTCCAGTCGCGTCTGATGAATGCCCGCCTGCACATCATCGCAGGTGGCGACCATGACCTGGCGCGCACGCACGCGGCGGAAGTGGCGCCGCTGATTGCCCGGCATCTTGCGTAGTGGTTCGTCACAGAGGTTTTGACGGTTGATCGAGCTCGATCCGATCCGGTGACAGCATTGCCTGCACGTCGGCCGAGCGGCGCAAGTGGTGGTATGAAGGCGGCGGCGGCCCCCAGATATGGCCCCTCCTGGAGCGCCAAAAGTCGCAATAAAAGAACCCGGCAGCGCCGGCGGGTCGCTGCGATGTCGACGTGAACTATAGTTATTGACAAGCACGGTGGTCTTCATTAGAGTGCGAGCGTCTGTCGCTCTATGCATCGTTTATCCGACCCTGTGCCGGACCGCTCCTGCCGGGAGCCGGTCATGCCGTCCGGCTGCGTTCAGCCGGACGGCATGGGCTCCACGGCCAACGACGTCGAGGAGGATCTGGCATCAGCAAAAACTGCGGGAACTGCGCAAACCTCGCGTGGGTTACAGTCGATGCTCGCACCTTCCGTCCCAAGAGGGTGCAGTCCGGCGGAGGGGCTGCAGGAAATGCCGAAAATGCAGAAAATTCAAAAGCGGCGTGGCTTCAATGGCTTGGCGGGCATCGGCCAGCCTGCCGGAAATTGGCAGAAAATGCAGAAATTCACCAGCGAGGCGACTGCAGTGCATGCACCCGCCCGGCAAAGCCGAGAGGCGGTTGCGCGCCGGCGCACGCGCCACCCAGCCGTCAAAACCACTGTGACGAGCTACTAGAGGCCAAGCGCGAGCAGGCGCGGATCGCGTGTCTGCTTGGCGAAGACTTTCAGCTGCCACAAGGCGGCGAGGTGCAGGCCCGGAATCTCCAGCCGGCCGTCGGCGAGGTCGGCGAGGAAACGCTCCCACGGCACGAGGTGGGTGCTGATCACCTCGCCGGCGTCGAACTCGGGCTCGGCGACCTTGCGGGCATCGAGCGCCAGGAAGGCGTGGACGCGGTTGTTCTGGCGCGCGGTGTTGGCCGTCGACGATCCCAGTGCGTGCCATTCCTCCGCGGCATAGCCCGTCTCCTCGCGTAGCTCGCGCTTGGTGGCGTCCAGCACGCTTTCGCCCTCGTGGTCGGGCGTGCCGCAGGGCAGCTCGAAGGAGTTGCGCTCGATGCCGTGGCGGTATTCCTCGATCAGCACGATCTCACGCTGTGGCGTGAGCGCGATCGCGCACACCCATTCGGGAAACTCGATGGTGTGGTAGGGTGCGAGCACGGTGCCGTTGGGCACGCGCACCGTGTCGCTGCGCACCGCCAGCCACCGGTCGCGATACGAATACTTCGACTCCAGCACCTGCCACGGCGCGATGGTCGTGGCCGGCTTCTTCGGATCAGCCATCAGACCCCCATCATCAGACGGCAGTCCAGCCGCCATCGACCACGATCTCCGCGCCCGTGACATAGGACGATTCGTCCGACGCCAGGAACAGGATGGCATAGGCCACCTCGTCGACCTCGCCGGCGCGGCCCAGCGGCACGCCCTTCAGCGTCTTGGCGCGCGTCTCGGGGTCGGCGGTGCGGCCCGAGGTGCGCATGGGCGGCATCAGGCCGGGATGCACCGAGTTGACGCGGATGCGCTCGCGGCCGTGCTGCGCGGCCGCCGCCTTGGTGATCAGGCGTACCGCACCCTTGGAAGCGTTGTAGCCGACATGGAGATAGCCCTGGCCGACGATGCCGGAGACCGACGACAGGTTGATCACCGACCCGCCGTTGCCGTTCTTCTTCATGGCGGCGATGCCGTGCTTCATGCCGAGGAACACGCCGGTGGCGTTGATGCCCATCAGCCGGTTCCAGGCCGCGGTGTCGTAGAGGTCCTGCTCGGCCGAGCCCGAGATACCGGCGTTGTTCACCAGCACGTTGAGGCCGCCATGGGCCGACACGGTCTTGTCGACCACCGATTTCCACTGGCCCTCATCGGTGACGTCGAGATGCATGTAGGTGGCCGTGCCGCCCGCCTTCTCGATGTCGGCGACGACCGCTTCGCCCTCCTTGTCCAGGAGGTCGGCCACCACCACGGCCTTGGCGCCCTCGCGGGCGAACAGCCGGGCGGTCGCCGCCCCCATGCCGCCGGCCGCGCCGGTCACCAGGGCCACCTTGTCCTTCATGCGCATGGTCCGTGCTCCTTCTTCACGCAAGCTTGAGGCCGATGATGCCGGCGACGATCAGGCCGACCGAGACGATGCGCATGGCCGATGCCGAATCGCCGAAGGCCAGGATGCCGACCACGAACGCGCCGACGGCGCCGATGCCCGTCCATACCGCATAGGCCGTCCCCATCGGGATGAAGCGCTGCGCCCACAAAAGCAGCGCGCCGCTGGCCGTCATGGCGACGATGGCGAAGATGATCCACCACGGCCGGGCGCCCTGGTCGGTCCAGCCGAGCTTCAGCCCGACCGGCCAGCCGATCTCGCAAATTCCCGCCAATACGAGATAGAGCCAGGCCATCTCCCCTCCTCATGCGGGTCGCGCCGTCGTTGACGGCGGCTTCGCGTCCTGTTCTGATTGAGACTTGCACGCATCTTGCAGGATAGCGAGAGCGCAGGCAGGAAATGGCGAGAACAGGGAATGGGAGCCTCTCATGAACGAACATGAATTGCGCCGTCTGATCGGCGATGTGAAGGTCGGGAAACTTTCACGACGTGGTTTTGCGCAAAGGATGCTGGCGGTCGGCCTGACCGCACCGATGGCAACCCAGTTGCTGGCGGTCTCGGGCGTGGCGCACGCCCAGCCGAAGTCGCAGTACAAGCCGACCAAGCGCGGCGGCGGCGGCCTCTTGAAGGTGCTGTGGTGGCAGGGCCCGACCCTGCTCAATCCACACTTCGCGGTCGGCACCAAGGACCAGGACGGTTCGCGCATCTTCTACGAGCCGCTGGCCGCGTGGGATCCCGACGGCAACCTCAAGCCCAAGCTTGCCGCGTCGATCCCGGGCCGCGAGGACGGCACGCTCGCCGCCGACGGCAAATCGTTGGTGTGGAAGCTGAAGCAGGGCGTCACCTGGCACGACGGTCGGCCCTTCACGGCCGACGACGTCGTCTTCAACTGGGAATACGCCAAGGACCCGGGGACGGCGGCGGTCACCTCGGGATCCTACAAGGATATCATGGTCGAGAAGGTCGACCAGTATTCCGTGCGGGTGAAGTTCGCCAAGCCGACGCCGTTCTGGGCCGACGCCTTCGTCGGCACGCGCGGCATGATGATTCCCAAGCATCTGTTCGCCGACTTCATAGGCGGCAAGTCGCGCGAGGCGCCGACCAACCTCAAGCCGGTCGGCACCGGCGCCTACATGTTCAAGGACTTCAAGCCGGGCGACCTGGTCTCCGGCGTGATCAACCCGAAGTACCATCAGGACAACAAGCCCTACTTCGACGCCATCGAGATGAAGGGTGGCGGCGACGCCGTGTCGGCGGCGCGTGCCGTGCTGCAGTCGGGTGAGTACGACTACGCCTGGAACATGCAGGTCGAGGACGAGATCCTGTCGCGCCTGGAGAAGGGCGGCAAGGGCAAGGTCGTCATCTCGCCGGGCGGCAACATCGAGCACATCCAGCTCAACAACACCGACCCGTGGACCGAGGTCGACGGCGAGCGTTCCAGCATCAAGACCAAGCATCCGACATTGTCGGATCCGGCGGTTCGCCGGGCGCTTTCCCTTCTGGTCGACAAGGCCTCGGTGGAGAAGCACATCTATGGCCGGACCGGCATCGCTACGGCCAATTTCATCAACAATCCCAAGCGCTTCGTGTCGACGACGACCAAGTACGAGTTCAACATCGACAAGGCGATCGACATCCTGGAGAAGGCGGGCTGGAAGAAGGGCGCCGACGGTATCCGCGAGAAGGACGGCAAGAAGCTGAAATATCTCTACCAGACCTCGATCAACCAGCCGCGCCAGAAGAACCAGGCGATCGTCAAGCAGGCCTGCCAGAAGGCCGGTATCGAGGTCGAGCTGAAGTCGGTGACGGCCTCGGTGTTCTTCTCCTCCGATATCTCCAATCCCGACACCTATCCGCACTTCTATGCCGACCTGCAGATGTACAACAACGGTCCGCAGCAGCCCGACCCGGCGGTGTTCCTGCGCCAGTTCTGCTCGTGGGAAGTGGCCTCCAAGGCCAACAAATGGCAGGGCCGGAACATCACGCGCTGGCAGAACAAGGAGTACGACGACATCTACAACGCCGCGCAGAAGGAGATCGATCCGGTGAAGCGGGCGGCCATGATGATCAAGATGAACGACATGGTCGTGAACGATCACGTCGTGATCCCCGTGGTCGCCCGGCCGATCGTCACCGCGGTGAGCAACAAGCTCACCTGCGAGCTGAGCGGCTGGGACAACAACACCTGGGACCTGGCGAACTGGTTCCGGGAGGCCTGAGGGCCGCGCTGGACTCTGCCCTCCAGAGCTGGCGTTGACGGCCTCGGTCCAGCCTGTTCCCATAGAGAACGCTTCGACATTCCACTCGGCATGGAGGCATGCGATGAACGAACGCGACTTGCGTGGTCTTCTGGATCAGGTGAAGGCGGGCCGGATGGCCCGGCGCGCCTTCGTGCGGCGACTGGCGGCGGTGGGACTGACGGCGCCGATGGCGACCCAGCTTCTCGCCCTGTCGGGCGTGGCCATGGCGCAGCCCAAATCGACCTACAAGCCGACCAAGCGCGGCGGCGGCGGGCTTCTGAAGGTGCTGTGGTGGCAGGGTCCGACCCTGCTCAACCCGCACTTCGCCGTCGGCACCAAGGACCAGGATGGCTCGCGCCTGTTCTACGAGCCGCTGGCGCGCTGGGATCGCGACGGCAATCTCCAACCCGTGCTGGCGGAGACGATCCCCGGCCGCGAGGACGGCACGCTGGCCGCCGACGGCAAGTCGGTAACCTGGAAGCTGAAGAAAGGTGTGCGCTGGCACGACGGCCAGCCGCTGACCGCCGACGACGTCGTCTTCACCTGGGAATATGCCCGAGATCCGGCGACGGCCACGCTCACCAGCGGCTCCTACAAGAACGTCACGGTGGAGAAGGTCGACCAGCACACCGTCACCGTGAAGTTCCCCGGTGCGACGCCGTTCTGGGCCGATGCCTTCGTCGCCGCGGCTGGTTGCATCATTCCCAGGCACCTGTTCGCCGACTACATTGGCGGCAAGTCGCGCGAGGCGCCGACCAACCTGAAGCCGGTCGGCACCGGCCCCTACATGTTCAAGGACTTCAAGCCGGGCGACCTGGTCTCCGGCGTGATCAACCCGAACTACCATCAGGACAACAAGCCCTACTTCGACGCCATCGAGATGAAGGGTGGCGGCGACGCCGTGTCGGCGGCGCGTGCCGTGCTGCAGTCGGGTGAGTACGACTACGCCTGGAACATGCAGGTCGAGGACGAGATCCTGTCGCGCCTGGAGAAGGGCGGCAAGGGCAAGGTCGTCATCTCGCCGGGCGGCAACATCGAGCACATCCAGCTCAACAACACCGACCCGTGGACCGAGGTCGACGGCGAGCGTTCCAGCATCAAGACCAAGCATCCGACATTGTCGGATCCGGCGGTTCGCCGGGCGCTTTCCCTTCTGGTCGACAAGGCCTCGGTGGAGAAGCACATCTATGGCCGGACCGGCATCGCTACGGCCAATTTCATCAACAATCCCAAGCGCTTCGTGTCGACGACGACCAAGTACGAGTTCAACGTCGACAAGGCGATCGACATCCTGGAGAAGGCCGGCTGGAAGAAGGGCGGCGACGGCATCCGCGAGAAGGACGGCAAGAAGCTCAAGCTGGTCTACCAGACCTCGATCAACCAGCCGCGCCAGAAGAACCAGGCGATCGTCAAGCAGGCCGCCCAGAAGGCCGGCATCGACATCGAGCTGAAGTCGGTGACGGCGTCGGTGTTCTTCTCCTCGGACGTCGCCAACCCCGACACCTACACCAAGTTCTACTGCGACCTGCAGATGTACACGACCACCATGACGCAGCCCGATCCCGAGGTGTTCATGCTGCAGTTCACCTCGGCCGAGGTGGCGACCAAGGCCAACAAGTGGCAGGGCCGCAACATCACGCGCTGGCGGAACAAGGAGTACGACGACAACTATACTGCGTCGCAGTCCGAGCTCGACCCGGTCAAGCGGGCGGCCATGCTGATCAAGGCCAACGAGATGGTGGTCAACAACGTGGTCGTCATCCCGGTGGTCAGCCGCCCTGGCGTCGCCGCCATGACGAGCAAGCTCAACGCCTCGATCAGCGGCTGGGACAACAATACGTGGGATCTGTCCGACTGGTACAAGGACGCGTGATCAGCTGAACGTTGCGGTTCCGGGGCTTCGGCCCCGGAATTGCATATTGTCTCGAGAGATATCTCGTGAACCGCCAGTACATCATCCGCCGCATCCTCATCGCCATCCCGAGCCTGCTCGGGATCAGCGTCATCCTGTTTGGCGTGCTCGCCATGGCGCCGGGCGATCCGTTCGAGGAGCTGGCCACCAATCCTGCCATCCCGCCCGAGGTGAGGCAGGCGCTGCGCGCCAAGTTCGGCCTCGACGATCCGGTATGGCAGCGATACGTCCACTGGCTGAGCGCCATGGTCCAGGGCGACTGGGGCTTCTCCTTCCAGAGCCGCATGGATGTCGACATGCTGATCCTGCAGCGCCTTCCGGTGACGCTGATCGTGATCGGCGCCTCGCAGATCCTCGCCATCTCCGTCGCCATCCCGGTCGGCGTGCTGGCGGCGATCCGGCCGTATTCGATCTTCGACCAGATCGCCAGCACCTTCGCCATGATCGGCTTCTCGTTGCCGACCTTCTTCACCGGCCTGGTGCTGATCCTGGTGTTCTCGATCCAGCTCGACTGGCTGCCCTTCGTCTACCGCGCCGACGTCGACGCCACGGGCTGGGCCTTCTACTGGGAGCACATCAAGCAGTCGATCATGCCGGTCATCGTGCTGGGCCTCGCCCAAGCCGGCGCGCTGGTGCGCTTCATGCGCTCGTCGGTGCTCGACGTGATCCGGCTCGATTACGTCACGACCGCGCGCTCCAAGGGCATCGGCGAACGCAAGGTCATCGTCAGGCACGTGGTGCGCAACGCCCTGATCCCGATCGTCACCCTGGTGGCCCTGCAATTGCCGGCGGTGTTCGGCGGTGCCATCGTCACCGAGCAGATCTTCCGTGTCCCCGGCATCGGCTCGCTGCTGATCGCGGCGATCCTCGCCAACGACACCCCGGTCGTGATGGGCGTCACCTTCGTGTTCGCCTGCCTCGTCGTCCTCTTCAACCTCATCGCAGACATCCTCTATGGCTGGCTCGACCCCCGCATCTCTTTCCGCTGAAGCGCCGGCGGCACCTGCCGTAGTCGCTGTTTCGCCGCGCAAGGCGCGCTCGATCTCGCCGGCGCTCGAAACCTGGCGCCGCTTCCGCCGCCATGTGCTGGCGGTGACCGGTGCGGTCGTGCTGTCGATCCTGGTGTTGGCGGTGCTGGTCGGACCCTACATCTGGCCGGTGCCGATCAACGAGATCGATTTCGCCGCCAAGCTGGAGGGCCCCTCTCTCGCGCATCCGCTGGGTACCGACGATCTCGGCCAGGATCTTCTGGCCCGCATGATGTATGGCGGGCGCATCTCGCTCGCCGTCGGGCTCGCCGCCATGCTGGTGGCGTTGACCGTCGGCGTGCTGGTCGGCGCTGTGGCGGGCATGGCGAGCGGCTGGCTCGATGCCACCCTGATGTGGCTCACCGACCTGTTCCTGGCGCTGCCGACACTGCCGGTGCTGCTGCTGGCGATGTACCTGTTCCGCGACAGCGTGAAGCAGGTGCTGGGCGTCGAGGGCGGCGCCTTCGTGCTGATCGTGGTGGTGATCGGTATCTTGCGCTGGATGCCCGTGGCGCGCCTGGTGCGTGCCCAGTTCCTGTCGTTGCGCGAGAAGGAGTTCGTCGAGGCGGCCCGCGCGCTCGGCGCTTCCAAGATGCGCCAGGTGGTGCAGCACATCCTGCCCAATGCGCTGGGGCCGGTGATCGTGGTCGGCACGATCGACGTGGCGGCCGCCATCCTGTTCGAATCGACCCTGTCGTTCCTCGGCCTCGGCTTCCCGTCGGACGTGCCGACCTGGGGCTCCATGCTGCGCGACGCCAAGGACTATCTCGACATCGCCGCCCACTGGGCGCTGTTCCCTGGGGCCGCGATCTTCCTCACCGTGCTCGCGATCAACTTCATCGGCGACGGGCTGCGCGACGCCTTCGATCCGCGCCGCGTGCTTTAGGAGCAATCGTAAGCGTGCCTGACACTCTGCTGGACATTCGCGGCCTCAAGACCTGGTTCAAGGTCGAGGATGGAATGGTGCGTGCGGTCGACGGCGTCGACCTGCACATCGACCGCGGCGAGACCGTCGGCGTGGTGGGCGAATCGGGCTGCGGCAAGACCGTGACCGCGCGCTCGGTGCTGAAGCTCATCGACATGCCGCCGGGCCGCTTCGAGGCCGGCCAGATCTTGTGGCAGGGCAGGGACCTGATCCCGCTCGACCAGGACGAGATGAACAAGGTCCGCGCCCGCGAGATCGCCATCATCTTCCAGGAGCCGATGACCTCGCTCAATCCGGTCTACACGGTGGGCGACCAGATCGCCGAGGTGATCGCGCTCCACCAGAATCTGTCGACCAGGCAGGCGATGGCCGGTGCCGCCGAGATGCTGCGCCTGGTCAACATCCCCAACCCGCAGCGCCGCGTGCATGACTATCCGCACCAGTTCTCCGGCGGCATGCGCCAGCGCGTCATGATCGCCATGGCGCTTTCCTGCCAGCCCAAGCTCCTGATCGCCGACGAGCCGACGACGGCGCTCGACGTCACCATCCAGGCGCAGATCCTGGAGCTGATGCAGGACATGAAGGAGAAGTTCGGCATGGCGATCATGCTGATCACCCATGCCATGGGCGTCGTCGCCGAGACCTGCCAGCGGGTGACCGTGATGTATGCCGGCAAGGTCGTCGAGGAGGCGCCGGTCGAGGCGCTGTTCAGCGATCCGCGCCATCCCTACACCCAGGGCCTGATCCGCTCGATCCCGCGCATCGACCGCGCGGTCAGCCGCCAAGCCCGGCTGGAATCGATCCAGGGCACGGTGCCCAGCCTGCTCAACCCGCCGCTCGGCTGCCGCTTCGCGGCGCGCTGCAAGTTCGCCATGGACATCTGCACCCAAGGCATCCCGCCGCTCAAGGAGGTGGCGCCCGGTCATCGCGTCGCGTGCGTGCTATGAACGCGCCCCCAAGCACCTCCATCGCCACCGAGGAGCTCC
>WHTW01000058.1 GCA_009377525.1 Rhodospirillales bacterium
CGAGGACTTCCTCGTCAGCCTCGTCTCATGAAAATTAACTCACCCGATTCCCCTGGGAGTAGGCCCCCGTCATCCCGAGCGAAGCCGCCCAAGGGGCGGCGTAGTCGAGGGACCTGTTTTTGTGGACGCACCGACAGAATAGGTCCCTCCGCTACGCGTCGCTCCGCTCGGGATGACGGCTATTTCTTTTTCCGCCGATAAATCCGATACCGATCAAAATCCATCAGGTGCTCGTACCCCTCGAACGCATCGGCGAACACGCGGTTCTGCAGGAAGTACTCCAGATAATCGAACTCCTTGCCCTGGCACCGCGGGATGCCGGCGATGCGGTCGACCATCAGCAGGTCGGGCTGCTCGCGGGCGAAATCCTCGCTCACCATGTCGAACACGAACTTCTCCGAATCGCCCATTGTGTCGGGCGGATTGTAGAGCGCGGGGAAGTCGTCACAGGTCGCATAGATGCCCTGCAGCACCCACAGGCTGAGGAACCGCATGCTCATGCGGCCGCCTATGTAGTTGATCATCGGCCACAGCGGATAGATGCCGGGCGAGAGGGCGAGGATCGTGCGATGCGGCGCGTTCTGCTCGATGACGTGCTGCAGGCGCCCGCCGATCGACTCCTCGAACTGGCGCTGCTTGTAGAAGGGTGGCGTGTAGAGCGCGGCCTGGAAATAGAGCAGCACCATCAGGGTGGCGGAGATCACCGTCACCGGCAGGTGATGGCCGCTGCGGCTGATCGGCAGGTAACGGTCGACCGTCTGTGACACGGTGAGCGCGGCGAGCAGGATTGCCGCCGACAGGGCCGGCAGCACGTGATAGGGCCAGCCCTTGGCCTGGGCGATGGCCGAGATCGCTGCACCGATGCCGAACACGACCAGCACGCGCGCCGCGACGGTCTTGGTGAAGATCACCGCGATCAGGCCGAAGATGACCAGCGCGATCAAGGTCGGCCCCAGCACGTTGCTGGTGAGCACGTCGCGCCAGCCGGCATCGCCGATCGGAGCATAGGCTTCGACGGCGAGCGGCATCACGAATGTGCCGTACTCGCGGAAGATCGTGTACATCGACACGAAGTGGGCCACGGCTACCAGGCCGATCGACCACGGGATGGGGTCCGAGAAGGTCGCCCGCCAGCCGCGGCGGATCAGCAGATAGAGCTCGATGGCGGCGGGGATGGCGAGATAGTGCGGCTTCATCGCCAACGCCACGCCGGCGACCAGACCGATGGCGATGGACGAGCCGCGGCCCAGCATGACGCCCTCGGCGCGGGCCATCGAGGCGATCATGTAGGGCGCGCAGGCCACGAACAGGATGTGCTCGCGTTGTCCGAAATTGTCGTTGGGCAACACCGTGAACAAGAACAGCAGCACCGGCGGCAGCAGCGCCTCGGTGAGCGCATGGTCGGCCGAAGGCACATGTCGCACCAGGCGGCGGCAGGCCCAGAACGAAGCAAAGATGCCGGCCACCACCCAGGCCGTGAACCAGAACGAGACGTCACCCGGCAGGACCTTGGCCGTCAGCACCGGCAAGGCGTGGACGACGAAGGTGAGCGGCAGGTTCTCGTCGATCACTTCGACATAGAGCCGCTCACCGTTCACCCAGCGTGTCGACACATCGAGGATGGCGGCGACGTCGTGGTTGACGGGTGGGAAGAAGTAGCCGGCCAGCCACAGGATCGGCAGGGCGATCAGCGGCAGGAGCAGCAGCCGTTCGATGCTCGGCGGGACTGTCGGGGGCTTGGTTGCGGCGGTTGGCAAGGCGGGACGAAGATATCATAAGCGGGTGGTAAGACGACACTCGCAGGGGCGGATACGGCGTGGAACGGGTCGAATACGAACGCATGCACGAGGTCGAGGACCGCATGTGGTGGTATCGCGGCCTGCGTACTCTGGTCGCAGAGCTCCTCGTGCGCGCCCTGTCGCGTTCGCAAGCCGCAGGGCCCGTGCTCGACGCCGGTTGCGGCACCGGCGGCATGCTGCTGAAGCTCGGCCCGGCGGTCGCCGGCAATCCGACGTTCGGACTGGAGTATGACGTCGTGGCGGCGTCGTTCGCTGCGGCCAAGGCAGGACGGCCGGTGGCCGCGGGGTCGGTCACGGAAATGCCCTTGGGCAAGGGGGCACTGGCCGGCTACCTGTCGATCGACGTGCTTTGCCACGGCGGAGTCGAGCCTGTGCTCGCCCTCAAAGAGGCGTATCGCTGCCTTCGGCCGGGCGCGATCGCGATTTTCAATCTGCCGGCCTATGGCTGGTTGTTGTCGGCGCATGATCGGCGTGTGCACAATGTGCGCCGCTTCACCGGCCGCCAGGCGCGGGCATTGCTCACGGGCAACGGCTTTCGCGTGCTGAGGTCCAGCTACTGGAACACCTTGCTGTTTCCCCTGATGCTGATCCACCGACTGCTCGAGCGTGACGATGCCGAAAGCGACGTGCGCGACTATCCACGCTGGCTCGATGCGCTGTTCTCGACGGCTCTTGCCATCGAGCGGCGAGTGATCGAAGCGGGCATCGGCCTGCCGTTCGGCGGTTCCTTGATTGTCGTCGCTGCGCGCGATGGGACGGCGCGTAATGACTGAAGCCCCGGCGCCAGCGCTTTCCGTCGTCGTTCCCGTCTACAACGGCGCCGGTACCGTCGGCGAGCTGGTGAGCGCCTTGCGCGGCCTCGATATCGAGGGCGGGCTGGAGATCGTCCTGGTGGTCGATTGCAGCCCCGACAACAGCCTCGATGTCTGCAAGCAGCTTGCCGCCGGGCCCGGTGCGCCGGTCACGGTGCTGAGCCTCAGCCGCAATTTCGGCGAGCACAATGCGGTCATGGCGGGCCTCGCACGGGCGCGCGGCGCCTACGCCATCACCATGGACGACGACCTGCAGAATCCACCGGGCGAGGTGAAGCGCCTGTTCGAGCATGCGCGCGACGGCAACTACGATGCGGTCTACACCTACTACGCCGAGAAGCAGCATGCCGCCTGGCGCAACCTCGGCAGCCGCTTCACCAACTGGTGCGCCGACCGGCTGATCGACAAGCCGCCGGGCCTCTATCTGTCGAGCTTCCGCTGCATCTCGGCCTTCGTCCGCGAGTGCATCACGGCGAGCTACGAGGGACCCTATCCCTATGTCGACGGGCTGGTGTTCCAGGTCACCCAGAATGTCGGCCGCCTGCAGGTCGAGCATCTGCCGCGCGTCGAGGGCCGCTCGAACTACACGCTGCGCCGCCTGGTGCGGCTGTGGCTGTCGGTGTTCCTCAATTTCTCGGTGATGCCGCTCCGACTCGCCACGCTGTTCGGACTGGGCTTCGGCGCGCTGGGGGCGCTCGCCGCCGTCATCGTCGCCGTCGAGGCGATCATCTCGGACAAGCCGCCGCAAGGCTGGGCGTCGCTGATGGTGGCGGTGCTGGTGCTGGCCGGCGTGCAGCTCGTGGTGGTCGGGCTGATCGGCGAGTATCTCGGCCGCATGTTCCTCGCGGTCAACCGCAAGCCGCAGTATCTCGTGCGCGAGGTCTTTCACCGCGGCCCCGGCGGCCTGGAGATCGAGCGGCCCAAAGTCGACACACGCGCCGCGGGCCAGCCGCACCGCGAGCCACCTCGAGGGGAGTCCTGACGATGACGGTCTACTACGTGGCGCTGGGCATCGGCATCCTGGCCGGCATCGCCGGACAGATGCTGCTCAAGGCCGGCGCCGACGCCCCCGACTTCGTCAGCCAGCTTCTGCGGCCCTCGACGTTGGCGGGCCTGGCGCTCTATGGCTCGGCGGCCTTCCTCTACATTGTCGCGCTGCGGAAGATCCCCGTATCGGTGGCCTTTCCCAGCGTGTCGCTCTCCTATGCGATCGTGGCGGTGCTCGGCCACTTCCTTTTCGGCGAGCCGTTCGGCATCAAGCAGATCGGCGGCATCGTCCTCATCATGGGCGGTGTGGTGCTGATCAACCAGAGCTGACCGAGGACCAAACGTGGACTACGAGCAGATCAAGTACGAAGCCGAGAACGGCATTCTCGCCATCACGCTGAACCGGCCGGACAAGCTGAATGCCTTCACCGGCAGGATGCTGTCGGAACTGCTCGATGCGATGGACCGCGCCGATCGCGACGACGATGTGCGCGCCGTGGTGTTCACCGGCGCTGGTCGCGGCTTCTGCGCCGGCGCCGACCTGTCGGGCGGCGCCAACACCTTCAACGCCGAGAATCGCGGCCCGGTCGATCCCGGCCTCGACGGCCATCGCGACGGTGGCGGACTGTTCACGCTACGCCTGTTCGATCTGCTGAAGCCCACCATCGCAGCCTGCAACGGCCCCGCTGTCGGCGTCGGCGTCACCATGCAGCTCGCCATGGACGTGCGGCTGGCGTCGGAGGCGGCGCGCTATGGCTTCGTCTTCACCCGGCGCGCCATCGTCATGGAGGCCTGCTCGAGCTGGTTCCTGCCGCGCCTGGTCGGCCCGCAGCAGGCGCTGGAATGGGTGATGACCGGCCGCGTCTTTTCCGCCGAGGAGGCGCTGAAGGGCCGCTTGGTGCGCTCGGTCCACAAGCCCGACGAGTTGCTGGCAGCGGCCTATGCGCTGGCGCGCGAGATCGCCGACAACACCGCGCCGGTCTCGGTGGCGCTCAACCGCCAGATGATCTGGAAGATGCTGGGCGCCGACCATCCCATGGAGGCGCACAAGGTCGATTCCAAGGGCATTTACGCCCGCGGCAAGTCGGACGATGTCAAGGAGGGCGTGACCGCCTTCCTGGAAAAGCGCCCGGCGAAATTCCCCATGAAGGTGAGCAGCGGGATGCCGGCTTATTTCCCATGGTGGATGGAGCGGCCGTTCAAGTAGGGCGGTTCTGAGCTGGGCGCGCGCGACTCCAGTCGCGCGTCATGGGGAGCGCGTTACTGCCCCGTGAACCTGGCCGCGCGCTTCTCCAAAAAGTGCGCGACGCCTTCCTTGAAGTCGGCGGTCTGGAAGGAGAGTTCCATCTCGTGGTTGGCCTGGGTGGTGGCCTCGGCCAGGCTCTGGAACTCGGCCTCCCAGATTTGCCGCTTCATCACCGCCACCGAGCGCGGCGAGACGGTGTTGGCGAGCAGGGTGGCATAGGCGCGGGTCTCGGCCATCAGCTTGTCATCGGGGATGACGCGGCTGACCAGGCCGAGCGACAGCGCTTCCGGGGCGCGGAACTTGCGCGCCGAGCACAGGAGATCCATGGCGGCCGGCAGGCCGACCAGGCGCGGCAGCAGCCAGCTCACGCCGTGCTCGGCGATCAGGCCGCGCTGGGCAAATGCCGTGGTGAACACGGCCGACTCGGCAGCGAACCGCAGGTCGGCATAGAGCGGGATGACGAAGCCGAGGCCGGCCGCCGGCCCGTTGATCGCCGCGATGATAAATTTCGGGATCGCCGGGAAGTAGGAGTAGTTCATCTTGAACTCGGGCAGGGTGCTGCCCCCTTGCAGTGCCGGTGCGGCCTTGCTCGAGCGATCGGCGGTGCCGCCGCCCGCGCCGATGGCCTGCAGGCCGCCCATGTCGGCCCCGGCACAGAAGCCGCGGCCGCTGCCTGTCAGGACGATCGCCCGGACCTCGGGATCGGCGCCGGCCCTGTGCATAGCGTCCTTGAGATCGACGTGCATCTGGCGCGTCCAGGCATTCAATTTCTCGGGACGGTTGAGTGCAATGGTGCAAATACGGTCGGTTACATCGTACAGAACCGTGTCGTATGCCATCCTGAGGCTCCCTCATGTGCAATCTTGTGGAGTGCATGATGGGCAAAAGGGAGCGACGATACAAATGGGACCCCATCGCTACAAATGGCGCCCGATTGGAGGGCGGGGCTGAGGACCAACAAACTATGATCCGCCGCGTGAGCGGGGGTGCTCGCCAAGAGAGAGTTGTCCGCACACGAACGGTTTCATGATATCTTGCATGGACAAGGCAAAAAACACTGCCGAGGTTAGGGAAAATGCCGAAAAGGGAATTCGCCCACCCGAACGAAATGCACAAATACGTGGGCCAGGAAATTGGGGTTAGCGATTGGGTCGAGGTAACACAGGAAAGGATCAACCAGTTCGCCGAGGCGACCGGTGACCACCAGTGGATTCACGTCGACGTCGAGCGGGCCAAGAAGGACATGCCGGGCGGCAAGACGATCGCCCACGGCTTCCTGACGCTCTCGTTGATTCCGATGCTGAACCATCAGATTTCGCACATCAACAACGTGCGCAACGGCATCAACTACGGCTGCAACAAGGTGCGCTTCACCAGCCCGGTGCCGGCGGGCTCCCGGGTGCGCGCCCGCGCCAAGCTGATCGCGGCCGACCCTATGGACAAGGGCGGCGTGCGTCTGACCAACCAGGTCACCATCGAGATCGAAGGACAGGATCGCCCGGCCTGCGTGGCCGAGACCATGTCCATCGTGTACGGCGTCTGAGGGGCCGGTCGTGCTCAAGCGCGAAGACCTGACGTCGGAGATCATCGACCAGATCGTCGCCGACGCCCACAAGGCCGGTTACCACTTCTTCCTGTCGGCCGCGGAGCGCGAGGCGAGCTTCAAGACGGCGATGGAGCGGTGCCAGCCCGGCGATGAGGTGTGGGTCTTCGCCTACGGCTCGCTGATGTGGAACCCGGCCATCGAGTTCGTCGAGCAGCAGCCCTGTCGCGTTGACGGCTGGCGCCGTTCCTTCTGCTTCTGGATGCCGATGGGTCGCGGCACGCCCGAGCTGCCCGGCCTGATGCTGGCGCTCGAACGGGGCGGGGCGTGCGAGGGCATCGCCTATCGGCTGGCGCCGCAGCAGGTCGAGAGCGAGCTCGGCCTCCTGTGGAATCGCGAGATGCTGGCCGGCATCTACCAGCCCACCTGGGTGCCCACGACGCTGCGCGACGGCCGCACCGTCACCGCCATCACCTTCGTGGTCGACACTGCTCACTGCCAGTATTGCGGCGACCTGCCGCTGGAGCGCGCCGCCCATCACATCGCCTTCGCCGAGGGTCGCCGCGGCGCCTGCCGCGACTATCTCGCCAACACCGCGGCCCACGCACGCGCGCTCCACATCCACGATCCCTACCTCGAGGAGCTGGTCGAGCGGGTCTCCGACCTGCGTGACGGCGCCTACGTCATCCCGACGGTGCAGGCCGACGGCGAGGCGGTGGGCGAAGCCTAGCTCGCGAACAAAAACATCACCAGGCGTGCGGCAATTCACACCTCGTGACATAGTCGCGGCGTGTCTCGTCTCGTTGCTCGCTGGTTGGCGCTGCCGCCCAATCTTCGTGGAATCTTGTGGGTCGGCCTCTCCGGGGTGGTGTTCGCGCTGCTCAACGTCTTCACGCTGATCCCCGCGCAGCATCTCAATCCCTACGTGATGGCGTTCCTGCGCTACCTGTTCGGCGCCATGTTCCTGCTGCCGATCGTGTGGCGGCTCGGGCTCCATCGCTCGATGCACACCAACCGGCTCGGCCTGCACGTCTCGCGCGGCGCCATCCATACCGCGGGCATGATGCTGTGGTTCATCGCGCTGCCGCTCACCACGCTGGCCGAGATCACGGCACTCGGCTTCACCGGCCCGATCTTCGTCACCATCGGTGCGGCGCTGTTCCTGGGCGAGGACGTGCGGCTCAGGCGCTGGCTTGCCGTGATCGTGGGCTTCATCGGCGCCATGATCATCATCCGCCCAGGCTTCTCGGCGCTCCACCTTGGCGTCATCTGTATCCTGGTCAGCACGCCGATCTTCTCGGCTTCCAACCTGATCTCCAAGGCGCTGGCCAGAACCGATTCGGCCAACACCATCGTGATCTGGCAGAACATCGTGATCGTCATCTGCGCGGCACCCTTCGCCATCTGGTTCTGGCAGACGCCGGGCTGGGTCGATCTCTTGTGGTTCATCGCTGCCGGCGCCGCCGGGACGCTGGGCCACATCTGCCAGCAGCGCGGCTACCAGCTCGCCGACATCACGCTCCTTCAGCCGATCGGCTTTCTGTCGCTGATCTGGAACACGCTTTTGGGCTACTTCCTGTTCTTCCAGTCGCCCGACGCCTGGACCTTCGTCGGCGCGGCGGTGATCTTCGGCAGCGCCCTGTACATCTCGCACCGCGAGGCGGTGCGGCGGGCGCAGATCAAGACGGCGGATACGAAGGCGGGACCGGAGGCCTAGCCGCCCCCTCCCTCAGCCGCCGGGGGCGGCTCAGCCGCCCGTCACACTCATATGGCGCGGCACGGCCGGGCCGCTGTGGCGGCGATCGATGATGAAGTCGTGGCCCTTGGGCTTGCGCGCGATCGCCTCGGTGATCGCCTGGTCCAGAAGCTCGTCGCTTTCCGAGGCGCGGAGCGGCGCCCGCAGGTCGGCCGCATCCTCCTGGCCGAGGCACATGTAGAGCGTGCCGGTGCAGGTGAGCCGCACGCGATTGCAGCTTTCGCAGAAATTATGGGTGAGCGGCGTGATGAAGCCCAGCCGTCCGCCGGTCTCCTCGACCTTGAAGTAGCGCGCCGGACCGCCGGTGCGATAGTCGGTCTCGGTGAGCGTGAAGTGCTTGGCGATCTCGACCCGCGCCAGCGACAGCGGCAGGTACTGGTCGAGCCGCGCCGCATCGCCGATCTCGCCCATCGGCATGACCTCGATCAGGGTGAGGTCCATGCCGCGGCCGTGGCTCCAGCGGATCAGCTCGTCGAATTCCATGTCGTTGACGCCGCGCAGCGCCACCGCGTTGATCTTGATATGCAGGCCGGCGTCCTGGGCGGCATCGATGCCGCGCATCACCTGGTCGAGATCGCCCCAGCGCGTCAGCTCGCGGAACTTTTCCTTGTCCAGCGTGTCCATCGACACGTTGAGCCGCCTGACGCCGACCGCCGCCAATTCCTTGGCGTACTTGGCGAGCTGGCTGCCGTTGGTGGTGAGCGTGAGCTCCTCGAGTGCGCCGCTGTCGAGATGGCGGCCCAGGCCGCGGATCAGCGACATCACGTTCTTGCGCACCAGCGGCTCGCCGCCGGTGAGCCGCAGCTTCTTCACGCCGCGGCGCACGAAAGCCGAGCACAGCCGCTCCAGCTCCTCCAGCGACAGGACCTCGGCCTTGGGCAGGAAGGTCATGTCCTCGGCCATGCAATAGACGCAGCGGAAGTCGCAACGGTCCGTCACCGAGACGCGCAGGTAAGTGATATGCCGGCCGAACGGGTCGATCATGGTGCCGTAACATAGGCACTTTCGGCGGGGTTTTCGAGCCCTGACGGGCCCAAGAGCCTGAGGAGATTATCTATTGTGTCGGCTTCGGCGGCCGGTTTGTCGGTCCGGATGCGATTGATTCGCGGGAACCGCATGGCCAGCCCCGATTTATGGCGGATCGAGCGGGCGATGCCGTCGAAGGCGATCTCCAGCACCAGCTCCGGGGCCACCTCGCGGACCGGCCCGAAGCGGTTGGTCGTATGGTCGCGCACCCATTTGTCGAGCCAGCGCAGCTCCTCGTCGGTGAAGCCGAAATAGGCCTTGCCGACCGGCGCCAGCTCGCGTTGGCCCGCCGCCTCGCGCCAGCAGCCGAAGGTGAAGTCGGAGTAGAAGGAGCTCCTCTTGCCGTGGCCGCGCTGGGCGTACATCAGCACGCAGTCGACCAGCATGGGATCGCGCTTCCATTTGAACCACGGACCCTTGGGTCGGCCGGCGAGATAGGCGCCGTCGCCGCGCTTCAGCATCAGCCCCTCGATGCCGTCGCTGGTCATCTGTTCGCGCAGCTGGGCGAGATGGGCCCAGTCGGTGAAGATCACCAGCGGCGAGACGTCGAAGCGCGGCCTGGGCTTCTGGGCGTTCCAGGCTTCCAGCCGGGCGCGGCGCTGGTCGAAGCTGAGCGCGCGCAGATCCTCGCCCTCCAGCCACAGGACGTCGTAGAGCCGCACGTGCGCGGGATGCTCCTTCAGCATCTTGGGCGTCACGGCCTTGCGGTTGAGCCGCTGCTGCAGGTCGTTGAACGGCGCCACGGTCTCCTCGCGGCGCACCAGAAGCTCGCCGTCGAACACGCCCTCGAAGTCGATCGCCTCGATGATGTCGGGGAACGCTCCCGATACATCCTCGCCGGCGCGGCTGTACATCCGTTTCACGCCGCCGGAGGCGGCGATCTGCACGCGGATGCCGTCCCATTTCCATTCGGCGCGGAAATGCGCGGGCTCGAGCGCCTCGAGCTCGGCGCGCTCGATGGGATTGGCCAGCATCGGCGGCAGGAAAGCGCCGCCGGCATTGGTGCTGGGCCTGGGCGCGTCGTGCAGCAGCCAGTCGAACAACGGCCGGTAGGGCGGCGAGAGGCCGTGCCAGATCTCCTCGACGGCATCGACCGGCTGGTTGCCGATGTTGGCCACCGCCTGCTTGGCCAATCGAGCCGACACGCCGACGCGCAATGCGCCGGTCAGCAGTTTCAGCAATGCCCAGCGGCCGGTCGCATCGAGCGAGTCGAGCCAGCGCTTGAGGATCGCCGGCGTCTGCATCTTGGTCGCGGTCTGCAGCGTGTCCACGACCTCGCCCAGGGTCGGCGGCGGCCCGGCATTCGGGTCAGTCTCCCAGATCAGCGACAACGTTTCGGCGAGATCGCCGACATAGTCGTAGGAGAGATGGAACAGCTCGGGCCCGATCTTGTCCTCGCCGAAGCCGCGCAGCAGCGCGGGCTTGGCGGCTGGGAAGTCGAGACCACTGGTCAGCGCCGCCAGCGCCCAGCCGCGGTCGGGATCGGGCGTCTCGCGCAAATACGTCTCGATCAGCCTGAGCTTGGCGTTGCGCGCCGGCTGGTAGGAGAGCGCATCGAGCAGGGTGGCGAAGGCCTGCATCAGGTGCCTTCCTCCTCGCGGCCGGCGAGATGCAATGCCTCGGCGTCGATGCCGAGCGAGCGTGCATGGTGCACCAGTGCTTCCTCGCGGCCATGCGTCACCCAGACCTTGGGCGCACCGACATCCTTCAGCGTCTGGGTGAGTTCGGCCCAGTCCGCGTGGTCGGAGATGATCAGCGGCAGCTCCGCACCGCTCTGGCGGGCGCGTGCCCGCACCCGCATCCAGCCCGAGCAGACCGCCGGCACCGGGTCGGCGAAGCGCCGCGACCAGCGGTCGGCGATGGCCGACGGCGGGCAGAGCACGATGGCGCCGCGGAAATTTTCCAGGATGGCGTCGGAGACGTGGGCGATGTCGCCGAGATCGACACCCTGCTCCTGGTAGAGCTTGCAGAGCGCCATCAGGCTGCCGTGCAGCCAGATGCGCTTGTCCCAGCCGGCGGCGCGCAACAGCTTGATGACGCGCTGGCACTTGCCCAGCGCATAGACGCCCACCAAGTGCGTACGTTCGGGGAAGGTCGCGACCGAGCGCAACAGCTTGCCGATCTCGCCCATGTCGGAGGGGTGGTGGAACACGGGCAGCGCGAAGGTCGCCTCGGTGATGAAGACGTCGCAGGGGATCGGCTCGAAGGGCGGGCAGGTCGGGTCGGGCCGGCGCTTGAAATCGCCCGAGACGACGATGCGCTGGCCTTTATATGCAAGCGCTGCTTGCGCCGAGCCCAATATGTGGCCGGCGGGCGCCAGCTCGACATCCACTTCGCCGATCCGCACGCTTTCGCCATACTTCAAGGATTGCTGGCCGGTGTCCGGCATGCCGTCGAAGCGCGTGCGCATGATCGCGAGCGTTTCGGGCGTGGCGAGCGCCTTGCGATGGCCGGGGCGGGCGTGGTCGCCATGTCCATGGGTGACCACGGCTCGCGGTACCGCCACTGCCGGATCGATGTAAAAGTCCCCCGGTTTGCAGTACAGGCCGCGCGGCGTCGGATAGAGCCAGGAGCGAGGATCGAGGGTGTCGGTCATTGAAGCTGATCCATCCTACCGGCGAGATATAGGTCTTCCCGACCTGTTTTCACGCTGGTTCGAGAGCCGCGGATGGGCGCCGCGGCCGCACCAGCTCGCCCTGATCGACCTCGCCCGGCAAGGCAAGAGCACGCTGCTGATCGCGCCGACCGGCGGCGGCAAGACCCTGGCGGGCTTCCTGCCGTCGCTGATCGAGCTCACCGAGCGGCGACTCGCCGGCAAGGATCTGGCGCACAAGAAGGGCAAGGGCGAGCTGCACACGCTCTACATCTCGCCCTTGAAGGCGCTGGCCACCGACATCCGCCGCAACCTCGAGATGCCGATCGCCGAGATGGCCCTGCCGGTGCGCGCCGAAAGCCGCACCGGCGACACGCCACAAAGCCGGCGGCTCCGCCAGCGCGAGCGCCCGCCCGATCTGCTGATGACCACGCCCGAATCGCTGGCGCTGCTGCTGAGCTATCCCGACGCCACGCAGTTCTTCGCCAACCTTCGGTGTGTGATCATCGACGAGCTGCATTCCTTCGCCACCAGCAAGCGCGGCCATCACCTCGCGCTTTGCCTGGCGCGCGTCGCCACGCTCGCCCCACAGGTGCGCTTCGTCGGCCTCTCCGCCACCGTCGCCGATCCGCCGGCTATGGCGGAGTTCCTTGCCGTCAAGGACGAGGTCGAGATCGTGCTGGGCGAGCCCGGTGCACAGCCGGTCGTGTCGATCATCGATACCCAGGAGCGCCTGCCGTGGGGCGGCCACATGGGCCATCACGCCGTCCCCGAGGTCTACAACATCATCCGCCAGCACAAGACCTCGATCGTGTTCGTGAACACAAGGGCGCAGGCCGAGCTGGTGTTCGACCGGCTGTGGCGCATCAACGAGGAGAACCTGGCGATCGGCCTGCATCACGGCTCGCTCGCCGTCGAGCAGCGCCGCAAGGTCGAGGCGGCGATGGCTGCCGGCAAGCTGTGTGCCGTCGTGGCAACCTCCTCGCTCGATCTCGGTATCGACTGGGGCGACGTCGATCTCGTGATCCAGATGGGCGCGCCCAAGGGCGTCAGTCGCCTGATGCAGAGGATCGGCCGCGCCAACCATCGGCTGGACGAGCCCAGCCGCGCCATGATCGCGCCAGCCAACCGCTTCGAGGTGCTGGAATCGCTCGCCGCGCTGGAGGCCGTCGAAGCGCGCGAGCTCGACGGCGACCCGCCGCGGCCACCCTGCCTCGATGTGCTGGCCCAGCACATCGTCGGCTGCGCCTGCGCCCAGCCGATCGGCCGCGATCAGCTCTACGAGGAGGTGCTGACGACGCAGCCCTACCGCGAGCTGCCGCGCAAGGATTTCGACGACACTTTCGACTTCGTCGCCACCGGCGGCTACGCGCTGGCGGCCTACGAGCGCTGGCACCGGCTGAAGCAGTTGCCCGACGGGCGCTGGATGCTGGCCTCGCCGCTGGTGGCGCGGCAGTTCCGCATGAACGTCGGCACCATCGTCGAACTGCCGCTGATCAAGGTGAAGATGAAGCGCGGCCCCATTCTCGGCGAGGTCGAGGAGGCCTTCATCCAGGGGCTGGTGAGGGGTGACACCTTCGTCTTCGGTGGCCGCCTCCTGCGCTTCGAAGGCGTCAAGGAGCTCATAGCCCAATGCTCGCCCGCGACCGGCGGCGATCCCAAGGTGCCGGCCTATGGCGGCGGCCGCCTGCCGCTCTCTACGTTCTTGGCTGAGCGGGTTCGCGGCATCCTGCAGGATCCGTCGCGGCATCCGAAGCTGCCGCCCGAGGTGCGCGAATGGCTGCGCATCCAGCGCATCCGCTCGACCCTGCCGGCCGGCAACCGCCTGCTGATCGAGGGATTCCCGCGCGGCGCCAAGCAGTTCATCGTCGCCTACTGCTTCGAAGGCCGGAACGCGCATCAGACGCTCGGCATGCTGCTGACGCGGCGCATGGAACGCATGGACCTCAGGCCGCTGGGCTTCGTCGCCACCGACTACGTGCTGGGCATCTGGGGCCTCCGTCCGCCGACCAAGCAACAGCTCGACCAGCTGTTCGACGAGGACATGCTGGGCGATGATCTCGAGGCATGGATGGACGAATCGACCATGCTGCGCCGCTCGTTCCGCAATGTCGCGGTGATCGCCGGCCTGATCGAACGCCGCTTTCCGGGCGAGGAGAAATCGCGCCGCCAGGTCACCTTCAGCTCCGACTTGATCTACGACGCGCTGCGCAAGCACGAGCCCGACCACATCCTCTTGCGCGCCACCCGCCAGGACGCCGCCTGGCAGCTCGCCGACGTCAGGCGCCTGGGCGAGCTCCTGCGCCGCGCCAAGGGCCGCATCGACTACCGAAGGCTCGACCGCATCTCGCCGCTCGCCGTGCCGGTGCTGCTCGAGATCGGCAAGGAGCGCGTGCTCGACGGCACCGCCGAGGACGAGCTGCTCGACATCGCCGCGCAGGAGCTGATCGACGAGGCGACGCGGCTTTAGCACAGTCGGATTGACAGCGAGCCTATCGGATTGCGTTGTGATTATCTTAGGCAACTTTTGAGAGAGTGACATGCGGCTGGACTCAGTGCGGGAACTGAAGCAACGGGCCATGACAGATATCGTGTCGCCGATGCGCGCCGCGGCGCCGAGATCGATAAACTTGGCTTTCGCTGCTGCACCCATGGAAGTCACCAAGACGAAGCCTCGTCTCGTCGCCCTGGGAATCGCGCCTGCCGGTCGCAACCAGTACAAGCTCGCGATCCGCCTTCAGTGGCATTCGCTGGAAGAGGCGCCGGAAGTCGAGAGGCTCGTTCGGCTGGCGCGACACGAGGTCGATGTTCGCTATATAGGTCAGGTTCGCAAGCGTGCGGTCAACTTCAGGGCGAAGCACCGTCCGCTGATCATCGGCTGTTCCGTCGCCCACATGAAGGTAACCGCTGGCACGCTTGGCGGCTTTGTGAAGCGTCGGAAAGGCGATGATACCTGCATCTTGTCGAACAACCACGTTCTCGCAGACGAGAACAATGCACAACGGGGCGACGCCATCCTCCAGCCAGGCCCCTACGACAAGGGAAAAAGCGGGGATGCGGTCGCCAAGTTGGCTGACTTCGTGCCGTTGCGATTGCGCCGACGGAATCACGTCGATTCGGCGATTGCCGTCGTTTCTTCCTCGATCGACTGCGATGTTGAGAAGATTCCAGGCATCGGCGTTCTCAAAGGCGTGTTTCCCGACACGATTGAAGATGGCCTGCAGGTGAGGAAGGCAGGGCGAACGACGGGCGTTACGCGTGGACGTGTCTCGGCGTTCGAAGTGGACGACGTGGTGGTGGAGTATGACCTCGGCAACGTCAGATTCGATGACCAAATTGAAATCGAAGGATCCGGATCGGGACCGTTTAGCGACGGTGGAGATAGCGGTTCGCTGATCGTGGACTCCCGACGCTTCGCGGTCGCACAGCTTTTTGCCGGTACGGATTTGGGTGGGCGCAACGGCATGGGATTGACCTATGCTACTCCGATCCAAGCCGTCCTCGATTCTCTGAAGGTCGATCTGCTATACTGACGCCATGGCCAGCGAGAATGTTCCCCTCGATCGGGTGCGAGCAGTGAAGTCGGGGTTGAGGCAGAACCTCGGCAAATCGGTTGATGTGGTGGGCGTCGGGGTGACCAGGCGCAAGGGACATTACGTGCTCAAGGTCAATGTCGGGAAAATGCCGAAAGACCGGGAACTGCCATCGGAGATCGATGGTGTGCCCGTGGAGTTCGAAGTCGTAGGACGGATTCGTCCAAGATAGTCGATCGCCATTTTCACTCCTGATCTTGATTCAATGAAAGTCACGTGAGGCCCGTCACGCAAAGTGCGGCATGACGTCGGAGGCGAAGAGTTCGCGGGTCTCGGCGTCGTTGCGGTAATCGCCGTTGATCAGCAGTTCGACGCCGGCATCCTGATATTGCCCGATCAGATCAATGGCCTCGGATACGGTGCCGACGAAGTCGCGCAACGGTCCGCGGGCAGCCAGCCGCTCGCGCTTGGCCGCCACTGCGGCGTCGTCGCGGGCAAGCAGCCAGGCGTGGGCATGGGTTTTTTCAATCGTGCCGTAATCGCGCTCTGCTGCGTCGCAGTGGCTGCGCAGCACTGCCAGCTTGTGACGCACCGTTGCGACGTCGCCCTGGACATTGCAGGCGTCGGCCAGACGGGCGACGGCGCGCAGGGTCAGCTGTTCGCCGCTGCCGGCGATCATCACTGGCGGACGCGGCTTCTGCACCGGCTTCGGTTCGAGGATCGCGTCCTCGACGTGGAAATACCGGCCATGGAAAGTCGTCCGCGGCTCAGTCCACATCTTCAGGATCAACTGGACCGCTTCCTCCATCTGCCGGATGCGAGTCGCCGGCCGCGGCGGGAACGCCCAGCCATATTGCTTGTATTCATCCTCGAAAAAGCCGGCGCCGATGCCGAGCGTCAGTCGTCCCCGGCTGATCAGATCGACACTCGCCATGATCTTGGCGAGATGCGCGGGGTTGCGATAACCGACCGCCGTGGCCAGGGTTGCCAGACGGATGCGGTTGGTGACGGCGGCCAGTCCCGCCAGGACGGTCCAGCCTTCCAGGACCGGCTCGTCTGGCGCGCCCACGCGGGGGATCTGGATCATGTGGTCCAGGACCGAGAACCAGACAAAGCCGTGAGTCTCCGCCCATTGCGCCTTCACCTTCACCGCCTCGAAGGCCTCGGCCGGATCGGGAGTATCGAGCCAGGACGATTGATGAATGCCGAACTTCATGGCGCTGCTTTGGTCTGGTTAATGGAAATCACGGGAGGCGATTTTGATTTTGGGTCGGTCAAGATGGATGCGGCTGCGGTCGTAGCCTTTGGCCGGCGAACCTTTCTTGACGCGATGCCGGGTGGCGTTGGCTTCCGGCACCATGACGCGCCGATCGCCCGGATCGGTGCGGACCTCGTCACCGCGGCCGCGGGCCAGGTGGAACTCGTCGATCTCGGCGATGGAATCGAGCTCGACCGACCAGTCCCACAGCTCTTCGGCGACGAGATGGATCACCAGCCCCTCGCGCTGCACGTGGCCGCGCACGCCGAGCAGGCGCGAGCCCATGACGATGCGGCGGTGGACCTCGAAGACCTTGGGCCAGACCACCAGGTTGGCAATGCCGTGCTCGTCCTCGATGGTGACGAACACCACGCCCGAGGCGGTGCCCGGCCGTTGGCGCACCAGGACCAGGCCGGCCAGGACGAATTCATCTTCGTTCTTCGAGGTCTTCAGTACTTCCGTCGGCGAGACGCCGCGGTCGGCGAGACGAGGACGTAGGAGCGCCAGCGGATGGGAGCGCAGCGACATCGAGAACGAGCCGTAATCGTCCACCACCTGCTCGCCGAGCGTGAGCGAGGGCAGGGCGACCTTGGGCTCGAGATCGCGCAACTCGCCCGGGCCGTCGAGCAGCGGCAGCTTGGCATCGGAGAAGCCGCGCACCGCCCACAGCACGTCGCGGCGTGACAGCCCCAGCGAGGCGAAGGCATCGGCGCGGGCCAGCGCCACGATCTGGCGCTTGCTGAGACCGGAGCGCCGCCACAGGTCGGCGGGATCGCGATAGGGTTCCAAGCGGCGCTCGACCATGCGCTTGACATCGTCCTCGGCGAGGCCCGTGACCTGACGCAGGCCCAGCCGCACCGCACAACGATTGTTCTGGCTGGGTTCGAGGGTGCAGTCCCAGTCGCTGGCATTCACGTCGGGCGGCCGCACTTCGACGTCATGTTCCTTGGCGTCGCGCACGAGTTGGGCCGGGGCATAGAAGCCCATCGGCTGGGAATTGAGCAGGGCGGCGGCGAAGACCTCGGGGTAGTGGTGCTTCACCCACGAGGAGTCGTAGACCAGGATGGCGAAGCTCGCGGCGTGACTCTCCGGGAAGCCGTATTCACCGAAGCCTTCGATCTGCTTGAAGCAGCGTTCGGCAAATTCGCGCGCGTAGCCGTTGCCGATCATGCCCTCGATGAAGTCCCCCTTGAGCTTGTGGATCGTGCCGGCCCGGCGGAACGTCGCCATGGCGCGCCGCAATTTGTCGGCTTTGGCGGGCGCGAAGCCTGCGCCGACGATGGCGATCTGCATGGCCTGCTCCTGGAACAAGGGCACGCCGTGCGTCCTCTCCAGGATGCTCCTGAGCTTTCCGGGATATTCGATATCCTTATGGTCCTTGATCCGGTTCTTCAGGTAGGGATGGACCATGCCGCCCTGGATGGGGCCGGGCCGCACGATCGCCACCTCGACGACGAGATCGTAATAAGTGCGTGGCTTCAGTCTCGGCAGCATCGACATCTGCGCCCGGCTCTCGACCTGGAACACGCCCACCGAATCGGCTCTGCACAGCATGTCGAACACGGCGGGATCGACAGGATCCATGCCGATGGTGCGCTTCTCGCCGTAGTGCTTCTCGATCAGGTCGAAGCTCTTCTTCAGACAGGTCAACATGCCGAGCCCCAGCACGTCGACCTTGTAGATCCCGAGAGTGTCGAGATCGTCCTTGTCCCATTCGACGACGGTACGGTCTTCCATGGCCGCGTTCTGGATCGGCACCAACTCGTCGAGCCGTCCATCGGTCAGCACGAAGCCGCCGACATGCTGCGAAAGATGACGCGGAAAGCCACACAGGGTCGCCGACAGTTCGAGTGCCAGCATCAGGCGCGGATCGGCGGGATCGAGGCCGGCTTCGCGCACATGGCCGATATCGACGCCGCCCGAGCCCATGCCCCATACGGTGTCGGCCATGGCGCCTACCGTGTCGGGCGACAGGCCAAGCGCCTTGCCGACCTCGCGGATGGCGCTGCGGCTCCTGTAGGCGATCACCGTGGCGGCGAGCGCGGCGCGATGGCGGCTTTTCTCGTCGTAGATCCACTGGATGATCTCTTCACGCCGCTCGTGCTCGAAGTCGACGTCGATGTCGGGCGGTTCGTCGCGCTCGTTGGACAGGAAGCGCTCGAACAGGACTTTTACTTCCTTGGGATTCACCGAAGTGATGCCGAGGCAATAGCAGACGGCGGAGTTGGCGGCCGAGCCGCGACCCTGGCAGAGGATGCCCATCTTGCGAGCCTGCACGACGATCTCGTGCACGGTGAGGAAGTAGGGCGCGATCTGCTTGTTGCGGATCAACTCGAACTCGTGGCGGATCGTGTTGGCGATTTCTTCCGGAACGCCCTCGGGATACCGCCAGGCCGCCCCCTCCCAGGTCAGCCGGACGAGCTTGTCCATGGGCGTCTCGCCGCCCTCGTACATGACGGGATACTGGTAGGTGAGCTGATCGAGCGTGAAGCTGCAGCGACCCACGATCTCCTGCGTGCGCTTGATGGCGCGCGGATGGCGGCGGAACAGGCGCGCCATCTCCGCGGGATACTTCAGATGGCGCTCGGCGCTGGCAAAGCGGCGGAAGCCCAGCGCGTCGACGGTGCAGCCGAGCCGGATCGCCGTCACCACGTCCTGCAGCGCCCGCCGCCCGGGGGCGTGGTAGTGCACGTCATTGGTGGCGACCAGGCCCACGCCCATCTCGGCCGCGAGATTGTCGAGCTGGGCGAGGCGGCGCGCATCGTCGCCGCGGAACAGCGCCGTGCCGGCGAGATAGCAGCGGTCCCCGAACAGGCGGGCCAACGCGCGCAGCCGCTCGCGGAAGGCCGGATCGTCGGGCCGGCGCGGCGGCAGGACGATGGCCAAAATGCCCTCGGCGTAGGCTGCGAGATCGTCGAAGGTGAGGTCGCACTGGCCCTTGGCGGCGCGGCGGTTGCCGACGGTCAGCAGGCGCGACAGGCGCTTGTAGGCGTCGAGGTCGGTGGGATAGGCGAGCAGGGAATAGTCGTCGCGCGTCTCGAGGCGAGCGCCGACCAAGAGCTTGGTCTGCTTCTCGATAGGCGTCGGATGCTCCTCGTAATATTCCTTGAGCGCTGCATAGGCCCGCACCACGCCGGCCAGCGTGTTGCGATCGGTGATGCCGACGGCGGTATGGCCGAGCTCGACCGCCTGCAGCGCCAGCTCGCCCGGGTGCGAGCCGCTGCGCAGGAAGCTGTAGTTGGTCGTGACTTGTAGCTCCGAGTAGCGGGGCAGCTCGGCATACATGACGTCACGCCTGGGCGAGCTCGTGGATACGCGCCAGCGGCACGCCGCGCAGCGCAATGCCCTCGAGCCTCAGCGCCTGCAGCAAGGTCTCGTCGCTGCTGACCAGCGGGGCGCCCACCGCCTCGGCGCAGGCGGCATAGAAGCAGTCGTGCACCGGCCGGCCGCACTGCAGGGCCAGCGCCAGCGCGCGGTTGCGCAAGCGGGTCGATTCGACGAAGGCCGAGATGAAGGCGGGCAGGCCGACGTTGCGCACGATGGGCTCGGCCTGGTCGGGCGCGATCTCGCCCGCCACGGTCTTCTTCCAGGCGAGCTCGGCCACGCCCGCGATCAGGATGTCGGGCGCCACCACCCCGTGGCCGTGCACCAGCAGCGAGCGCGCCTGCGGCCGCAACGGCTCCTCGACGAACCATTTGATGGCGACACCGGGATCGATCACCACGATCATGGTTCGCCTCCCGCACACAGCAATGGCCGCTCCTCGGTCATCGGCCGGACGAGCGGCGTCATGGCGGCGATGCGGTCGGCCTCGGCCAGCGGATCGAGCACCAGCGGCTGGCGCGCGGCTTGGCTAAGAATCTCGCGCAGCTCGGCCTCGAGGGAATGGCGACGCGTGCGGGCGCGCGCCTTCAGGTTTTCGACGACCTTGTCGTCGAGCCCGCGGATGGTCAGCGTGTTCTTCTTCATGCGCAGAATCCATGGAGGAACCAGCGGGCCGTCGATCGGCCGTTGGCTGCCATCCGGTAAGGTCCGTCGCGGAACAACCAGAAGCGGCCGCCGTCGTCGTCCTCGACACGGTAGTAGTCGCGGTAGGGCGGCACGATGTTGGCCGGCGGACGGCTGCCGTCGGGCCGTGGCCGCCACCATTCGTCGGCCACGCGCTCGGGCCCCTCGGCGCGCACGATGCGATGGGCATGCTGGCGCCAGTGGAAGACCGAGGGTGGATCGTCGGGCACGTGGGCCATGACATCGACCGGCTCGGGCCGCTGCAGCAGCCGCGTCGGCCTGGCACCCTTCATCTCTGCCACGCGCTTCCAGGCGCCGGCCGATGCGGGCTTGGCCGCGGCGCCGGTCGTCTGCACGCGCTCGGGCAGATGGCTGTCGCGTGGCAGCAGGCGCACGACGTTCTCCGCGCCCAGTCGCAGCGCCAGGCGGTCGGCGAGATCGATCGTGCCGTCCTCGCCCAGGGAAGCGGCGATGGCACCCGAATCGGGCAGCGCATCCTGCGTGCCGCTCCACGCTTCGACCTCGGGGGCGGCCAAGATCATCAGCTCGACGCCGAAGCCGGGGTCGAGCTCGCCCAGCTTCTCCTCGAAGAGTTTCATCAGCCTGGGATTGTCACGGTTGGGCCGGCTGGTGCCGATGGCCGTGCGGTCGACCGAGCCGTCGACGCGATAGAGCGCGATTTCCAGCCGGCGCGCGCCGACGCCCGCCTGCTCGAACTGCCGGCAAAGGGCGGCCAACAAACGGCTGGTCGCGGCGGCGATGTCCTCGGGGCGGCCGATCGGCTCGACGAACGCCAGCCGCGTGCGGAAGGCGGGCGGCGTGCGGCGCGGTTCGATGGGCTCGGTGATCGTGCCCAGCGCCTGGTCGAGCCGCCGAAGCGGTTGGTCGCCGAAGCGTCGCGCCAACGGCGCGCGCGGCAGGGGATAGAGATCGCCGATGCGGCGCAGGCCGAGCTTCAGGAAGGTCTCTATGATCGGCGCATCGAGTCGCAGGCCTTCGATCGGCAACGAGGCGAGGGCCTCGCGATGGCCGCGCGGCGGGCAGAAGAGATCGGCCTGGCGTTCGGCGAAGCGCGCCAGTGCCCAGGCGGCCCCCGCGGTGTCGGCCATCGCCGCGCGGCAGGTGAGGTCGTGGCGCGCCAGACGCTCGGTGAGATCGGCCAGCAGGGCGCGCTCGCCCGCCTCGCCCTGGCCGAAGAGATGAGCGCAGCCGGTGACGTCGAGCAGCAGGCCGGCATCGCCGCCGAAGCTGCCGGCGCTGCAGGCCTCCGTGCCTTCCTCGGCGATGGCGCCGCCCAGCGGATCGATCGCCACCCAGGGCGTGTAGCGGTCGCACCAGTTGGCCAGCGTCTCGATCAGGCGATGGTCGGCCTGCGGCTCGCCGGGTGTCGTGACCAGGTCGGGCACCAGGGCGCGCGCATCAGCCAGCCGCATGTGCGGGCGCAGGCCGGCGGTGCGAGCATGCGGGTTGACCGCGATCAGGCGCGGGCAGCCTTCGAGCCAGACAACAGTCGCGGCAGCCCTGGCCCCCCTTCGCTCCTGCGGAGCTCCGGGGGGCCTGTATTCAGCTCCTGACTTAGGCCACCCGAAGCTGCCCCGCAGCGTAGGGTGGCTAGCCGACCAATCTCGATTCGAGGGCGCGGGCGTCGCTCTCGCGAGTCGATCCGTGGAAAGCTTGGGGAACCATAGAGAGACAATGCGTTTCATCGTTCCACTCCAGGAACCAGGTTGGTGTTTCGGTGACAGAGGGGGCGCCGAAACGGTTTCTTCTGAGCTCGATGCGCCAGCGCGGCGCGCCGACATCGCCGAGGCCGGGCGTCGAATGCGTGGCCGCCGAGGCGACGCGCCAGCGCGTCATGCACACGCTTTGCGGCGGCGCGGGCTGCCCCCGCAGCAGCAGCGCGGGCACGCCGCTCTTCTCGGCGGCGAGCGACAGGCGCCGGCCGGCGGTGAGATCGGCCGCGCGCTCGCGCGCATATGAATGCGCGAACTCGCCCAGCACGGCGGCCATGCCGGGGCAGCGCAGGCCTTCTTCCATGGCCCAGAACAGATCCTCGTCGCGCCGCACCGTGACCATCAGCAGCCGCGCCGGATCGAACCAGGCGGCGAGTGCCGCCGCATAAGGCGGCGCGTCGGAGGCGCTGAAGGGACGGCGGCACCACAGCAAGGTGCCGTTGGGCCGGAGCGTGCCGAAGCGGCCGAGAAGATGAGCGGCGAAGGCCGTGGCTGCACCATCATGTGCGGCGACACGACCGGAAGGCGCGGGACCCGCCTCGACCTCGTGCAGGGCGCCGGTCAGCAAGCCGCTGGGCAGCAGGGCGTCGATCGCCGGCACACCGAGCGGCACGGCCTGCTGGCCGGCGCGCTGGGCACTGTGGGCGCGCTCCAGACGACGCACCTTTTCGCGCAGTGCCGCCGCGACCGGACCTGCCGCGTCGTTGGCAGCAGAGGGAGCAGAAGCATCTGGGGAAATGACGGGCATCGCCCCCTCGTAAAGCCTGATTGAAGGCGGGTGGGGATTGATTGTTCTTGTTTTGTTCTATGCCTCTCGTAACGGAGAGTCAACGAGAGTCATTGCAAGCGTTTGTAATTTAGTTTTTGCGCACCGTAGGGGCGCACCAACCTACAATCAGTGGTATTCGCCGCACGGTGCGTACTACCAACCATGGACAGTGCCTGCAATGCCGTCACGACGAGCAGCGCCATATTCACGCTCGAGCGAACGATTGTTGCGGGCCCGGTCAGCTGATATACACGTATATCAACTGGTGAGGCTCGACCATGATAGCTGTCCGATTGCCGATCGAGATCGAGCGCCGCCTGGATGCCCTCGCCAAGGCCACTGGCAGAACCAAGACCTTCTATGTCCGCGAGGCCATCCTGGAGCATCTGGAGGATCTCGAGGACCTGTATCTGGCCGAGCGCGAGGTCAAGGCCGTCCGGGCCGGCAAGTCGAAGACGATCTCGCTCGAGAAGCTGATGAAGCAGTATGGCCTGGAAGATTGAACTTTCCGGCCTGGCACAAAGGAACCTCAAGAAGCTCGACCGCCAGGTCGCAAAGCGCATCCTGGCCTTTCTCCATGGCCGGCTCGCCCGTCTCGACGATCCGCGCAGCATCGGCCAGGCTCTCAAGGGCTCCGATCTGGGCCAGTTCTGGAAATATCGCGTCGGCGACTGGCGCATCATCGCCAGCATGGAAGACCGCAACATCCGAATCCTCGTCGTGCGGATCGCCAGCCGTCGGGAGGTCTATCGGTAACTGACCGGCGTCATCGTCAAGCCGTGCTCGATTGCCGCTCACCATGGCCTTCGCCCTGATCGCGGACCCGTCCTGGCGCGCTGTTCGCAGAACGTGGCCGGCTGGAGCGGCTCGGCATCCGGGTCCCTTCGCTCGAGGGCCCTGCCGTGGGGGCAGGCGCGAACGCTTGAAAATCTCTTGGTTATGCGAATCGTAACCATTACGATTGGCGTAACTATCGAGGCTCGACCGGATGATCGTCTCCTTCGCCGACAAGCGGACGGCGGCAATCTTTGCCGGCTATGCACCACGGAAAGGAATCTCGTCCCGTCTTGCTGCCGACACTTTGGCCAAGTTGCAGCAACTTCACGCCGCGGCGGCTCTGAACGATCTGCGCACGCCGCCGGGCAATCGATTGGAGGCCCTGAAAGGGGATCGAAGAGGACAGTTCAGCATCCGCGTCGATCGTCAGTGGCGGCTCTGCTTCCGCTGGATCGAGAACGACGCCCACGACGTCGAGCTTGTCGACTATCATGACTAGGAGACGCTCATGACCATCCGCCGCGAGGAAATCGATGCCGGCCGGATCGACTTTTCCGACATTGCCGGTTCGGCACGTGTGCCGCTTACCCATCCCGGCACGATGCTTGCGAAGCATTATTTGAAGCCGTTGGGTGTCACGCCCTACCGGCTGGCCAAGGACATCAAGGTGCCGCTCAACCGCATAACCGCGATCCTCGCCGGCAAGAGAGCGATCACGCCGGATACGGCGCTGCGCCTGGCGCGTTACCTGGGGACAACGCCGGCCTTTTGGATCAATCTTCAGTCCCACTACGATCTGGAGACGGCGCGCCGCCGCAACGAGCGGCGCATCCTCGCCGACGTGACGCCGCTGGCTGCATAAAGGAGGCTCGACGATGCTTCGCTTCCCGTTCCTGGCCTTGCTTGCCGCTGCCTTCGTGGCGGGCCCCGTCCTGGCGCGCTGCTCGCAGAACGTGGCGGGACTCGAGCGATTGGGCATCCGAGTCGCCTCGTTCGAGGGCGTGCCGTTCGCCAACGGCAGTTCGCCGAGCCGCGCCATCATCACCTTCCTCGGCCATTCGAGCTATCAGATCGACACGCCGCAGGGCGTGCGCGCCATCACCGACTACAACGGCGTCAACGGCTTCGGCCGCAAGCCCGATATCGTGACCATGAACAACGCGCACTCCACGCACTTCACCGACGAGCCGGAGGAGGCCATCACCTACGTGCTGCGCGGCTGGCCCAGCCAGCCCGGCGAGACCGAGGCCAAGCACGACGTGGCCCTCAAGGACATGAAGGTGTGGAACGTGCCGACCAACGCCCGCGACTGGGGCGGCAACTCGGCGCGCATCAACGGCAACTCGATCTTCATCTACGCCATCGCCGACCTCTGCATCGCCCATCTCGGCCATCTGCACCATCGCCTGACCAAGGAGCATCTCGACGAGCTCGGCCGCATCGACGTGCTGATGGTGCCGATCGACGGCGCCTACACCATGGGCATGCCGCTGATGGTCGAGGTCGTCCGCCAGATCCAGCCCAGGATCGTGCTGCCCATGCACTATTGGGGCCGCGCCCAGGTCGACCGCTTCGAGAGCCTGATGGCCGAGCTCGACGCCGACTTCGTCTGGCCCGACCGGCGCACCATCGAGGTCGTGCGCGAGGAGCTGCCTGAGAAGCTCACCGTGATGGTGGTCGGCGGCAACGGCGGCGATTGACCCTCGGTGTGCATCTCGCCCGCTGGGACCTCGTTCCCGACGGCGAGCCGATCACGACACCTTCGAGCCTGCTCTTGCCGGTTCGCCACAACGGCGTGTCCGCCATGCTGAAGATCGCGCGCGAAGACGAGGAGCGCCGCGGCGGCGCGTTGATGGCGTGGTGGGACGGCGACGGTGCGGCCAGGGTCCTGGCGCAGCACGGGCCAGCGTTGCTGCTCGAGCGGGCCAACGGTCCGCGTTCGCTCGCGGCGATGGTCGCTGCCGGTGAGGACGATGAGGCGAGCCGCATTCTCTGCGAGGTGACCATGCGCCTGCATGTGCCGCGCGCCGGCCCGCCGCCCGAGCTCGTGCCTCTGGCACGCTGGTTCGAAGCCCTGGCGCCGGCCGCTCGGACACATGGCGGCCTGCTCGCTCAGGCCGACTCGGCGGCGCAGGCCCTGCTGGCCGATCCGCGCGACGTCGTGGTCCTGCATGGCGACATCCATCACGGCAATGTTCTCGATGGCGGTGAACGCGGCTGGCTCGCCATCGACCCCAAAGCACTTTTAGGTGAGCGGACGTTCGACTTCGTCAACATCCTGCGCAATCCCGACGCCGCGACAGCGCTGATGCCGGGCCGGTTCGACCGTCAGGTCGAGGTGCTGGCCGCCGCCGCATCCATCGAGCGGCGGCGCCTCCTCGAATGGACGCTGGCCTTCGCCGGCCTGTCGGCGGCGTGGCATCTGGCCGACGGTACACCGGCTGATCTCGACCTCGCTGTCGCCGACCTCGCGCTGATTCGATAGAGTCGCCGCAACGACAAACGGAGGAAGCGATGCGTGGCGTCACCTTTCCCGGCGAACGTGCTGTCGAGGTCATGAACTTCCCCGATCCCACGCCGGGTCCGGGCGAAGTGGTTCTCGAGATGAAGGCCTCCGGCATGTGCGGGTCCGACCTGCACCAATATCGCCGCCCGAAGAACGTGCCGCGGACAGACTCGGGCATTCCGCCGAGCGCCGATCCCGTCATTGCCGGGCACGAACCTTGCGGTGTCGTCGTGGCGGTGGGGGCCGGGGTCGGTGTCGCGGAAGCCAAGGTCGGCGACCGCATGATGGTGCATCACTATCAGGGCTGCACCCAGTGCAGCCATTGCCGCTCGGGCTGGCAGCAGCTCTGCCAGGAAGTGCCCGTGAAGGTCTACGGCAACAACGCCCACGGCGGCCACGCCAGGTACCTGAAGGTGCCGGCCAACACGATGGTGCCGCTGCCCGAGAGCCTGAGCTTCACGGCGGGCGCCGCCATCTCCTGCGGCTCCGGCACCGCCTATGGCGCGCTCCGGCGCATGAACCTCTCCGGCCGGGACACGATCGCCATCTTCGGCCAGGGGCCGGTTGGCCTCGCCGGCACGCAGTTCGCCAAGGCGATGGGCGCGCGGGTGATCGTGCTCGACACCAACCCGCAGCGGCTGGAGCGCGCCCGCGAGTTCGGCGCTGACGAGCTGGTCAATCCGGGCTCGAACGATCCCGTCGCGGCGATCAAGGAGCTGACGGGAGGCAAATGCGCCGACCTGACGCTCGACACGTCGAGCAACCGCGAGGCCCGCCTCAACGCCATCCGCAGCACGAAGGTCTGGGGCACCATGTGCTTCGTCGGCGAGGGCGGAGACGTCACGATCGACGTCAGCCCGCATCTGCTCCGGCGCCAGATGACGCTGATCGCCTCCTGGACGTTCTCCACTGTCATCCAGGCCGAGTGCGCCCAGTTCTGCGTCGAACGCAAGATCGACGTCGACAGGCTGTTCACGCATCGCTGGACGCTCGACCAGGCGGACGAGGCTCACAAGCTGTTCGACAAGCAGGCGGACGGCAAAGGCGTTTTCCTGATCTAGGGGAAGCGGCTCATAGTCTTCCGGACCGCCGGCTTCCAGCCGGCATCATGATCATGAGCCGGCTGGAAGCCGGCGGTCCGGAAGAACATGACCTTCAGATCCTGAGATTGACTCGCGCCAGGTCGATCACCTGGGCGGCGCGGCCGTCCATCACGGCCTTGAGCAGGAACAGGTTGAAGTTCAGCGCCTGGCCGAGCGTCGCCTTGGGCGGCATGGCGAGCTCCTGGCGCGCACTCACGACGTCGACCAGCGCCGGCCCGTCATGCGCCAGCGCATCGCGCAACGCGCCTTCGAGGTCGCCCGGCGCCTCGACGCGCACGCCCTTGATGCCCATCGCCTCGGCCATGGCGGCGAAGTTCGGGTTCTTGAGCTCGCAGCCCACGTCCAAGAAGCCACTCGCCTTCATCTCCATCTCGACGAAGCCCAGGGTGCCGTTGTTCAGCACCACCACCTTCACCGGCAGCCCAAGCTGGGAGAGGCTGATGAAGTCGCCCATCATCATCGCGAAGCCGCCGTCGCCTGACATCGACACGACCTGCCGCTTGGGGAACGTCGCCTGCGCGCCGATCGCCTGCAGCAGTGCATTGGCCATCGAGCCGTGGTTGAACGAGCCGATCAGCCGGCGCTTGCCGTTCATCTTGAGATAGCGCGCCGCCCACACCGTCTGGGTGCCGACGTCGCAGGTGAAGATCGCACCGTCGCTGGCCAGCTCGCTCAACAGCCGCGCGATATACTGCGGATGGATGACCTTGCCGCCCGGATTGCCCTCGGCCAGCTTGTCGAGATCCGCGCGCGCCTTGGCGTAGTGGGCGCGCGCCGCATCGAGGAACTTCGAATCGGTCTTCTTCTTGAGCCTGGGCAGGAGGGCGGCCACCGTCTCAGCCACGTCGCCCACGACGCCCAGCGCCAGATGGCAGCGGTTGCCCAGGCTCTCGGCGCGGATATCGACCTGCGCCACCGTGGCGCCCTCGGGATAGAACTGGCGGTAGGGAAAATCGCAGCCCAGCAGCAGCAGCGTGTCGCAGGCCTTCATCGCGGCATAGCCCGAGGCGAAGCCGATCAGGCCGGTCATGCCGACGTCGAAGGGGTTGTCGTACTCGACATGCTCCTTGCCGCGCAGCGAATGCACGATCGGTGCGTTGAGCGTGCCCGCCAGCTCGACGATCTGGGCATGCGCGCCGGCGCACCCCGCGCCGCACATCAGGGTGATGCGCTCGCCGTCGTTCAGCAGCTTGGCCAGCGCGTCGATGTCGGTGTCGGACGGCCGCACGACAGGCGGCTTGGGCGCCAGCCACTTGGCGGCCTTGGAGTCGGTCGACTGCAGGGCGATGTCGCCTGGAATCACGATCACGGATACGCCGCGCTGGGCGATGGCGATGCGGATCGCCTTCTCGAGGATGCGCGGCATCTGGTCGACGTTGGAGACCAGCTCGACATAGTGCGCGCACTCGGCGAAGAGCTGCTCGGGATGCGTTGCCTGGAAATACGAGCTGCCGATCTCGCCGCTCGGGATGTGGGCGGCGATCGCCAGCACCGGCACGCGGCTGCGCTGGCAGTCGAACAGGCCGTTGATCAGGTGCAGGTTGCCCGGCCCGCAGCTTCCGGCGCAGACCGCGAGCTCGCCGGTCAGATGGGCCTCGGCGCCGGCAGCGAAGGCAGCGGCCTCCTCGTGGCGCATGTGGATCCAGTCGATCTTCTTCTGCTTGCGCAGCGAATCGGTGAAGCCGTTCAGCGAATCGCCGACCACGCCGTATATCCGCCTCACGCCGGCGACGGTCAGCGTTTGGGCCATCAGATCGGCGACGGTCGGCATGCATGACTCCGCGGTTGGTGATGTCGCGCGGACTATGCCACGCGGTGCGAGGAGAGCGAAGTCATGCTGGGAGCGCGGACCTCTGGTCCGCTCATGGTCATGAGCGGGCCGGAGGCCCGCGCTCCCGTTATGAGCGGCCTTTCTCGAAACCGCTCAGGAACTGCACGAGGTTGCGCCCGAGATCGTCGCTGAGATAGCCGCCTTCCTGCACCAGCACGGTCGGCAGGCCGAGGCCCGTGATCTTTCCGGCCATGGCGTGGAAGCCGGCGCCCGTCACCTTCAGACCCTGCAGCGGGTCGCTTTCGCTGGCGTCGAGGCCCAGGGCCACGACCAGGGCGGTCGGGGCAAATTGCCGGATCCGCGCCAGTGCCTTGTCGCCCGCCGCGAGCCACGGCGCGTCGCCGGAGCCAAGCGGCAGCGGGAGATTGAGGTTGAATCCGTGACCCTTGCCGACGCCGGTCTCGTGGGCGTGACCCCAGAAATAGGGATAGTAGTTGTCCGGGTTGGCGTGGATCGACACCGTGAGCACGTCTTCGCGCTCGAAGAAAATGCCCTGCGTGCCGTTGCCGTGATGGACGTCGACATCGAGCACGGCGACGCGCTGGTGCGCGGCCCGCAGCCGCTGGGCGGCGATGGCGGTGTTGTTCAGGAAGCAGAAGCCGCCCGCCATGTCGGCGTAGGCATGATGGCCGGGCGGCCGGCAGAGGGCATAGGTCTCGCGCGCGCCGTCGAGCACCAGGTCGGCGGCCGTCGCCGCCGATTCGCTGGCGGCAATGGCGGCATCCCAGGTGTGCGGCCCGATCGGGCAGGCGAGGTCGACCTGATGCCAGCCGGCGCGGCCGGCCAACGCCTTGGGGTAGGTCGCGGGATAGCGTGCGGGATGGACGTTGGGCACGACCTCGGCCGAGGCGTTGGGCAGCTTCGCCCAGTCGCGCGCGATGGTCTTGAGGAAGTCGATGTACTCGGGCGTGTGCACGGTCTCGGCGGGCGCCGAGCCGTACGCCTTGGCCGAGGCGATCTCGTGGCCGGCACCCTGGGCCGCCGCCAGCAGGCGCTCGGCCCGCTCGGGCTGCTCGGCGCTGCGCTGCTTGACGCCGCGCACGAAGAAGGTTTGCGGATCGTGCTGGGCGTGCTTGTCGGAATAGACGATCTTCATGGGATTGACTTCAAGGGGTGGCGATGGCCTTGGCGTTCTTGAGGTTGGTGATCTCGGCGTCGCTATAGCCGACTTCGCGCATGATCTCGACCGTGTGCTCGCCCACCATTGGCGACTTGCGCCGCGTCTCGATCGGCGCCTCGGAAAGCCGGATGGGATTGTTGGCCGACTTGATCGGCCCGAGGCCGGGATAGTCGATCTCCAGCACGCTGCCGCGCGCCTTGGCGTGCGGGCTCACCATGGCCTCACTGATCCGGTAGGCGGCCGAGCAGGCCATGCCGGCGGGGATCAGCTTGTCCAGAAGCTCGTCGCAGGTGTGTTCGAGGAAATATTCCTCGATCATCGGCTCCAGGATGGCGCGGTTGGCGACGCGATCGGCGTTGGTGGCGAAGCGTTTGTCGGCGAGCCAGTCGTGCCTGCCGAGCGCGGTGCAGAAGATCCTCCAGAAGGCGTCGTTGGTGCCGGCGATGAAGATCGGCTGGGTCTTGGTGGGGAACACGCGCAACGGGCAGATGATCGAGTTCGAGGTGCCCATGCGGATGGGGTCGTCGCCGGTCAGTCCCTGGTTGGTGATCCAGTGGCCCATCAGGTGCATGCCGACATCGAACAGCGACAGGTCGAGGCGCTGGCCGCGGCCGGTCTTGTGGCGCGCCAGCAGGGCGAAGGCGATGCCGGCGGCGCAGAACGAGCCGGTCGAGTAGTCGATGGCCGCGGTGCCGACGCGGCACATCTCGCCGCCGTCGGGGCCGGTCGCGTCCATCAGGCCGATCTCGGCCTGGATGCAGGGGTCGTAGCCGGCGCGGGCTGCGTAGGGACCGGTCTGGCCGTAGCCCGAGATCGAGGCATAGACCAGCCGCGGGTTCTCCTTGCTGAGCTTGTCCCAGCCGAAGCCCAGCTTGTCGATCACGCCCGGCGTGAAGGCCTCCATGAACACGTCGGCCTTGCGCGCCAGCCGCATCAGCACCTCGCGTCCGCCCTCGGTGCGCAGATCGAGCGCCAGCCCGCGCTTGTTGCGGTTCATCGACGGCACCCAGGCGCCGCCGAAATGCGGCCGGAAATGCTCGCCCCCCAACGGCTCGACCTTGATCACGTCGGCCCCCATGTCGCCCAGGATCTGGCCGGCGGTTGGGCCGGCAATTACTTGCGTGAGGTCGAGAACGAGCGTGTCGGAGAGCGGAAGCATTTTTTGGAACGGTATCCTCTAGGAAGTCTTCACCCATAGCCAGACCGACGTCGGACGACCAGCAGTCGCCTAGGCGCCGAACAGGCGTCTGGCCAGCAAGGCATGCATATCGCGCCGGCCATCGGCAACGATGAGAACAACAACCTCGCGCTCCAGAACGCGATAGACGATTCGATAGGGCTTGAAGTGGACTTCCCTGAACGTCCTGTTTCCCAGCTCAAGGAGTTCTCGAGGATGGTTGCCGCGTTGGGGAAGCGCTGAAAGGGACGAATACACCCTTTCAATATGGCGTCCGACTTGCTCGGCTCTAGCCGGTCCGTCGTGCAGGGTGATGTAGTGGGCGATATCGTCTAGATCGAGGAGCGCGTGCTCGGTCACTATGACCTTGTAGCGCCTCATTCCCCGGCTCGGGTCCGCCGGATGCGCTCACGGAAACGCCGCATGGCCTCTGAAGCCGAAACCGTCTTGCCTTCCTTCACCTGCAGTTCCCCCAGAGCCAGGATTTTGAGAAGCGCCAAGGTTTCCTGGGTCTGCTCATATGAGGCGATATCCTGGATGACGGCAGTTGCTTCGCCGTTCTGGGTGATGATCATGGGCTCGCCGCTCTCGGCAAGGCCACGAACGACCTTTGCGGCGTTGGCCTTGAGGTAGCTGATCGGCTTGATCCGGCTCGCGTATTTCATGCCAAGTCCCTCTGGGCAGTGGACTGAATTTAGTCTTTAAAAGGTCCCTGCTTCAAGTGGGGTTCTTACAATGATGCCCCCTGTCCGCCTGGGCGGTGACCTGTTCGTACGCTGGGCCAAGGAGGAACGCTGCTCTGGGAGTGGGATTGCTTCGACCACCGTCGAAGTGTTCATCGACCCGTCCGACCGGTTCGGGGGTAGTGTCCCGGTTTGAAGACAGCATCTGGCGCGGACTGGTCATCGCCGATCGCGCCAAGGTGAGAATGTGGAGGTCACTCATGTCTGCCGAGCTACGCATCAGTCCGGTCGACCCCGACACCGCGGCCGGGGCCTTGAAGGAAATCGTCGACGGGAATCGAAGCCGGTGGGGCAAGCCGCTCCTGCCATACCTCCTGTACGCGCGCAGCCCGGCAGTCTTTAAGGGCACGATGGCGATGTGGGACGCCGTGCGCAGCTTCGAGAAGATCGACGCGCAGCTCAAGAACCTGGTCAACCGCCGCGTCGCGTGGTGGAACGGCTGCCCGTTTTGACAGGACGTCAACGCTGCCGTGGGCAGCCAGATCGGGATCGCGACGGAGAAGTTGAACGCGCTGCACGATTACGCGAAGAGCCCGCTCTTCAGCGCGGCCGAGCGCGTGGCCCTTGAGTACGCCGACGCGATGACGGACACCGCGAGCGACGTTGACGACGAGCTGTTCGCGCGGGTGCGCGAGCACTACGACGAGGAGCAGATCGCCGAGCTCACGATGCTGATCGCGTGGGAGAACGCGAGTTCGCGCTTCAACCGGGCGCTCCGCGTGCCCTCCGCGGACCTCTGGAAGCCGGCCTGACGCGCGAGAGCCCGGGCACCGGGCAGTGTCTCAGTTTGGAGACTGAGACACTGCCGTTCGGGTGCTATATAGGGCAAATGATTGCGGTCCATCTCATTGCCGAGGTAGCGGCGCTCGTGGGCGAGCCGGCAAGAGCCACGATGCTTTCGGCGCTTCTCGATGGCCGTGCTCTGTCCGCCAGCGAGCTTGCCTACGCGGCTCGGGTTACCCCTCAGACGGCGAGCACACATCTCGCCAAGCTGACCGAGGCGGGCCTGGTGTCGCCAATCCGGGCTGGGCGGCATCGGTATTTCCGGCTCGCATCGCCGAAAGTCGTCGAGATGCTCGACGGCATCATGGCCGTTGCTCTCGAAAACAGGCCGCGATACCGCCCTTTTTCGCGTCAAGCACGCGAGCTTTGTGCGGCGCGAATCTGCCATGACCACTTTGCCGGTCGTCTCAGCGTCGATCTCGCCGATTCCTTGATCAGGCAGGAATACATCGTGGTTGGCGACGAGGCCGTTGAAATCACCCAGGCGGGCGCCCGATTTCTCACCAAGTTCGGCATCGACCTGTCTGCATTGAGTTCAAAACGCCGTCGCTTCTGCCGATTGTGCATCGACTGGACCGAACGACGGCCACACATCGCGGGCGCGGTCGGAGCCGCGCTTACGAAACGCTGCTTCGATCTCGGCTGGACGGAGAGGATGAAGCACAGCGGCGCCGTGACTGTCACCGCGTCGGGCAAGCGCGGCTTCCGCGAAACTTTCGGCATCGGCGTGCTCGAGGAAGGCGGGAACGGCATGAGGGATCAGTAGTGCGATTCGGCATTCACAACTCGTCCTGGGCAATGCCAGGATGCCGGCGTCGAGCTGCTGATCATCGGCGATTACCGCAACGACGTCGAGACTCGCGAGCTCTTCGCCTCGGATGTCCATGCCGCGCTTTGCCTGAGCTCCATCTGGTTGCAACGCCTTCCCATTCTTGGTTTCTTGCCGGGAATTGCCTTACGGAGTTCGCATGAAGCCGGCCGACCGCCCCAACCTGAAGATCGACTCCGACCGCCTGTGGTCGAGCCTGATGGAGTTGGCCGAGATCGGCGGTACGGAGAAGGGCGGCGTGTGCCGCATCGCGCTCACCGATCTCGACCGGCAGGGGCGTGATCTGTTCGTGCGCTGGGCCAGGGAGGCGGGTTGCAGCATCAAGGTCGACCAGCTCGGCAATATCTTCGCCCGCCGCGAGGGCCGCGATCCAGCGAAGCCGCCGGTGATGACCGGCTCGCATCTCGACACCCAGCCGACCGGCGGCAAGTTCGACGGCGCCTATGGCGTCATGGCGGGGCTGGAGGTGCTGCGCGTGCTGCACGATTCGGGCTACGTCACCGAGGCGCCGATCGAGGTCGCGGTGTGGACCAACGAGGAGGGCTGCCGCTTCGCGCCGGCCATGGTGGCCTCGGGCGTGTTCGGCGGCGCCTTCACCCTGGAGCATGCGCTCGGCATCAAGGACCGCGATGGCGTGAGCTTCGGCGAGGCGCTGAGGAAGATCGGCTACGACGGCAAGGAGCCGGTCGGCGGCCGTCCGGTCGGCGCGTTCTTCGAGGCGCATATCGAACAGGGGCCGATCCTCGAACGGCAGAACAAGACGATCGGCGTGGTGACCGGCGCGCAGGGCCAGCGTTGGTACGAGATCTCGTGGACCGGCATGGAGAGCCACGCCGGCACGACGCCCATGGAAGGCCGGCGCGACGCGTTGGTCGGCGCGGCCGAGCTGATCGTCGAATGCCGGCGCATCGGCAACCGGCCCAACGGGCGCTCGACCGTCGGCGTGATCGAAAGCCAGCCGCAGTCGCGCAACACCATCCCCGGCCGCGTCTTCATGACGGTCGATTTCCGTCATCCCGATAACGACGAACTGACGACGATGGACGCCGAGATGCGCGCGGCGGCGGCCGACATTGCCAGACGCCATCGCCTCGAGGTGAAGATCGAGCAGATCTGGTACTTCCCGCCGTCGCCCTTCGCCAAGGAGCTGGTCGAGTCGGTGCGCCGCGGGGCGGAACAGGCGGGCTATGCCCACATGGACATCGTGAGCGGCGCCGGCCACGACGCCTGCTATGTCAGCCGCGTGGCGCCGACGGCCATGATCTTCGTGCCGTGCAAGGACGGCATCAGCCACAACGAGATCGAGGACGCGGACAAGGCCGATATCGGCGCCGGCGCCCAGATCCTCCTTCAGGCGATGGTCGAGCGAGCCAATTCGTGAAATCCGGCCTGGTCTCGACCGCCACCGCGGCGCTGGTCGCGACGGTGGCGGGGGTGGGCGGCACCTTGCCCATCGTGCTGGCGGCGGCCGATTCCGTCGGCGCCACGCCGGCGCAGGCGAGCTCGTGGGTCTCGGGCCTCGGCATCGCCACAGCCGTCTCGGCGCTGATCCTGAGCGTGCGCTATCGCATGCCCATCATCACCGCCTGGTCGACGCCGGGCGCGGCGCTGATCGCCTCGACCTCGGGCGTGCCGGGCATCGGCGCCGCCGTCGGCGCCTTCGTGCTGGCCGCTGTGCTGATCCTCCTGACCGCGGCCATCCGGCCGCTCGGCCGCCTGATCGAGAGGATTCCGGCCAGCATCGCGGCGGCCATGCTGGCGGGCATCCTGCTGCGCCTCGTCATCGCCATGGTCGAGCATGTGCCCGGTGCGCCGGTGCTTGTTCTGTCGCTGATCGCGCTGTTCCTGGTGGCGCGCATCCTGGTGCCGACGCTTGCCTCCCTGATCGTGCTGGTGGCGGGTGCGCTGCTCGCGGTCGGCCTCGGCCTGGTGAAGCCGATGCCGGCGCTCGGCTTGTCGCGGCCCGAGCTGATCGTGCCGGTCTGGGACGTGGCCACGCTGATCGGCCTCGGCGTGCCGCTCTATCTCGTCACCATGGCGTCGCAGAACCTGCCGGGCTTCGCCGTGCTGCGCGCCTCGGGTTATCAGCCGCCGACGCAGCCTGTGCTCGCCGTCACCGGCGCGGCCTCGCTGGGCACGGCCTTCCTGGGAGCGCACACCTCCAATCTCGCGGCGATCTCGGCCGCGCTCTGCACCGGCCCGGAGGCGCACCCCGACCCGGCCGAACGATGGAAGGCCGGCGTCTTCTATGCCCTGTGGTGGGGCCTGATCGCGCTGTTCGGCGCCTCGCTGGTCGGCCTGTTCGGCGCGCTGCCGCCGGCCCTGCTGGCCACCGTGGCCGGCACCGCCCTGCTGGGCTCGATGGCCGGCGCCATGGGCGCCGCCCTCGCGGCCGATCAGGATCGCTTCGCCGCGGCCGGCACGCTCGCCGTCACCACCTCGGGCATCACGCTGATGGGCGTGGGCTCGGCGTTCTGGGGCCTGGTCTTCGGCCTCATCGTGCTCGGCATCGACCGCTACGTCAGACGTTAGGCGGCGTCCTTGGCGGACCAACCCAACATCCTGGTCGTCGGTGCCGGCATCATCGGCGCCTCGATCGCCTGGCACCTCGCGGGCCGTGGCGCGCGCGTGACCGTCATCGACGCTGGCGAACCGGGCGGCGTCGCAACGCGCAACTCCTGGGCCTGGATCAACGCGAGCTGGGGAAACCCCGAGCCCTATTTCCGCCTGCGCGTCCACGGCATGGAGGAATGGCGCCGGCTCGAGCGCGCGCTTCCGACTGTGCGCGTCGCCTGGACCGGAAGCCTCAACTGGGAGCTGCCTGCCGACCGGTTGGAGGCTTTCGTCGCGCAGCATGCGGCCTGGGGTTACGACGTGCGCTGCGTCGATCGCGCCCAGGCCGCGCGCATCGAACCCAACCTTGCCGATCCACCGGGCCTCGCCGTGCATGCGCCGCGGGAAGGCGCCGTCGAGCCATTGGACGTCACACGACAGCTTCTCTCGGCGGCACGCGAGCGCGGTGTGACGCTGGTCGCGGGCCGGATCGCACGATCGATCGACGTCCATGCCGGGAGGATCACCGGGGTCGGTCCCGATGCCGGCCACCTCGCTGCCGACATGGTCGTCGTCGCGGCTGGTGCCGGTGCAGCCGAGCTCGTCGCCACCGCCGGGCCCGTCTTGCCGGTGTCGGCGCCCCCCGCCGTGCTGGCCGCGACGAAGCCGCTTCCGCGGCTGCTCAACGGCCTGATCATGACGCCCGACCTGCAACTGCGGCAGACGGCCGACGGCAGGCTTGTGGCAGCCGCCAGTGCGGACGCTGCGGTCGATGTGTTGGCAACGATGAGGGCGCTGTTTCGACCGAACGTGACGATGGATCTCGATTTCCAGGTCGCCGGCCGACGACCGATCCCGAATGACCGCTTGCCGCTGGTCGGCCGCGCCGTCGGCCTCGATGGGCTCTACGTCGCCGTGACTCATTCCGGCGTCACGCTCGCGCCCGCCGTCGGATCGATGGTCGCCGAGGAAATCGTGGCCGGGCGGCGCCATCCGCTTCTCGAACCGTTCGGCTTGGCGAGACCGTGAACCAGCATCGCGGATTGTGTTCCAGGTGTGGCGCGCGGGCGAAATGCGGGTGTGGTCAAAATCACAGTACGTCTGAGGGGCCGCTCCTACTGTGCGATGACTGCACGAGTACGAGGTATGCCCATGACGCTTGTATTGCATTCGCCCCACGCGAGATCACAGCGACGTTCGAGGCATTCGGAAATTTGCCTCTCATTCCATGGCGGCGCTTTCCGCGGCGCCGGTCTCTACGTCGATCGCGGCACCACCGGTGCTGTCGTAATGGCCTGGGACAGAGCCCAGCGCGAAGGCCACGAATGGGTGCCGCTCGACGACGTCGATCTGCAGGTCTGGCTGGCCGGGCTTCCGGCCTACATCGCACCGTCGAGGCGTTGCAGCGCCGCACCGAAGTAGAGCGCGTCACGTCACCTCCAAGCGGGTGGTTGACAACACATAAGTGATTACTTATATGTTGGCGGTGCAACCCGCCACCGACATTGCTGTCGTCATGCGCGTGCTCGCCGATCCGACGCGACGGACGGTGTTCGAGCAGATTGCCGAAGCAGGCGAGCTCACCGTGGGTGCGTTGACGGAGCGCAACGACGTCTCGCAACCGGCGATCTCCCAGCATGTGCGTGCACTCAAGGAGGCGGGTCTGCTCGGCGAGCGGCGCGAGGGGCGGCTCATCCACTATTGCTGCGAGCCGCGTGGATTGGCGCCGTTGGTCGACTGGCTCGGCCACTACGGCGCCTTCTGGCGCGAGCGCTTCGCCAACCTCAGGACCGTATTGAAGGAGATGGATGATGACGAACCTCGCCCGAAAGCCAGGCCAAGGCGGCAATGAGCCGGCCGTCCGCGACATCGTCGTCGAGGACGTGCTGCCTCAACCACCAGACAAGGTCTGGAAGGCGCTGACGACGGCCGAGCTGATCGGCCGCTGGCTGATGCCCAACGACTTCGAGCCGGTCGTCGGCAAACGCTTCACCTTCACGACGCGGCCGATCGGCGCCTGGGACGGCGTCGTGCAGTGCGAGGTGCTGGAGGTCGTGCCGCTCAGCCGGCTGGTCTATTCCTGGAAAGGCGGCGCCGACGACTCCCGGCTCGACAGCGTCGTGACCTGGACGCTGCGGGCAGAGGGCAAGGGCACCCGGCTGCGCATGGTCCATGCCGGCTTCCGCTCGCCGCAGAACGACTTCGCTTACGGCGCCATGGGCTCCGGTTGGCGGAAGATCGTCGGCAAGCTCGGGGAGGAGCTCGCGACGCTGTAGCGCCGGCCGGCATTACGACGGCGCAGCCAGCCGGCATTCGGCACGATCGACGAAGAGGTTGCTCGGCGGGCCGTAGATGAGGAAGCCGACCCGCTGCCCGCCCGCGACCGGCGGCAGGCTGGCGCGCGCGCTCTCGACCAGGTTGCCGCCGTTGGTGAAGCGGCAGTCGACGACGGGATTGATGACGCCGGCGCTGTTGTTGTTCAGGTCAAGCGTGACCTGCCAGCGCTGCGCGGGGATGACCGACAGGGAGGCATTGTCGATCACGGCGATGGGCACCGTCGGACCGGCCGTGATCGGCACCGATCCCAGGACCCTGATGCTCGGCGCCTGCACGACCGTCTCCCGGGTGGTCGTCGTCTGGCCGCGAGGGTCGAAGGCGCGGTCGGCCGGCGTGGGCGGCTCTGTACTGCGGCCGGTGCCGACGGTGTCGGGCGTCCAGACCTGGCCAGTCTTGGGATCGCGGAACTGCGGCTGGCCGTCGGGCCCGACCTGCTGGGCCAGCGCCGGAAGGGCGGCCGCCATCGCCAGCGCGGCCGCAAGGCCGCCGAGATGCAGTGCGCGGCCAAAGCAAACGGTCATGTCCCTCCCTCCGTTCTCGACAGGTCCACTCCGAGCGCTCCGACGCCGGCCGGGAAGCGCGCCGCATAACTCTCCAACGGCAGCTCCAGCCCGACGCAGAAGAAGCTGATCGCGTGATAGTAGCCCACCAGCGCGATCGCCTCGAGGATCTGCGCTTCGTTGAAACGCTCGCGCAGATCCTGCCACGTCCGGGTGGCAATTGTGCGGCGTTCGACCAGATCGTCGACCAGGGAAATCAGCGCCTGCTCGTCGGGCGACCACACGCTCGCATCGGCCTTGCCGGCCACGGTGGCGGCCGCCTGCTCGGCCGTCAGGCCGATGCGTTCGGCGAAGAAGGCGACGTGCACGCCCCACTCGTACTCGCAGCCCAGCCGCGCCGTCGTGCGGTCGATGACGATCTCGCGCTGGCGCAGGGTCAACGGCCCCTTGTCGAGCAGGCCGCCGGCGAACAACCGGGCGAAGACCCGCGGGCTGCGGGCCAGGGTGCGGAACAGCAGCAGCGGCGGGACTCCGGGAGGCATGATGCGCTCGAGCTCGGCGGCGATCTGCGGCTCGTAGGGCGGTTCGGCGGGGGCGATGCGCGGCATGGGATGTCTCCTCTGCGGTCCGTGTGTGCTACAATTCCTGTAGCAAGATCGCTACAGAAATTGTAGTAACGGAGCGTAATAGATGGTGAAGCGTGCGCGCGGTTCGCGGACGGGCCGGCCGATCATGGTGCTGCTCGACCTGCTGGGTCGGCGCTGGACCTTGCGCATCGTCTGGGAGCTGCGCGAGGAGCCGCGCCGCTTTCGCGAGCTGCAGGAGGCGATCGGCGCCAGCCCGACCATCATCAACACGCGGCTGGCCGAGTTGCGGCAGGCCAGGCTCGTGCGCCTGGACGAGGAAGCGGGCTACCGCCTCACGTCGCTGGGCGAGGAGCTGCTGCGGCTGTTCCTGCCGCTGCACGTCTGGTCGGAGAAATGGGCGAAGGCTATTTGAACCGATTGTCCGCGCCGCGGCCGCGGCGGCGTGGCCATCTCGGTTCCTCCGCGCAGAAAACCGTTCTTTCTGCTGGCGCGAGCCTGGCTCAGGCCTTCCGGCGCGTCAGCCAGCCGGAAAAAATCAGCGCACAGGCGGCGACGGCCACGATGATGGTGGCGAGCGCGTTGATCTGCGGGTCGACGCCCAGCCGCACGCTGGAATAGACGCGCATCGGCAGGGTCTCCGACTGCGCGCCGGCGACGAACTGGGTCAGGATCAAATCATCGAGCGACAGCGTGAAGGCGAGCAGCCAGCCCGAGCCGACGGCCGGCGCGATCAGCGGCAGGGTGATGGTGCGGAAGGTGGTCCACGGCGTGGCGCCGAGGTCCATCGCCGCCTCTTCCAGCGAGCGGTCGAAATCGGCGAGGCGCACCTGCACGACGACGGCCACGAAGGCGATCGAGAAGGTGATGTGGGCGATGGCGATGGTGAGGAAGCCGCGGTTGGGCCATCCCATGATCTGGTCGGAGCCGACGAACAGCAGCAGCATGGAGATGCCCATAACCACCTCGGGCATGACCATGGGCGCGATCACCAGGCTGCCGAACAGCGTGCGGCCGAAGAAGCGCGGCACGCGCGCCAGCGCATAGCCTGCGGCCAGGCCGATGACCGCCGCCACGGTGGCGCTCACCAGCGCGATGCGCAGCGACAGCCAGGCGGCGCTGAGCATCGCCTCGTTGGCGAACAGGGCGCTCCACCATTTGGTCGAGAAGCCCGCCCACACCGTGACCAGCCGCGATTCGTTGAACGAGTAGACGATGACCAGCGCGATCGGCAGGTAGAGGAAGGCGTAGCCGAACGCCAGTGCCGTGAAGGCGAAACGGGCGCCTGCCTGCGCGGAGCCGAAGCGCGATCCGGGCGAGGCCGTGCGTGCGTCTCGGCTCCGCTTCGGCGAAGGCAGGTTTGCCATCACTGCCGCTCCAGGCTCTTGGCCTGCTGGCGCTGAAAGAGGGTGATTGGTCCCACCAGCAGGACGAGCAGGCAGATCGCCACCGCCGAGGCGAGCGGCCAGTCGGAGTTGAGGAAGAACTCGTCCCACAGCACCTTGCCGATCATCAGCGTGTCGGTGCCGCCCAGAAGGTCGGGGATGACGAACTCGCCGACCGCGGGGATGAAGACCAGCAGGCAGCCGGCGACGATGCCGGGCAGGGATTGCGGCAGGGTGACGGTCAGGAAGGCGACGATCGGGCTGGCGCCGAGGTCGGCGGCGGCCTCGAGCAGGCCGGTGTCGAGCTTCTCCAGCGAGGCGTAGAGCGGCAGCACCATGAACGGCAGGTAGGCGTAGACGATGCCGAGGTGGACGGCCCATTCGGTGCCCAGGATGGTGCCGGGATCGGCGACCAGGCCGGTGGCGCGCAGGAACTGGTTGAGGATGCCGTTGCTCGACAGCAGGCCCATCCAGGCATAGACGCGGATCAGGAACGACGTCCAGAACGGCAGGATGACGGCCATCAGCAGCAGCGGCCGCAGGCCCGGCCGGGCGCGGGCGATGGCGTAGGCCATGGGATAGCCCAGCAGCAAGGTGACGAGCGTCGAGGTCGCGGCGATGCGCAGCGAGCCGAGCCAGGCCGCGAGGTAGAGATCGTCGGTGAAGAGCAGGGCGAAGTTCTTCCATGACACGCCGAGATCGACCGGCGGCACGGCGTCGGGATTGTTGGTGCCGAAGGCGATCGCCAGCACCAGCGCGAACGGCAGCAGGAAGAAGGCGACGAGCCAGAGGTAGGGCAGGGCGATGACGAGGCGCATCAGCTCATTCTCATGTCTTCCGGACCGCGCGCATCCTGCGCGCTCATGATCATGAGCGCGCAGGATGCG
>WHTW01000059.1 GCA_009377525.1 Rhodospirillales bacterium
AACGTGCGCTGGTCTATGTCGACGACAGCGCCAACGGCCGCCTGGCCGCCGCCCTCGCCGGCATGTTCGCCGCCCGCCAGGGCGTGCTGACGACGATGCTCGAACCGCCGGCCAAGGACGGTAACAGGAACAAGGGCCGTGACCGGCTGGCAGCGGCCTTCCGGGCCGTGGTAAGAACCTGCCCGAGCCCGCGGGCGAGCCGGCGCCGGCGCCCGCCATTCCGCCGGTCGTGCAACTGCTCCAGGCGCGCACCGCCGACGCCGAGGATGCCCTCGCGAAGGAGGCGACCAAGGGCTACAGCATCGCCTTTGTCGGCATTGCCGGGCCGACGGCGAGCAGCGCCCCGCGTTTCGAGGAGCCGCTGCATGGCCTCGCCGCCGCCTTCGACGGGCCCATCGGCATCGTCATCAACGGCGGCCGATTCCAGCTCTCGCTCGACGCGCCGATCGATATCCTGGTGCCGACCGACGGCGGCCCGGACGCCCGGCTCGCCACCGAGATCGCGCTCGCGCTTGCCGGCGCCAGCCGCGGCACGCTGAGTGTCCTGCATGTCTTCGATCCGCGCGACGACACGTTGCTGCTGCGCGGCCGCGCCAGACGGCTCGGCATGTCCGTGCTGGTCGGTGCCCGCAGGCTGGGGCGGCGCAGCGGGGTGCCGGTCAAGGGCGTGACGGCCATCCATTCGCAGCCCGAGAGCGAGATCGGCCGCATCGCCCGCAGCGGCCGCTACGACCTCGTCGTGCTCGGCACGGCCCTGCGCCGCGGCGAGGCCAAGTTCCCCGGGCCGCGCACGTTGGCCATGATCCAGTCGCTGGGCGTGCCGCTGCTGCTGATCGTGCGGTGACAGATGGACCAGGGCATCACGGCGGCGCGCCGCCCGTCCGCGCGGTCAACGCATGGCCGGCGACGACATGGTCGGCGACGCGAGGCCGGGCGGGCGCTTGTGCCATTCCCTGCCGGCCAGGGCCTGCTGGTAGCCGTACTCGTACAGCGCCTGCATGTAGACCTGGTCGAACTCACCCTTCTTCGTGGGCGCGACGAAGTCGGAGCCTATGTAGGCGAGGTTGTAGTCGACGCCGTCACGCTGGCTGACGAAGTAGGTACGCAGCACGTCGTTCTGGCCGCTCGCCGCCAGCATGGTGCTGATGGCGCGGCCGGCGATGGTGATGGTCCGCCGGTCGGACATGGCCCAGTCGGGATCGAGGCGGGCGTTGCGAATGATGTAGGCTTGGCGCTTGCGCTTCAGGGTGCGGACCACGTCGATCGAGGGCGGATAGAGGAAGAGCTGGGCGATGGCGCCGCCGTCGACATGCATCTCCTGGTATTGCCGGCCGTCGAGCTCGACGTCGATCATCACCGGCTGGAAGACTCCCGGGATCGCCGCCGAGGCGCGCAGGATCTTGCGGAACAGGTTGAGCGCTCCCGGCTTGCCGCTGGCCGCCAGGGCGCCGACGTTCCAGATCACCGGCCGCTGGGCATCGAGGTCGGTCGTGCCGATCAGCAGCAGGCGTCCCTCGCCATACTCGCGGGCGATGGCGTCGAACATCTTCTGGTCGGCGTACGTGGCGATGATCTGGGCGAGCGGCGTGGTGTCGGCCATGGCGTCGTCGAACAAGGCCGCGCTGATGCCGCGCGGGCGAAACACCCGATCGGCGGTCATGGTCGTGTAGACCTCGCGCAAGGCGGCGTCGTGGTCGGACCCGAGGAAGGCGAACGGCGCGATCAGGGCGCCGGTGCTGACGCCTGTCACGATCTTGAACTCGGGCCGCGTGCCGGCCCGGGTCCAGCCGTTCATCAGGCCGGCGCCGAACGCGCCGTTGTCGCCGCCGCCCGACACCGCCAGGAAGTTGACCGGCGGCAGATTGGCGAGCGTCGGCGCCTTGCCCTCGGCCTTCAAGGTCTCGATCTCGCGCGCCAGCGCTCGGCGGCCCTCCTCGATCATCAACGTCGGGTCGCCGTCGGCGAAGAATCGGGCATTGGATATGCCGAGCGGCTGGGCGCGGGCGGTATCGGCGCGCGGCACGGCCGGTCCGCGCGCAGGATGCGAGCAGGCGGTTGCGGCCAGTGCGACGGCCAGCAGCAGGAATGTGGCGAACCTAGGCATCGAGTCGCTCCAGCTTGGTGATTTCCTGCGGCGGCAGCTCGGCGAGGTAGAGGTTGCCCTGGGCGTCGCCCGAAATGCCATGCGCGCCGTTGATGGCGCCGCGGCAGCGGCCGATCAGCTTGCCGTCGGCGCTGAGCAGGCTGATGCGCGGGATCTGGTCGGTGACGAACACCAGGTCGCGGTCGTCCACCCAGATCTGCATGGGATGATAGAAGTCGCCCCATTCGGCGAGGAAGGCGCCGGCGCGGTCGAACACCTGCACGCGGTTGTTCTCGCGGTCGCCGACCAGCACCTTGCCGAAGCGGTCGACCCAGATGGCGTGCGGCGTGGTGAAGGCGCCGGGGCCCGCGCCGGGCCCGCCCCAGGTCGCGATCAAGGTGCCGTCCAGGGCGAAGCGATGGACGCTGGAATTGCCGTAGCCGTCGGCGACGTAGATCTCGCCGTCGGCCGCCTGCGCCGCCGCGGTCGGATGGTTGAAGGGCGCATCGAGCGAGGGCCAGTGCCGCTTGCCCAGCGCCTGCAGGAGCTTGCCCGATCGGTCGAAGCGCAGAACCTGATGGGCGTCGCGGTCGGCCACCAGGATCGAACCGTCGGGCGCGGCATTGATGTAATGCGGTTCGGCCAGCGTGCCCTCGCCCCACGTGCCGGCGAGGCGGCCGTCGCGGTCGAACACCAGGACCGGCCGGTCGGTGCCGCGCTGGGCGACGTGCACGCGGCCCTCGCCGTCCACCATCAGGTCGGACAGGAAGCCGAAGCTTTCGCCCGCCGGCAGCTTCGCCCACTTGCGATGGATGGCGTAGCGCCGGTCGCCCAGGATGACGGTGTAGCGTTCGTCGGACATCGGACTATTGCGGCGTGCCCGCTCCCTTGCCGGCGTTGTACATGTAGCAGCGAATCTTCCAGCCCGCTTGGGTGCGCCGGAAGATGACGACGATGTTGAACGACTCCGTCGCCTCGGCACCGCTTGCCAGTGTCTTGATGCGGCCCGTGCTCGTGGCGCGCAGCCAGGCCATGTCGCCCGCCACCTCGGCCTCCTTGATCGCGAAGGCAAGATCGAGCTTCTGGGTCGCGAACACCTGCCGGTACGCGGCGCGCAAGGCCTGCGTGCCGGCCGCGGCCGGGAGGTTGTCGCGGATGAAGACACCGTCGGACGTGTAGAGCGCCACCAGGGCGTCGGCCGTGCCCCAGCGCAACCCGGCGGCATAGCGCTCCATGATGACGAGGAGCTGGGCGGGATCGTCCGACGGCTGGGCCCGGGCGCTGCCGACCAGGGCGACGGCTGCACCGGCCAGCACGGCCCGGCGCGACGTACGGCTCGGATTGGACACCAGGCTCTCCCCTCCAGTGGTCGCGGCATTGTAGCCGATCAATCAGCCCACGCGCAGCAGGCGCAGACGCGGGTCCAGCAGGTCGCGCAGGCCGTCGCCCAGCATGTTGAGGCCGAGCACGGCGAGCGCGATGGCAAGGCCCGGCCAGATCGCGAGCTCGGGCGCCTGGAAGATGTAGGTCTGGGCGTCGCGCAGCATCCGGCCCCACGACGGTACGGGCGGCTGCGCGCCGAGGCCGAGATAGCTGAGGCCCGCCTCGGCCAGGATGGCGACGGCGAACTGGATGGTCGCCTGCACGATCAGGACGCTGGCGATATTGGGGAGCACGTGCCGCAGCGTGATGCCGACCGGCCCCTGCCCCATCGCCGTCGCCGCGCGGATGAAATCGCGGCTCCACATGGAGAGCGCCGCACCCCGTGTGACGCGGGCGAACACCGGGATGTTGAAGATGGCGATGGCCAGGATCGCGTTCTGCGCACTGGCGCCCAGCACCGAGGTGATCAGGATCGCGATCAGCACGGCGGGAAAGGCGAAGATCAGGTCCGAGGTGCGCGACAGGGCCTCGTCGACCCAGCCGCCGCGCGCCGCCGCCCAGGCACCGAGCGCGACGCCGATCGTGAGACCGATGGCGACGGCGATCAGGCCGACGGTGATCGAGGTCTGCGCGCCCACCATGATGCGCGAGAGCACGTCGCGGCCGAGATGGTCCGTCCCCAGCGGATAGGCCGTCGACGACGGCATCAGCTTGGCGCGCATGTTCAGGGTGTCGATCGGGTGGGGCGTCCAGAGCACCGAGACCAGCGCCGTGCCGACGAACAGCAGCAGCAGGACGGCGCCGATCTGGAAGCCGACATGGCGCGCGGCGCGGGCGCGGAAGGTGTTCATGCCCGCACGTTCATGCTCTTACTCGGGGCCTGGGATCGAGCAGCGCGTAGGCGAGATCGACCAGCAGGTTGACGGTGAGAACCAGGATCGTGAACAGGATGACCACGTTCTTGATCACGACCAGGTCGCGGTTGTTGATCGAATCGTAGACGAGCTGGCCGACGCCGGGCAGGCGGAACACGCTTTCGATGATGACGGCGCCCGCCACCAGGAAACCGGCGATCAGGCCGGCCACGGTCGTCACCGGAATCAGGGCATTGCGCAAGGCATGGCGGAACAGCACGACGCGCTCGGGCGCGCCCTTGGCGCGGGCGGTGCGGACATAGTCCTCGCGCAGGGTGTCGAGCATGGCCGAGCGCGTGACGCGCGCGAGGATGGCGATCTCGCCCAGCGACAGCGACAATGCCGGCAGGATCAGCGCGTGCACCGACTTCAGCGGCTCCTGCCAGCCCGGGAAGCCGCCGGCGGGGAACCATTGCCAGGTCACGGCGAAGGCCAGCACCAGCACGATGCCGAACCAGAAGTTCGGCATCGAGATGCCGATCTGGGTGAAGCCCATGACGCCCCAGTCGCCAGGCCGGCGATGCTTCCAGGCGGCGAACACGCCGAGCGGGATGGCGACCAGCGTCGCCCAGGAAAGCGCCATGGCGCCGAGCGGCAGGGTGACGACCAGGCGGTCGCCGATCAGCTTGGCGACCGAGGTGCCGTAGGCATGGCTGTTGCCGAGATTGAAGGTCAGCAGACCGCCGATCCACTGCAGGTAGCGCGTGATCAGCGGCTGATCGAAGCCGTACTTGGCGCGAAGCGCGGCCAGCGTATCGGGCCGCGCGTCGGTGCCCAGCATGACCAGCGCCGGATCGCCGGGCAGCACCTCGACCACGGCGAACACGACGACCGTGGCGAGCGCGAGCGTCACCAGCGTGGCGGCGAGGCGGCGGGAGAGGAATTCAAGCATGCTGTAAGACCTTCCTCCCCAGCGAAGCTGGGGAGGTGGCGCCGTCATACGGCGACGGAGGGGTCATGGGCCTCATGACCCCTCCGTCCGCTGCGCGGACACCTCCCCACTTCGTGGGGAGGAAGACATCCGTCACTTCCAGTGCACGCCCGTCAGATCGAGCTGAGGCGTCGGCGAGTTCTCCCACAGGCCGACGAGGTCCTTCTTCCACACGCCGATCTTGGCGAGCTGGAACAGGTAACCGTTCGCCGCATCGCGGGCGATGATCTGCTGGGCTTCCTTCAGGAGCTGGTCGCGCTTGGCGAAGTCGGTGGCGGCCACGACCTCGCGCCACTTGGCCTTGAACTCGGGCGAGTTGTAGCCCCAGTAGTAGCCGTCGCGGGCATAGCGATCGAGGTCGTTGGCCTCGGTGTGGGCGACGATGGTGAGGTCGTAGTTGCGTTCCTTGAACGCCTCGGAGAGCCATTGCGGCCATTGCAGCTGGGTGATCGCGAGCTTGATGCCGATCTTGCCGAGCTGGTTGGCGATCACTTCGCCGGCGCGCTGGGCGTAGCCCACCGGCGGCAGCTTGAGGCTGGCCTCGAAGCCGTTGGGGTAGCCTGCCTCGGCGAGCAGCGCCTTGGCCTTGGCGATGTCGAAGGGATAGGTCTTGGTGAGATCGACATAGGCCTTGTTGTGCGGCGCGAAGTGGCTGCCGATCGGCACGCCGAAGCCCGATTCGGCCGAGATGATCTCCTCGCGGTTGATGGCGTGGGCGATCGCCTGGCGCACCTTGGGATTGTCGAACGGCTTCTTGCCGTTGTTGGTCGACAGGATCACCTCGCCCTCCGTCGTGCCGACGATGACGACGAAGCGCGGATCCTTCTTCAGGCGCTCGACCAGCTCGGGCGCCTGGAAGCCCGGGAAGGCGCCGACGTCGCCGGCGAGAAGCGCGCTGACCTGCGCCGACGGGTCCTTCACGATCTTGAAGATCACCGTGTTGAGCTTGATCGAACCCGGATCGCGATAGGTCGGTGACTTCACCAGGGTAATCGAATCGCCCTCCTTGCGCTCCTTGAACATGAACGGTCCGGTGCCGATCGGCTTCTTGTCGTTGGTCGGCGCCGATTTGGGATGCATGATGCCGGCGTCGCCCAGCGACAGGCTGTAGAGCAGGAAGGAGTTGGGCGACTTCAGGGTCACCTTCACCGTCGAGGGATCGACCACCTCGACCTTCTCGATGTCGGTGTAGAGCGACTTGGCCGGAACGGTGGAGTCCGGCGCGAACAGTCGGTCGAGCGAGAACTTCACCACCGAGGCGTCGAGCGGCTCGCCGTCATGGAACTTCACGCCCTTCCTGATCTTGAAGACGTATTCCTTGCCGTCCTCGGAGATGTTCCAGCTCTCGGCGAGGCCCGGGCCGATCGCACCGGTGCGGTCGATGCGGCCCAGCGCCTCGAAGATGCTGGGCGTGGTGACCTCGCGGATGGCGGCAGCGGCGTTCTTGGTCGGGTCGAGCACGGGTGGCTCGAGCGACATGCCGATCACCAGCCGGTCCTTGGCCGGCCCCTGCGCGCGGGCCTCGGAAAACACGGCCTCGGTGCCGAGCACCGACAAGGTCGCCAGCGCGCCGGCGGCGCCGAACAGATGACGGCGGGAAAGTGCGTCCACGGAAAACCCCTCCTCTTGAAGTCAGCCAAGTCTATCAGCGGCCGAACACGTCCCGCCAGCCGCGCGCGGCGCCCAGCGTGGCGGCATGGTAGACGCCGCGCGCCACGGCGCGGGCCAGGCAATCCGCAGCCAGCGTGCCGAGTTCGGCCAAAGCCAGCGGATCGCCGCCGAGATCGTGGCGACCCGTGGCGATGGCGAACACCGTGTCACCGTCCTGAGGCGTATGCACCGGGCGGATGGAGCGCGCGAGCCCGTCCTGCGCCATCACCGCCAGACGCTTGGCCGAGGCCTTGTCCAGCCGGGCATTGGTCGCGACGACGGCGATGGTGGTATTGGCGCGCGGATCGGCGCGCGCCGCGTCGGCGGGATCGTGCGGGAGGTCGGCGCGATTGTGCGACACCGGCAGCGCAAGCCCGCGCGCCGGCGGCGGCAGGCCGCCGAACTCCTTGTCCTGCTCCAGCGCCCACGCCCAGAACTGCGGCATGTCGCCCATGGTCGTGTAGCCGCGTGCGTTCACGGCAACCAGCGCGCCGACCTGCAGACCGCTCGCGGGGTCGACGGCCGAGGCGCTGCCCAGCCCGCCCTTGAGATCGCCCGCCTTGGCGCCCATGCCGGCGCCGGCATTGCCGAGCGCAAAGTCGCGCGCGGCCGCGGCCGACGCCTCGTAGGCGAGCTCGCGATAGGGCGGCCAGTCCCAGTGCTTGTCGCCGCCGTTCAACAGGTCGAACAGGATCGCCGTCGGCACGATCGGCACGACCACGTCGGCGATGGCCACACCGCGGCCCTGTTCGCGCAGCCAGCGCATGACGCCATCGCTCGACGACAGGCCGAACGCCGAGCCGCCCGAAAGGCAGATCGCGTCGATGCGGTCGACGCGGCACGACGGATCGAGCAGGTCGGTCTCCCGCGTGCCCGGCGCGCCCCCGCGCACATCGACCGAGGCTACTGACGGCCGCTCGCACAGCACGACGCTGACGCCCGAGCGCAGGCGCTGGTCCTCGCGGTTGCCGACCAGGACGCCGTCGACGTCGGTGACGAGGTTTCTAGAGCCGGGGCGGAGCATGGTCGTCGCCTACAGCACCAGCACCACCTCACCCTGAGGAGCGCACGAAGTGCGCGTCTCGAAGGGTAGGCAACAGTCTTGGTGTTGCCCACCCTTCGAGACGCCGTGCTTCGCACGGCTCCTCAGGGTGAGGTGGGGGTGTGGGGCCAGTGTTCGAAACATCTGCGTCTGTCCATTAGTCGAGCTGCAGCGTCAGCGCCTTGAGATACGCCGTCTCGGGCAGGCCGGGATGCACCGGATGATCGAGTGCGGCGCCCGAGCTGCGCAGGATGCGGCCGATGCGGCCGGCATCGCGCAGGCCGCGGCGCACCTGCTCGGCGAACAACGGCGGATCGACCAGGTGCGAGCAGGAGGCGACGAAGAAGAAGCCGCCCTTGGTCACCAAAGGCGCGGCGAGCCGCACCAGCTTGCGATAACCCTGTGCGCCGGTCTTGAGGTCCTTGCGGCTTTTCACGAAGGCCGGTGGATCGCAGATCACCACGCCGAAGCTCTTGCCGCTCTGCTTCTCCAGCGCATCGAAGACCTCGCTCTTCTCGAACGACACGACCTTGTCGACGCCGTTGAGCGTTGCCGCGGCCTTGGCCGCATCGAGCGCGGGCTGCGAGCGGTCGACACAGACGACCGACTTCGCCCCGCGCGCGGCCGCCAGCACGCCGAAGCCGCCGCTGTAGCTGTAGACGTCGAGCACGTTGGCGTCTTTCGCCAGGCCCGCCATGAAGCGCCGGTTGTCGCGCTGGTCGTAGAACCAGCCGGTCTTCTGCCCGCCCGACAGGTCGGCGACGAACTTGGCGTCATTCTCCACCAGCTCGACCGCCTGCGACGCATCGCCTCTGACCACCGTCGTGCCGCGCTTCAACCCCTCGAGCTCACGCACCGGCGAGTCGTTCTTGAGCACGATCGTCTTGGGCGACAGCTCGGCCTCGAGCGCCTCGAGCAGTACCGGCGTCAGCAACTCCATGCCGGCGGTGTTCACCTGTACGACCAGTGCATCACCAAACCGGTCGATGATCACGCCCGGCAGGCCGTCAGCCTCGGCATGGATCAAACGATAGTAGGGCACGCCCACCAGCCGGTCGCGCAACGCCGTCGCCTGGGCGAGCCGCCGGCCGAGGAACAGCGCATCGACCGTGGCCTCGGGATTGGACGACAGCACGCGCGCCGCGATCAGCGAATGCGGATTGAAGGTGACCAGGCCCAGCGCCTCGCCGCCCGGTGCGCGCAGGGTGGCGAGCGAGCCCGGCGGGATCGCCTTGGCGTCGGCGTCCATCAGGATCTCGTTGGAGAATACCCACGGGTGTCCGGCGCGCACGCGGCGATCCTCCCCGGCCCGCAGGATCACGCTGGGCAATTTCTTCTGTGCCAAAAAACCTATTCTCCCATGGCGACGCCGTCGCGCCGCGGATCGACGCCGCCCTGCCAGCCGTCATCGAACCGGCGGATGCCGGCCAGGCCGCCTTCATGCCGGCGGACTTGTACTTGATGGCCCAGCGCGCGCAAGGCGTCCGCCTTGCCGGCAATGGTCGTGCCCTGTTCCAGCTCGGTCGGGCCGTTGGCGCGGATGACCCGGGGCAGCGAAATGGCGTCCGGCATGGACAGGTTCCAGTCCAGCACGCCGATCAGGGCCTGCAGCGTATCGCCGATGATGCGCGAGCCGCCGGCCGAGCCCAGCGCCATCACCAGCTTGCGATCGCGGTCGAGTACGAAGGTCGGCGACATTGACGAGCGCGGCCGCTTGCCTGGCTCGACGCGGTTGGCGACCGGCTTGCCGCCGATCTCGGGCCGCGCCGAGAAATCGGTGAGCTCGTTGTTCAGGATGAACCCCCGCACCATCATGCCGGCGCCGAACGGCCCCTCGATCGTGGTGGTAAAGGCGACGGCATTGCCCCAACGGTCGACGATGCTCATGTGGCTGGTGCCGCGCTCGACATAGCCCGGCGGCACGCCCGGCCCGACCTCGCCCATGCTGCGATCGGGCGACATCAGCTTGCGTCGTTCGGCGAGGTAGGCCGGCGACAGCAGCCCGGCCACCGGCACAGACACGAAAGCGGGATCGGCGACGTAACGGTTGCGGTCGGCGAAGGCGAGCCGGCTTGCTTCGGCGATGAGGTGCAGCGAGCGCAGATCGTCGGGCTTGCCCTTCCAGAGCTCGAACGGCTCGAGCAGTCCCAACATCTGCAGGATGGCAATGCCACCCGACGATGGCGGTCCCATGCCGCAGACGATCCAGACGCGATAAGGGCCGCACACCGGCTCGCGCCTGGCCGGCTGGTAGGCGGCGAGATCGGACAGGGCGAGCGTGCCCGGCCGGATATGGCCTTGCACGCGCGCGACCATCTCGGCCGCGATTGGCCCCTCGTAGAACGCTCGCGCTCCCTGATCGGCGATCGACTGCAAGGTCTCGGCAAGGGCCGGATTGACGACACGCTCGCCCGCCTTCTTGGGCGAGCCGTCATCATTGAAGTAGACCGCGCGAATGCCCGGCTCCGAGCGCAAGGGCGGCAGGCGCTCCAGCCAGGTGGCGAGGCGAGGCGGCACGGCATAGCCGTCGCGCGCCAGCGCGATCGCAGCAGCGAACAGCTCGCTCCAAGCGAGCTTGCCGTGTTCCTTGTGCGCAAGCTCGAGCATCGCCAACGCCCCCGGAACGCCGACCGAGATGCCCGACCACACCGCTTCGCGCGTGCTGAGCGGCTTGCCGTCGCTGCCCAGGAACATGGCCGGCGTGGCGCCGGCCGGCGCCGTCTCGCGGCCGTCATAGACGGCGATGGCACCGCTTGCTGCGTCGTAGTGCAGCAGGAAGCCGCCGCCGCCCAGGCCCGAGGCGTGCGGCTCGACCACGCCCAGCACCATCTGCACGGCGATCGCGGCATCGGCTGCCGAGCCGCCGCGGCGCAGCGCGTCGAGGCCTGCCTGCGCCGCCAGCGGATGCGCCGCCGCCACCATCGTCTTGGGCGCTGCGTGGCTCGCCGGGCAGGCGCCCAGCAGCACGAGCACCACGACGAGGAGGCGACGCAGGATCATGCGCGGCGCGCCACGATGAACAGGCGGCGGAAGGGAAAGAGCGTGATGCCGTTGGCGCGCGTCGGATAGGCCTCGGCCAGGAGCCTGGCGTAGGTCTCGTAGTAGGCCGCACCCTCCTCCTTGCTCAACGCCTCCATGTAGGGCCTGAGCCCGGTGCCCGCGGTGTATTGCGCCACCGGGTCCTTGCCGGTCAGCGCCTGCTGGTAGATCGATTCCCAGACTTCGAGATCAGAGCAAAGCGGCTTCAGCACGTCGTAATAGCGCGCCGGCTCCCACACGGTGCGGATGCCGCCCACCTTGGCGAGCTTGTCGCGCCACGGGCCCATCTCCGCCGCCTTCTTCATCAGCGCGTGCGACGGCGCTTCGTGGTTGCGCGGCATCTGGATGGCGAGTTGCCCGCCCGACGGCAGCAATTTCAGCAGGCCGGGGAAGTAATCGATGTGGTTCTCGACCCACTGGTAGGCGGCGTTGCTGTAGAGAATGCCCGGCGGCACGTCCGGCTTGAACTGCGCGAGATCGCCCCTGGTGAAACTCACATGCTTGTCGACCGTCTGGCTGCGCGCCTTGGCCAGCATCTCGTCGGAGGAATCGACGCCGATGACCGGCGGCCCGGGAAAGCGCTCGGCCAGGATGCGCGTGATGTTGCCGGCGCCGCAGCCGAGATCGTAGATCGCGTGGCCCGGGCGCGCCGCGTTGGCCGGATCGAGCCGGCCCATCAGATCGAGCGCGGGGCGCAGCCGGGCGTCGACGAACCTCAGATAGAGGTTGGCATCCCAGGTGGGAGCCTTGAGGTCGCTCACGTCATTTCTCCTCGAACGCGGCATCGACCGGCACGCGATAGGCCATGGCGATCTTGTTGCCCTTCTGCGCCGCCAGCACAACGGCCATGAATTCCTCGTGCATCTCCTCGGTCATGCCCTTGGCGCGCGCCATGGCGCCGTGCGAGGCGATGCAATAGTCGCACTGATTGGCGATGCTGACCGCGAGATAAACCAATTCCTTGGTGAGCGGATCGAGTGTGCCCGGCGCGAAGGCGGCCTTCATCTCCTCCGCAAAGCGCTCCATCGCGGCGGGATGTTTCGCCATCGCCTTCCAGACATTGTTGATGTCGGCCGGGTCGATGTTGCGGCGCCTGGCGATGTCCTCGACGACGGCCTTCGCGCGAGGGCTCATGTCCTTGTACTCGGTCAGCCTCGGCATGGGACGCTCCAAATGAAAAGGGCCGGCACGAATGCCGGCCCCATCTTATCCGCGGCGATGCCTCAATACATGTGCTGGCCGCCGTTGATCGACAGCGTCGAGCCGGTGATGAAGCCGGCATCGTCGGCGATCAGGAACATCACGCCGCGCGCGATCTCGTCCGCCTTGCCCAGTCGGCCGACCGGGATCTTGGCGACGATCTTCTCCAGCACGTTGGCTGGCACGGCCGCGACCATGTCGGTCTCGGTATAGCCCGGCGCGATGGCGTTGACGGTGATGCCCTTGGAGGCACCTTCCTGGGCCAGCGCCTTGGTGAAGCCGTGGATGCCCGACTTGGCGGCGGCGTAGTTGACCTGCCCGTACTGGCCGCCCTGGCCGTTGATCGAGCCGATATTGACGATGCGGCCGAAGCCGCGGGTGTTCATGCCTTCCCACACCGCCTTCGACATGTTGAAGCAGGAGCCGAGGTTGGTGTCGATCACCTGGTCCCACATGTCGCGCGTGAGCTTGCGCATGGTCGAATCGCGGGTGATGCCGGCGTTGTTGACCAGCACCTCGACCGGCCCGAGATCCTTCTCGATCCGGGCGATCACCGACTGGCAGGCGGCGAAGTCGCCGACGTCGAACTTGTAGACGGCGATGCCGGTCTCGGCCTTGAACTTCTGGGCGGCGTCGTCGTTGCCGGCATAGGTGGCAGCCACCTTGTAGTCCCTGTCCTTCAGCATGCGCGACACGGCGGCGCCGATGCCGCGGGTTCCGCCCGTCACGATTGCTATGCGTCCGGCCATAAATCCCTCCCTTACATTGCCGCGGGCCCACTCTAGCCGGTTCTGCCGGGGCTCGGGCAAGAGAACGAATTGCCGGGCGTTGCCGGATAACGTCGCACCCACGGCCGGTCATAGAACGGCAACCATGAAGCCCTTCACCGCCCTGCTCGGCGCCGCCGCCGGGACCCACGCCGCCGACCAACTGGCGCTCGCCACCCTGCCGCTCACGGCCACCCTCGTGCTGGGCGCCGGCCCCGACATCCTGGGCCTGCTGGTCGCCGCACAAAGTGCAGCCTGGCTGCTGGTCACCCTGCCGGCCGGCGCTTGGGCGGACCGCATCCCGCGGCGCACTCTGCTGCTCATCGGGTTGGCGCTGGGGCTCGTGGCCTCGGTTATTGCCGTCATTGCTGCCGCAGCCGGCATCACCAGCCTGCTGGGTGTCGCGGCATTCGCCGGCGCCTCGGGCACCGTGGTCTACATGCTGACCTCCATGTCGCTGCTGCCGAGCCTGGTGCCGGCCGGGGACCTGCCGCGGTCGAACGCCCGCCTCGAGCTCGCCCGCGCCATCGTCAGCCTCGCCGCGCCCTTCGTCGCCGGCCTGCTGGCCCAGCACCTCTCGCCGACCTGGGGCTATGCCCTGGCGGCCGTGGGTGCCGCCGTGGCGCTTGGCTGCATCATCGCCCTGCCCAAGGCCCCGGCGCCTACTGCCGGCGACCAGCGGCCGTCCATGGCCGCCGCCATCCAGGCCGGGGGGCGCTTCGTCGTCCGGCACGAGCTGCTGCGCGGCATCAGCCTGTGCGCGATCTTCTGGAACTTCGCGTTCTTCGCCCTGCTCGCGGTCTGGGCGCCGCTGGCGCTGGGCCTGCTCAAGCTCGATCCGGCGAGCATGGGCTTGGCGCAGTCGGCCTATGGCGCGGGCCTGATCGTGGGCGCGCTGGTGGCGCCGGTGTCGTCCAGGCGTCTGCCGCCGCTTGCCACGCTGATCTTCGGCCCGGCGGTGTCGGTGATCGCCGCCGCCCTGTTCCTGCTGGCCCCCTCGGGCAACGGCTTCGCCTTCGCGGCCGTCGGCCATTTCCTGGTGGGGTTCGGCCCGATGCTGTGGCTGATCTGCCAGACCACGGTGCGCCAGCTCGTGACGCCCGCGCCGATGCTGGGCCGGGTCAATGCCACGGTGCAGACGGCGATCTACGGCGTGCGCCCGCTGGGCGCGCTGGCCGGCGGCATGGTCGCCGCCCAGGCCGGCCTGCAGGCCGCGCTGCTGCTGATCGCGGCGTCCTTCGTGCTGTCGACGCTGGTGATCGTGCTGTCGCCCCTGGCGCGGCTGCGGGCCCTGCCGCAACCCGTCGCTGCATAGGCGTTCTTGCCCGCTTGACCCCCGCCCTCCGCCAGTCGACGTTAGCGCCGGAGGTCGCCGTATGAGGAAGTTACTGGTCGCCGTTGGCTTGTTGTTGCTGGCCGGCTGCAGCTCGAATTCAATCTGGTCCAAGGACAATGACGCTTGGGGTACCGGGACTTTCCCCGTCGCCAACGAGGGCCAAGCCGCCCTCTACATCGTGCGCGAGCCGACCCAGCCCGACTCGCCGCCGATCAACATCACCATGGGTACCCAGCCGATCGGCGGCGTCAGCCCGCCGAACTACATGCGCCTCGACCTGGCGCCCAAGCTCTACGATCTCCGGGCCTACGGCCCGCAGACCAACAGCGAGCTGATCATCACCGTGGCGCCCGGCCAGACGCGCTTCCTGCTGGCCCAGCTCACGCCCAATGGCGGCGCCGAGCTGTTGGAACTCTCCCAGGAGCAAGGCCGCAAGCTCGCGCGCCAGGGCGAGCGGCTGTGGACGCCGGAAATCTACGATTAAAGCACAATCCGCCCAGCTGGAATCAGCTGGGCGGATTGTGCCCTGTGAACCAAGCATCACCAGTGCGCGCGAATCCGATCAGATGGAACCGCGCGCGGTTCCATCTGATCGGATTCCGCTCTAGCAATCACAGAAGGGCGCGTAGTTCGTCGCGGCTCATATCGCAATCGCGCAATATCTTGGCCAGCAGGCCTGGGCCGATTTCCTCTCGGCCGTGAACCGGCACCACGGTCATTCGCCCGTCGGCATGTCGCAAGACGTGATGGCTGCCTTTGACCCGGATGACTTGAAAGCCTTTGCGGCCGAGAGCGGCCATTAACTCCCGCCCTGATACCGGCGGGATGCGCGTCATGCAGCGACTGAAATGCGTTGTACGCCGACGAATTCCAAGGGTGATGGAGCTTCGCCTGCTTCGAGATATGCCTCTATCGCTTCCCGAATCCGCGACATCAACTCGTCGAGGGATTGCGCCTGCGTATGACATCCGGGCAGCGCGGGTACACTCGCAACGTACCAACCGGCTTCATCGCGCTCGACCACGACATTGAACTCGCGGGTCGTCTGAGGATCGTTGGCCATGCGCCAAATATAAGCCTCTATGAGCCCGCCCGCCAGCCGACCCCAAAGTCGATCTCTAGATGCTCCAGTCAGATCCAGACGCCGTTGGGGGCGGTCCGCGAGCCGCCCTGATCGCCGGTATTGGGCACGCCACGCGGCTCGATGAGCAGCATCTTCACCTCGCGCTCGGCGTAGGGCTTGTGCTCGACGCCCTTCGGGACGACGAACATCTCGCCCGGCCCGATGCGCACCGCGCCGTCACGGAAATCGATGCGCAGCTCGCCTTCCATCACGACGAAGGCCTCGTCGGTGTCGGCGTGCGAATGCCAGACAAAATCGCCTTCCAGCCGAACGACCTTGAACTGATAGTCGTTCAGCTCGGCGACCACTCTGGGCTGCCACTGTTCGCGCAGCAGCCCGAATTTCTGCCCGAAGTTGACGGGCCGATAGTCCATCAGTCGCGCTGCACGCACATGGCGATGCCCATGCCGCCGCCGATGCAGAGCGTGGCGAGGCCCTTCTTGGCGTCGCGCTTCTGCATCTCGTAGAGCAGCGTCGTCAGCACCCGCGCGCCCGAGGCGCCGATCGGATGACCGAGCGCGATCGCACCGCCATTGACGTTGAGCTTGTCGGGATCGAGGCCGAGCTGCTTGCCGACCGCGACGGCCTGCGCGGCGAAGGCCTCGTTGGCCTCGACCAGGTCGAGATCCTTCACCGTCCAGCCGGCCTTCTTGAGCGCCGCCTGCGAGGCCGTCACCGGGCCGATGCCCATGATGGAGGGATCGACGCCCGTGGTCGCCCACGACACGATCTTGGCCAAAGGCGTGATGCCGCGCTTCTTGGCCTCGTCGGCCGTCATCAGCACCAGCGCCGCGGCACCGTCATTGATGCCCGAGGCGTTGCCGGCGGTGACCGATCCGCCTTCCTTGGTGAAGGCGGGGCGCAACTTGGCGAGCGTCTCGACCGTGGTGCCGTGGCGCGGGAATTCGTCGGCGTCGACCACGACCTCGCCCTTGCGGGTCTTCACCGTGACCGGGACGATCTCGTCCTTGAAGCGGCCGGACTTCTGCGCCGCCTCGGCCTTGTTCTGCGAGGCGGCGGCGAAGGCGTCCTGCTCGGTCCGGGTGATCTGGAACTTCTGCGCCACGTTCTCAGCGGTGTTGCCCATGTGATAGCCGTGAAAGGCGTCCCACAGCCCATCCTTGAGCATGGTATCGATCATCTTGAACTCGCCCATCTTGGTGCCGTCGCGCATGTAACCCGCGTGCGGCGCCTGGCTCATGCTCTCCTGGCCGCCGACCACCATGATCGAGGCGTCGCCGTTGCGGATCGCCTGCCAGCCGAAGGCGACGGCGCGCAGGCCCGAGCCGCAGAGCTGGTTGATGCCCAACGCGGTCTTCTCGACCGGGATGCCGGAATTGACCGCGGCCTGCCGGGCCGGGTTCTGGCCCTGCGCGGCGCTCAGGATCTGGCCCATGATGACTTCGTCGACTTCCTCGGGCTTGACCTTGGCGCGCTCCAGCGCGCCCGTGATGGCGACCTTGCCGAGGTCGTGGGCCGGGACGGCGCCGAGCGCGCCATTGAACGAGCCGATCGGCGTGCGCGCAGCGCTCGCGATGACGATTTCGGTTGCCATGTATTCCTCCTTGCGGGCCGCCCTGCGGCAGATGTTATAGGCCGGCGACCGGCACCGGCAAGGACCCGTCTTGGACCGTTACCACCTCCTCACTGAACGTCTCGACCTCAGGCCGATCACCATGGCCGACGCAGATCGACTGGCGGTATTGCACGCCGATGCGCGCGTCATGAATCTTCTGCGGCACGGCGTGCTGACGCGCGCTGAGAGCGACGCCATGGTCGCCAACTACGAAGCCGAGTGGCCGGCGCTGGGCTTCGGCAGCTGGACGGCGAGCGAACGCGCGACCGGCCGGCTGGTCGGGCTGGGTGGGCTGCGCGTGCACACCGGCGATTATGGCGTGGCCATGCGCGCTGCCTTCTCACCGGACGTGCAAGGCAAGGGCTACGGACCGGAGCTCGGCCGCGCCGCCCTTGCCTTCGCCTTCGAAGTCCCAAGACTGGACCGCGTCGTTGCCCTCACGCGCCTGGAGAACCTTGCCAGTCAGCGTTCGCTCGAGAAGTTCGGCATGGTGCGCGAGCGCGAGATCAAGACCGACGATGGCCGGACCTTGCTGCTGTACGCCGCTTTCAATCCGAACAGCGGCCGCAGGAACCACAGCGGACGTACCAGTCCGAAATAGATCGCCGACGTGGCCATGACGGTCGCCAGGATCACAAGGATGAAGCCCGCGACCGGCGGCGCGCCGATCTGCAGCAGCCAGTAGACTGCGACCACCGTCACCGTCTGGTGCAGGATGTAGAACGGATAGACCGCTTCGGTGGCTTCCGAGAGAAACGCCGGCCGCCGCGTCAAGTGGCGATTGGCGAAGCCCACGATGGCGAACAGCCAGGCCATGGTGTTCATCGCCGACACCAGCGCATAGTCCGGACGATCGGCATCGGTGATCACCGGCCGCACAGCGCCATCGATGAACAGGCCGTAGAGCATGGCGTAGGCCACCACGCCGACGGCGAGCGACAGCCACCGCTGCCGGTTGAGCGCGGCCAGCAATTCCGGCGAGCCGAACAGGAATGCGCCATAGAGCAGCAGGGCGCCGTAGTAGACCAGGCCGTGCCAGTCGCCGATCAGGCCGTTGGTGTTGTACGAAATCGGCGCCAGCCACAGGATCGAGGCGGCGAGCGGCAGCACCATCAACCACTGCAGGCCGAAGCGTGCGGCCAGATGTCCGGCCTTTTCGAGCGTGGCCCGGCCGCGCTCGCTGCGCGCCCACAGGAAGTACGGCAGAGCCGCGAAGGTCAGCACCAGCACGTAGGCCAGGAACCACAGATGGTGCCAGCTCACGTTGCCGTCGGGGTAGGGACCGCCCTGGAAGGCCTGGGGTAGCCAGTCGAAGAACGAGCCCGTGAACTGGCCGCGATGCAGGCGCTCGAGATAGATCTGCGGCGGCACGATCACGATCATGCCGAACACGAGCGGCACCAGCAGGCGCCGCACGCGATCGAGGACGAAGGTGCGGGGCCGCCGCGAGCCCAGGGCCAGCGCGATCGCCGCACCGGACACCACGAAAAGCAGGGGCATGCGCCAGCGGTTCACGAACCGCATCCCCTCGCGCAGGCAGTCGATGCTGTCGATGCTGGTCAGGTGCCAGCTCCAGCCCGACCAGGCCATGCCGGCGTGGTAGGCGATCAGCAGGCCGAAGGCGAGCACGCGCAGCCAGTCGAGGTCGGGGCGGCGGTCGGCACGGGGCGGGGTCATGACGGCACCTCTGAAGGAGGGTGAAGACTCCTCCTTCCTATCCGCCAAGCTCTTGATTCTTCTTCGATTTGTGACGACCGGCGCGGCGCGTGGGACGACCGGCAGCCGCCACGGGACATCCGGAAGGCGCCGCTCAGCTCCTGACCGGTACCAGCGCCTCGAAGCGCTGGCGATAGCGGCGGCTCAGGTTCACCTCGGCGCCGTCCTGCAGGCGAATACGCCAGTCGCCGCTGATCCAGGGTGTCACCTCGGCGATACGCGCGACGTTGACCACGTAGGACTTGTGGACTCTGACGAAACGCTTGGCATCGAGCTCGCCCTCGAGCCTGGCGAGCGAGGAGCGGATCTCCAGCGTCTCGCCGCCGACATGCAGCACGGCGTAGTTGCCGGCCGCCTCGATCCAGTCGATGTCGGCCACCTCGACCATGATCTCCTTGCCGCGCTTGCGGACCACGAATCGCTCGGGCGGCGATTCCGGCTGCGGTGGTGATGGAGGCGCCGGCGTTTGGGTCGCGGTCGCCAGCGGACGCGCGAAGAGGTGGCGCAAGGCCATCACGGCCGCGCTCAGCATGCCGTAGTTGATGATGTCCTTGACGAATTCGTAGGCCAGACGATCGAAAGTGATGGGAAAGCTGTAGGCCTCGCCCAGGATGCCGGAGAACCACAGCAGCCTGAGCGCCGCCATGCCGATCGTGTGGATGAGGCTGAAAGGCACGAGCCCCAGCACATGGATTGCGATGTTGCGCGGCCCGCCGCCGACAGGCCAGCGGCGGTGCATCCAGTAGAGCACCGGCAGCAGCGCCGCGACCACGATATGGCTCGACACTTCGATGGCGAGCTCGCGGTCGAAGATGCCGCTGACTCCACGACGCGCTTCGTTCAGCACCTCGACGTAGGCATGGGCGAACACCGAGACGATCAGCAGGACCGCCCAAACTGCGACCTGCCGCCAGTCGATGGAACGTTCTTCAGCCGCCATCACGAACGCTTGGGCGGGATGTTGCTCAGCCAGTCGATCAGCGGCAACCAGCAGAGCTCGCGGGCGCGGCCGCTCACCACCATGCCGATATGGCCGAGCGGCAGATCGAGGCGTCTGACGCGCTTCAGTCCGCGGCCCGGTTCGGCCAGCGCCGCGGCCGACAGCGGCGGCACGATGCGATCGCCCGACGGGATCATGACCAGCGACGGCACGCCGATCTTCGACGGCACGATGCGCCGACCACCGACCGTCCACTTGCCGGCACCGGGCAGATTGTCGCCGTACCAGCCGATCAGGCATTCGCGCGCGGTCGGGCCGGCGAGCGGTGCGCCCTCGTTCAGCCAATCTTCCAGCAGCACGAAATCGCGTGCCGAGGCGCTTTGCTGGTCCATGCCGAGGAAGCGGCCGAACTTCTTCATCGCGAGCCACGGATCGAGCGACCAGAACAGCGTCTGCAGGATGTCGACCGGCAATTCGCCGACCTGGTCGGCGACGCGCGCCAGCATCGGGCCGGCAGACAGCAGGAAGGCGTGGCCGGTGCGGTCGGCGTGGAAGTCCCAGGGGGCGGCCAGCAGGGCGAGGCCGGCGACGCGCCGCGGCTGGCGCGCGGCCAGCGCCACGGTCAGCGTGCCGCCCATGCAGTAGCCCATCACTGCCGGCGCGCGCCGCGCCCGCCTGGTGACGAAGGCGAGTGCGCGTTCGAGGCGTGCCACGTAGGCCGTCGAATCGAAGCGGCGCTCGTCGGCATTGGGCGTGCCCCAATCGACGAGATAGGGCCGCAGGCCCTCGCCCGCCAAGGCGCGCAGCAGGCTCTTCTCCTGGGTGAGATCGAGCACTTCCCAGCGGTTGATCAGCGACGGCACGACCAGCACGGCCCGTGCACCGCGCACGCGTGCCGCGCGATGCGTGGCGCCATAGTCGAGCAGCCGCGTGTTGCCCTCGCTCCACACGGCCGGCGGATTCTCGAGGTCGCGATGGACCGGGTGCCGGCGATAGGCCAGCACGCCGTCGGCCAGTCGACCCATGCGGCGCGCGATCTCGCGATGGAGAGCGTCTTCGAACTTGCCGGCGCCGGCCTTGGCTTCGAGGGCGGCGATCTCCGGCAGGAGAGCGGCGATCGACTCAGGCGGCTCCTGGCTTTGAGGCGAGCTTTGATTCGAGCTCGGCGATCCGGGCTTCCAGAGCTTCCACGCGCTTTCGGAGCTCGCCCACGTCATCAGCGCCGTGCCCAGGTGCAGGGGCAGCGGCCGGGGTCCCAGTCTCGGCGAAAGGGGGCGAGGCTGCATGAGATGCTCCTTGGGCCACCTGCAGGGCGCTGGCAATCTGGCTGTTCGCGGCAGCGAAGAGCCGGGCGATCTGCTCGGTCAGCGCCTGGTCGGAGGCAAGCCCGGCGAGCTGGCTCTGCCAGAGGTCGAGATAGCGCCGGGCAAGCTTGTCGAAATCGCCTGCATCGTCGTTTTCGGAGGCCATCACTCACTATAGCCCATCAACGATGACGGTCGCCCGGCGAACCCTCCTTTCGCACGCGCAAACCGCTCCTTGTCGCACTGCGGTATCGGCGCTAAGGTGATGGCCCGATGTAAACGGATGTTCACTCCGCGTCCGCTAGGGAGCGAAGCGTAATGGCCGATCAGGCAGGAACCGAGGGCGGGCCCAAGCCCGCTCCGGTGGTGATCAAGAAGTACGCGAACCGGCGGCTCTACAATACGGCGACATCGGCCTACGTGACGCTCGATCACCTGGCGACGATGGTGAAGCAAAAGACCGATTTCGTGGTCTACGACGCCAAGACCGGCGACGACATCACGCGCTCGGTGCTGACCCAGATCATCTTCGAGGAGGAGAGCAAGGGCGGCCAGACGCTGCTGCCGATCCCTTTCCTGCGCCAGCTCATCTCGTTCTACGGCGACAGCCTGCAGGGCGTGGTGCCGCAGTATCTCGAGATGTCGATGACCCAGTTCGCGCGCAACCAGGAGCAGATGCGGAAATACCTGCAGAATGCCTTCGGCTTCAATCCGTTCCAGCAGTTCGAATCGATGGGCAAGCAGAACATGGCGATGTTCGAGCGGGCCATGCGCATGTTCAATCCGTTCCAGCTGCCCGGTGGACAGGGAACGCCGGCCGGGGCCAACGGCCAGGAGGCGCCGGCCAAGCCTGAGACGCCGGCGCCTGCCAACGACACTGCCATCGACGACCTCAAGCGCAAGCTCGACGAGCTGCAGAACCAGCTCGCGGAACTCAGCAAGAAGTCCTGACAGGATGGGTGATGGGCCACCGCCGCTGCGGCGCGTGATGTCGCCTTGCATCGGCATCTGCACGCTCGACCGCAAGAGCGGCTTCTGCCTCGGCTGCAAGCGCACCGTCGAGGAGATCGGCCGCTGGATGATGCTGGAAGATCCCGAGCGCCAGAAGATCATCGACCAGCTGCCGGCAAGGAAGATCGCTTAGTCTTCCGGACCGCCGGCTTCCGGCCGGCTCATATGGAGCGCGGGCCTCCGGCCCGCTCATGATCATGATGCGGGCCGGAGGCCCGCGCTCCGAAGAGTACGAGCCGGCTGGAAGCCGGCGGTCCGGAAGACTTACCGCCCCTTGAACACCGGCTTGCGCTTCTCGCGGAAGGCAGACGTGCCCTCCCTGTAGTCCTCGGTCATGCCCGTCAGCACGTTCTGCTCGGCATCCATGTGCGAGCCGAGATCGTGCACGGCAAAGGCGAAGCGATTGACTGTGGTCTTGGTCATGCGCACCGGGATCGGCGGCTGGCGTGCGATGCGCTCGGCGAATTCCATGGCGGCGGCGAGCGCCTGGCCGTCGTCGACCACCTTCTCGACCAGGCCCCACGCCAGTGCGTCGGCGGCGGAGATGCGATCGGAGGCCAGGATCACCGCCTGCTTGGTGCGCGCCGGTCCCATCAACGCGATCATGCGCGGGATCGAGCCCCAGCTCATGTTCATGCCGAGCTCGACCTCGGGGATGCGGAAGTGCGCGCCCTTGCCGCAGAAGCGGAAATCGAGCGACACGACCAGCGCCGCGCCGCCGCCGATGCAGTGACCCTCGATGGCCGCGATGGTGACCTGGTCCATTTCCTGCCAGGCGCGCGACATCTTGGGGCCGAGCCGCTGGCGATGGATCTTCTCGGCGACTGTTGCCGTGTCGCGCAGACGGCCTTCGGGATCCTTGAGGTCGAAGCCGGCCGAGAAGGCCTTGGCCGAGCCGGTCAGGATCACCACCGACGTTTCTAGATCGTCCTCGAAGTCGCGCGTGACGTCGCGCAGTTCGCGCATCGCCTGGTAGCTGAAGGCGTTGACGCCATCGCCGCGATCGAAGCGCACGACGGCGATGCGGCCTTGCGGGCCGATGCCCTTCTCGACTTTGACGAATCGCCGCTCCATCCGCTGCTCCATGGCGCGTTCCTCCTGTGTTCGCGCCAAGGTAGCGCCTCGGCTTTACAAGGGCGAGGCCGTTGGCTTGACTGGACCTCATGTCGAAATCGATCGCCTTTCTTTCGCTCGAACGCCGCATTGACGCGATGTTCGCCCGCTACACCAAGCCCGGCTCGCCGGGCGCCGTCGTCGCCGTCGCCCAAGGCGGCGAGGTCGAGATCTGCAAGGGCTATGGCCTGGCCAGCATCGAGCATGGCGTGCCGATCACGCCGCAGACCCACTTTCGCATCGCCTCGGTGAGCAAGCAGTTCACCGTCACCACGGCGCTCTTGCTGGCGGCCGAGGGCAAGCTGAAGCTCTCCGATCCGCCGCACAAATATCTGCGCGAATTGAAACCGCTGCCGGTCACCATCGACCAGATGATGCGCAATTCCAGCGGCCTGGCCGACTTCCTCGAGCTGCTGCGGCTGGGTGGTCACGGCCTGGAGCGGCCGGTTCGTGCCGCCGATCTCTTCGCCGCCGCGGCGCGCAACGGCCATCTCAACTTCGCGCCGGGCAGCCGCTTCCTCTACAGCAACACCAACTTCCTGCTGCTCGGCCTGATCATCGAGCGGCTCACCAAGCGCAAGCTGGGCGAGGTGATGGAGGAGCGCATCTTCAAGCCGCTCGGCATGACCAGCACCATGCTGGCGGCCGAGATCGACAGCGTGATCCCCGACCTCGCCACCGGTTATCTCGGCGACGACAAGTCGGGCTTCCGCCGCGCCGGCCACGCCTATCCGCAGGGCGGCGAAGGCGGGTTGATCTCGACGGTCGAGGATCTGCTGATCTGGAGCCGGCATTTCGACAACCCGGTGCTGGGCAAGACCCTGCCGACGCAGCTCGCCGCCGCGGCGCCGCTCACCGGCGGGCATGCCAACGCCTATCGCCGCGGCGTCGCCATCGGCGAGGTGCGCGGCCTGGAGACGGTGGGCCATGGCGGCCTGTGGCCGGGCTTCCGCACCGAGTTTTTACGCGTGCCGGCGGCCGACCTCACCGTCATCGTCATCGCCAATCTCGGCACCATCGATCCGTGGCGCCTGGCGCATGCCATCGCCGCCGACGCCCTGGACAGCGACAAACGATTGAAGCCCGTGCTGGCGCCGATCACCGAGGCCGAGATCAAGCCGACCGCCGGCACCTGGTTCAACGCCGACGAGCCCTCGCTGTTCGACCTGGCGTGGCGCAACGGCGAGGCCACCGTGACCCAGAACGGCCTCCCCTTCGTGCTGGGCCGCCGGCCCGGCGGCTGGTTCGGCGCCGAGCGCGGTTCGTTCGAATTCATGATCAAGCCGGGCCCCAAGACCGCAGGGGGCACACTGCGCGTCGACCTGGGCGCGGGCCGCGTGTTGCCGTTCAAGAAGCTCGGCAAGCGCAAGGCCGTGCCGGCGGCGCTGGCCGGCAGTTATGTCTCCGCCGATTCGGGCGCGCGCTGGGACATCACGCGTAAGGGCGAGCATTGGGAAGCGGCCGTCAGCGGACCATTGATCGCCGGCGGCCAAGCCTGGCCGGTGCGCGGCGTCGATGCCGACACGATCGAGAGCGAGATGCCCGGGAGCTGGATCAAGGCGACCCAGCTCGCCCGTCTGGCGCGCGACCGCTCGGGCAAGGTGACGGCGCTCGAGGTCTCGACCGGCCGCATCAAGAAGATGCGGTTTGAGCGGATGGTCTAACGTCTCCCGGACCGCCGGCTTCCAACCGGCTCGGAATCATGAGCCGGCTGGAAGCCGGTGGTCCGGAAGATCACCGGAACGGGATCGCGTACAGCAGGCCGCCGTTGGTCCAGAGCGCATTCTGGCCGCGCTCGAGCTTGAGCGGTGTCGACGTGCCGACGTTGCGCTCGTAGCTCTCGCCGTAGTTCCCGACCAGCTTGATGACGTTGTACATCCACTTCTCGTCGACCCCTATCGCCTTGCCGTAGCCCGGCGTGACGCCGAGGACGCGCTTGATGGCGGGATCGTCGCTTTTCAGCAGCTCGTCGACGTTCTTGGACGTGATGCCCATCTCCTCGGCCTCGATCATGCCCATCAGCGTCCATTTCACGAGGTCGAGCCACTGGTCGTCGCCGTGGCGCACGATCGGGCCCAGCGGCTCCTTGGAGACGCGCTCGGGCAGGATCACATGCTCGCCCTTGCCGGCGAGCTGGGCGACACGCACGGCGGCCAGGCCCGAGGCGTCGGTGGTATAGGCGTCGCAGCGGCCGGCGGCGTAGGCCTGCAGCAGCTCGTCGAGCTTCTCGATCAGCACCGGCTTGAAGGTCATCTTCTGCTTGCGGAACCAGTCGGCGAGGTTGAGCTCGGTGGTGGTGCCGGGCTGCACGCAGATGGTGGCGCCGTTCAGCTCCTTGGCGCTCTTGATGTTGCTCTTGGCCGGCACCAGGAAGCCCTGGCCGTCGTAGAAATTCACGCCGGCGCCGTTGAAGCCGAGCGAGGTGTCGCGCAGCAGCGTCTGGGTGGCGTTGCGCGTGATGACATCGACCTCGCCCGACTGCGGGCGACGAAGCGCTGCTGCGCCGTGGTCGGCGTGAACTTGGATTTCTCGGCATCGCCGAACATCGCCGCGGCAATCGCCTTGCAGAGACCGACGTCGAGCCCGGTCCACTTGCCCTGGCTGTCGGCCATCGAGAAGCCCGCCAGCCCGGTGTTGACCGCGCACTGCACGAAGCCCTTGGCCTTGACCGCGTCGAAGGTCTGGCCGGCGAAGGCTGGGGCAGCCGCCAAGGATAAAGATGCGGCGACGACAAGAGATTTGAACATAATCGATTTGACTCCCTGCTTTCTTGATGAACGCAGCCTGGCAAAGGTCACGCCGGTTCAGCTCACGCCGAGAAGCGGACTCCATATGACAAGAGCTGACGGTCCTGAGTGACCAGTACCAAGCTTTCCAGCTTTGCCTGCGCGATCAGAAGACGATCAAAAGGACCCCGCCGCATCAGCATGCTCCGGCGTTATGACGAGCGCTTCAAAGCCGCCATTCACAATGGCATGCGGCGTATCGCGTTGGAAAGCCAGCTTGCCGATCATCCGCTTGATCGAGATTTCCCAGACACTCGCGGCACTGACAACGATCCGGTTCTCGGGGTCAGCGACGGCCGCCTGCACTTCCTCCCCCAAGCGGGTGTGATCCATGTTCCACCAGATGAAGACGTGCGTATCGAGCAGCAAGTCCACGTCAGGGATCGTATCCGAACTGCTTCAGCAACTCCGGCGGAAGTGGCGCGTCGAAGTCGTCCGCGATGTCGGTGATGCCCATGAAGTTCTGGGGCTTGCGCGGTTCTTTCTTGGCCTTGGGGACGGCCACCAGCTTGGCCATCGGTTGACCGTGCTTCGCGATGACGATCTCTTCGCCGGACGCAGCACGGTCTACCAGCGATGAAAGCTGGTTCTTGGCTTCGTAGAGGCTGAAGATCTTGGTCATGAGAATTTGGCCAACTTGGCCAACTTCTACATCCCCGCTGGCAAGCCGATCAAATCGTGCGCTCGACCATCATCTTCTTGATCTCGGCGATCGCCTTCGCCGGGTTCAGGTGCTTGGGGCACGTCTTGGTGCAGTTCATGATGGTGTGGCAGCGATAGAGCCGGAACGGATCTTCCAGCTGGTCGAGCCGCTCGCCCTTGGCCTCGTCGCGGCTGTCGGCCAGCCAGCGATAGGCCTGCAACAGAATGGCCGGGCCGAGGTAGCGCTCGCCATTCCACCAGTAGGACGGGCACGAGGTCGAGCAGCAGAAGCAGAGGATGCACTCCCACAGGCCGTCGAGCTTGGCGCGCTCCTCGGGCGACTGCAGGCGCTCGCGCGTCGGCGGCTGGGTGGTCGTCTTGATCCACGGTTCGATCGCGGAGAGCTGGGCGTAGGGCACGGTAAGGTCGGGCACCAGGTCGCGCACCACCGGCATGTGCGGCAGCGGGTAGATCTTGATGTCGCCTTTGACGTCCGAGATGTATTTGATGCAGGCCAACGTATTGGTGCCGTCGATGTTCATGGCACACGAACCGCACACGCCCTCGCGGCACGAGCGGCGAAAGGTGAGCGAGCTGTCCATCTCATTCTTGATCTTGATCAGTGCGTCCAGGACCATCGGGCCGCAGGTGTCCATATCGACTTCGTAAGTGTCGATCGACGGGTTCTTGCCGTCGTCGGGCGTCCAGCGGTAGATCTTGAACACCTTGGTGTTCTTGGCGCCGGTCGGCGCCTTGTAGGTCTGGCCCGCGCCGATCTTGGAATTGGCGGGCAGTGCGAACTCAGCCATCGCTTCCTCTCGAACTCAATACGCGCTTAGTACACGCGCGCCTTGGGTGGGAACGACTGCACGTCGTTGGTCATTGGCTGCAGCTTCACCGGCCGGTAATCGATGCGGGTCTTGCCGCTATCGTCGACCCAGACCACCGTGTGCTTCAGCCATTCCTTGTCGTTGCGCTCGGGATAGTCCTCGCGCGCATGGGCGCCACGGCTCTCGTGGCGGTTAGCCGCGGAGCGGATGGTGGCCTGGGCCAGCAGGATGAGATTCTCGAACTCCAGCGTCTCCATGAGATCGGAGTTCCAGATCAGCGACCGGTCCTTGACCCCGATGTCCGACCGGCCGTCCAGCACCTTCTCGACATTCTTGCACCCCTCGTCGAGGCTCTGCTGTGTGCGGAACACCGCACAGTCATTCTGCATGGTGCGCTGCATTCTGAGGCGCAGTTGCGCCGTCGGAGTGCCGCCAGCGACGTGGCGCAGCCGGTCGAAGCGCGCGATCGCCTCCTCGCCAGCATGCGGGAGCTGCTTGTGCGGTTGGCCCGGCGTGAGCAGTTCGGCGGCGCGATTGGCGGCGGAGCGTCCAAACACAACCAGCTCGAGCAGCGAGTTGGACCCCAGCCGATTGGCGCCATGTACGCTCACCGAGGCCGCCTCGCCGAGCGCCATCAGGCCCGGCACTACGGTGTTGGGATCACCGTTCTTCACCGTCATGACCTCGCAGTGATAGTTCGTCGGAATGCCGCCCATGTTGTAGTGGCAGGTCGGCAGGATGGGGATCGGCTGGCGCGTGACGTCGACACCGGCGAAGATGCGCGCGGTCTCGGCGATGCCCGGCAGGCGCTCGTGGATTACCTTGGGGTCGAGATGCTCGACATGCAGCTCGATGTAGTCCTTGTTGGGACCGCAGCCGCGGCCCTCGCGGATCTCGATGGTCATCGAGCGGCTGACGACGTCGCGCGAGGCCAGATCCTTGGCCGACGGCGCATAGCGCTCCATGAAGCGCTCGCCGTTGGCGTTGGTGACGTAGCCGCCCTCGCCGCGCACGCCCTCGGTGATCAGACAGCCAGCACCGTAGATGCCGGTCGGGTGGAACTGGACGAACTCCATGTCCTGGGTCGGCAGCCCGGCACGCAGCGCCATGGCGCCGCCGTCGCCGGTGCAGGTGTGGGCCGAGGTCGCCGTCTGGTAGACGCGGCCGTAGCCGCCGGTCGCCAGCACCGTCTTGTGGGCGCGGAAGCGATGCATCGTGCCGTCATCGAGGTTCCACGCCATGACGCCGCGACACACGCCCTCGTCCATGATGAGGTCGAGGGCGAAATACTCGATGAAGAACTCGGCTTGGTTCCTGAGCGACTGCTGGTAGAGCGTGTGCAACATGGCGTGGCCGGTGCGGTCGGCCGCGGCGCAGGTGCGATGTGCGATGCCCTTGCCGTACTCCGTCGTCATGCCGCCGAACGGGCGCTGGTAGATCTTGCCCTCGGGCGTGCGGCTGAACGGCACGCCGAAATGCTCCAGCTCGATGATGGCCGGGATGCCGTCGCGGCACATGTATTCGATGGCGTCCTGGTCGCCCAGCCAGTCCGAGCCCTTGACGGTGTCGTACATGTGCCAGCGCCAGTCGTCGGGCCCCATGTTGCCCAGCGCCGCCGAGATGCCGCCCTGGGCCGATACGGTGTGGCTGCGGGTTGGGAACACCTTGGTCACGCAGGCGGTCTTCAACCCCTTGGATGCCATGCCGAAGGTCGCGCGCAGGCCCGAGCCGCCGGCGCCGACCACCACGACGTCGTACTCGTGGTCGATGATGGTGTAGGAGGTGCCACCGATATTGACGGTGCCGGCCGCGGCGCCATCGCCCTTGTCGTTGCCTGCCTCGGCCATGGTCAGCCTCCGAATCCGATACGCAGGATGGCCACGATGGCGGCCAGCCCGAAGAACACGGCGATGAAGCGCAGCAGCACGATCAGCGCCAGCTTCATGCCCTCGCCATGGACATAGTCCTCGACCACCTCCTGCATGCCGAGCTGGCCGTGATGCAGGCCGATGACGATAGTGAGCGTCAGCAGCACCATGACGACCGGCGAGCCGATCCAGGCGCGCACGACGGCGTAGTCGGCGCCGCTCATCATGATCAGCGAGATGGCGAACCACACGACGAGCGGGATCAGGGCGACGGCGGTGATGCGCTGCGCCCACCAGTGATGCACGCCCTGCCTGGCCGAGCCGAGCCCGCGGGCGCGGGAGAGAGGAGTCCTGAGATCGCTGTTCATCGCCCCCTCCTCACACCAGCCTGAGGCCGACGATCCACGACACGATAGTTGCCGCGAAGGAAACGCCGACGACGATCCAGCCGCTGCGATAGGCGTCCTTGAGCTCGAAGCCGTAGCCCATGTCCCAGAACAGATGCCGGATGCCGTTGCACAGGTGATAGAAGATGCAGAACAGCCAGCCGCCCAGGAAGATGCGGCCCAGGATCGACACGTTGAAGCTCTGGAACATGGCGTAGGTGCGCGGGCTCGCCGAAGCGAACACCACCCAGATCACCAGGTAGAGCGCACCGACCGAGAGGGCGATGCCCGTGGCGCGGTGCAGGATCGACATGACCGAGGTGAGTTGCGGCCGGTAGACCTGCAAATGCGGAGAAAGCGGCCGATGCACCGGCCGATTGGCGACGCTCATCGCGCGAAAACCTCTATTGCCGACATCGGCTGAGCTTTTTTAGCGCCCAGCCGCTTCAAGTCAACGAAAGTCGCCGCAGAGTGCGTGTTAAGTCCCGGATTTCTCAGCGAAATTAGCCCGACGATCACGACCGTCTGGGCATCAGCAGCCAGTAGTCGAGATCGAGCACGACGGCGGGGTGATGCTTGCCGTCGGCCTGCTTGCCCGGGAACGAATCGCAGGGGCAATCCTTGGCCGCAATAAGTCTCAGTCGCAACGCGCCGAGGTCGGTGCGGCCCGCCATCGCGGCCTTCTCCAGCACCTCCGACCAGGCATAGATCGTGTCGCCGCCGAAGGTCGGCCCGACATGGCTGCCGGCACTGATCGCCGCCAACCGGAAGCCGTTGGCCAGGCCGTTGAAGGAGAGCGCGCGCGCCAGCGAGATGATATGGCCGCCATAGGCCAGCCGCCGGCCGAAGCGCGTGTTCTTGCCGGCATAGGCGTCGAAATGGACGCGCGCAGTGTTCTGATAGAGCCGCGTCGAGAACATGTGGTCTGAGTCCTCGAGCGTGATGCCGCTCACATGGTCGATACGCTCGCCGGGCTCGTAGTCTTCCCAGCGATGGGACGAGCCCGCCGCAACATCGTCGTAGCCACCAAGCTTCAATCCGTCCGGCACGATCAGGTCGGCCGGCGCCACCGACAGCGCGGTCTTCGGCACGACCGGCGCGCCGACCGCCGCCTGCGGATCGCGCTTGTGCACCATCACCCAGCGCACGTAGTCCAGCACCATCTCGCCCTTCTGGTTGGTGCCGGTCGAGCGCACCCAGACGACGCCGCTCGCCTTGTTGGAATTCTCGCGCAGGCCGATCACGGTGGAACGCGCCGACAGCGTGTCGCCGGGATAGACCGGCACGCCCCAGCGGAACTCGGCATAGCCGAGATTGGCCACGGCATTGAGCGAGATGTCGTTCACGGTCTTGCCGATCACGACATGGAACACCAGCAGGTCGTCGAGCGGCGCGCGCGGCAAGCCGATCGAGCGCGCGAACTCGTCCGACGAGTTTACGGCGAAGCGCGAGCCGTAGAGCCCAACGTTCAGCGCGGCATCGGCTTCGGTCAGCGTGCGCGGCGTAGCGTGACGGAACTCCTGGCCGACGCGGAAGTCCTCGAAGAAATTGCCCAGGGTCGCTTTACTGCTGGTCTTGCTCATGCGGCGGCCTGCAGTTCCTTGATGGCCGAGGCCAGCGCCAGCGCGCGCTCGGCCTGCTCGACATGGAGGTTCTCGATCATGCGGCCGTCGACCGTGACCACGCCCTTGCCTTCAGTCTGCGCGGCCTTGAAGGCGGCGACGATCTTGCCCGCCATTTCGAGCTCGGCGGCCGACGGCGCGAAGATCTCGTTGCACGGCTCGACCTGGCTGGGATGGATCAGCGTCTTGCCGTCGAAGCCCATCTCCAGGCCTTGCTGGCAGACGGCGCGAAAGCCTTCCGTATCCTGGATGTCGTTGTAGACGCCGTCGAGAATCGCAAGCCCATGCGCGCGGGCGGCCAGCATGCCGACGCCGAGCGCGGTGATCATGGGCAGCCGTGTCGGCGTGTGGCGCGCACGCATGTCCTTGACGAGATCGTTGGTGCCCATGACGAACAGCGCGAGCCGCGGATGCGCTCCGGCGATCTCCTCGGCGCGCAGAATGCCCTTGGGCGTCTCCATCATCGCCCACACCGCCATGGTCGTGGGGGCGCCTGCCGTGTCGAGCAGCGACATGACGTGCGTCACCTGCGTGGCGCTCTCGACCTTGGGCACCAGGATCGCGTCGGCGCCGGACCGGGCGATGGCCGCGATATCGGCCTCGCCCCACGGCGTGCCGAGCCCGTTGCATCGGATCACGATCTCGCGCTTGCCGTAGGCCTTGCTCTCGGCCGCCAGCACGACGTTGGTGCGCGCGGCCTCCTTGGCCTCGGGTGCCACGGCGTCCTCGAGGTCGAAGATCAGCGCATCGGCCGGCAGTGTCCGCGCCTTCTCCAGCGCGCGCGTGTTGGCGCCCGGCATATAGAGGACGCTGCGGCGCGGACGGACGGTCTGTGACATGGGGGCTCCCTGAAAACGCGGCGGACTATAATGGCGGGCCTCCTTGTGGCAAGGTGGCCGCGGCCATGCGCTTTCTTTCGCTTCAGAGCCATGTTGCCTACGGCTACGTGGGCAATCGGGCTGCGACCTTTCCCTTGCAACGATTGGGCCACGAGGTCTGGGCGGTCAACACGGTCGAATTCTCGAACCATACCGGCTATGGCGCCTGGCGTGGCCGCACGGCCCCTGCCGATCAGGTCGCCGACATCGTCGCCGGCATCGAGGCGCTGGGCCTGTTGTCGCGCTGCGATGCGCTGCTGACCGGCTATGTCGGCGATGCCGCGTTGGGCGACGTGGTGCTCGATACCGCACGCAAGGTGCGCGCGGCCAACCGTCGCGCGGTGTGGTGCTGTGACCCGGTGCTGGGCGACGTCGACACCGGCATCTACGTGAAGCCCGGCATCGACACCTTCTTCCGCGAGCGCGCCATTCCCCTGGCCGACCTGGTGACACCCAATCACTTCGAGCTGGAGCACCTGACCGGCAGCAAGGTCTCGACCATGGCCGACGCGCTCGCTGCCGCACGCAGCCTGCTCAAAGGCCCGAAGCTCGCCCTGATCACCAGCTTGCGCCGCGCCGATGCGCCGGCCGACCAGGTCGAGATGGTCGCGGTGAGCCACGAGGCGGCCTGGCGGATCGCAACGCCCCTGATCGGGTTCGAGATCGCGCCCAACGGAACAGGCGACGCCGTCGCCGCGTTGTTCTCGGCGCACTGGATCGAAAGCGGCGATGCCCCGGCAGCGCTCGGCAAGGCCGCCTCGTCGATCTACGCCGTGCTCGAGGCCACCGCGGCCATGGGCGAACGGGAACTCCAACTGGTCGCGGCACAGGACCGGATGATCTCGCCGTCGCGCCGCTTCACCGCCGAAAAGCTGTAACCGGTCGATGAACGTTCCGGGCTTTCACTTCAATCCGATCGCGCTTGCCATCGAGGGCGCGGCCATCGGCTTCCTGATCGCCGTCCCGGTCGGGCCGGCGGCGGTGCTGTGCATCCGCCGCTCGATCACGGTCGGCGCCGTGGCGGGTTACATGACCGGGATCGGCGCGGCGCTGGGCGACGCGGTGTTCGGCGCCGGCGCCGCCTTCGGCCTGTCGATCGTCGAGCAGTTCGTCATCGAACGTGAGAAGTGGCTTTTGGGCATCGGCGGCATCGGCCTGGTGATCATGGGCTGGGCGACCATGCGCAATCGGCCGCGTACCGTCGGCGACCCGGTGGCCGACGACCGCGAGCATCAGGTGGCGACGCACTTCCACTACGCCAGCTCGAGCTTCTTCATCACCGTGTTCAATCCCTTGACCGTGATGGCCTTCGGCGCCGCCTTTGCCGGCCGCAATCTCGCGGGCGTCGGCGCCAGCCTGCCCGACGCGGCACTCCTGGTGGCGGCCGTATTCTGTGGCGCGCTGGCCTGGTGGGCCGTCATCTGCACGGCCGCTGTATCGCTGCGCCACCGTTTCACAGGGATGGGCCTGCTGTGGCTGAACCGCGTTTCGGGCGCGGTGATCCTGGGCTTCGGCGTGGTGGCCTTGATCTCGCTGCTGCCGCTGCCATGGCGGCAGATCGGCCGCACGCTCGGGCTTTAATCCCACTATACTCGGGTCAACCGCAGCAGGACTCCGTCGATGTTGCCCATTCTGCTCGACGCCGCGAAGTTCAAGGATGCGCTGGTGACCGCCAAGGGCGAAGAGCGCGCCCATGTGGCACTCCGGTCGCTCGAGACCCTGTGGTTCAACACCGGGACGCTCTGCAATCTCACCTGCCAGAACTGCTACATCGAATCCTCGCCGCGCAACGATCGCCTGGCCTATCTCTCGGCCGCCGAGGTCGCCGACTATCTCGACGAGATCGAGCGCGACGGCCACGGCACGAAGCTGATCGGCTTCACCGGCGGCGAGCCCTTCATGAATCGCGACCTGCCGGCCATGCTGGAGGACGTGCTGTCGCGCGGGCTCAGGGCCATGGTGCTGACCAATGCCATGAAGCCGATGCACAAGATGAAGCCAGCCCTGCTTGGCCTGCTGGCGCGCCACGGTCGCAGCCTCACGATCCGCGTCTCGCTCGACCACTACGAGCGGACCCTGCACGAGAAAGAGCGCGGTTTGCGGACCTGGAAGCCGACCATCGACGGCTTGGTGTGGCTCGCGCAGTCGGGCTTCGACGTGCATGTCGCGGGGCGGCGGTTCTCCGACGAGACCGAAGAGCAGGTGCGCGCGGGCTATGCCCGGCTCTTCGCCGAGCTCGGCGTGGCGATCAACGCAAGCAGTCCCGTGTCGCTGGTCCTGTTTCCGGAAATGGACGCCAGGGTCGACGTTCCGGAGATCACCACGGCCTGCTGGGGCATCCTCAGGAAATCGCCCGACAGCGTGATGTGCGCCTCGGCCCGCATGGTGGTGAAGCGCAAGGGGGCCGACCGTCCGGCCGTCGTCGCCTGCACGTTGCTGCCCTACGACCCGCAGTTCGAGCTCGGCAACACGCTGGCCGAAAGCGTCGGCGCCGTGCGCCTCAACCATCCGCACTGCGCCAAGTTCTGCGTGCTGGGCGGCGCGGCCTGCAGCCAGTGACGACCGACATCGACGTCGTCATCCCGACCCTGAACGCCTCGGCGAGTCTGGCGCGCACCCTGGCCGCACTCGGCGGCGTCGATTGCCCGTTCTCCCTCTCCGTCACGGTCTGCGACGGCGGCTCGCACGACGACACGACGGCGATCGCGCGCGATGCCGGCGCTCTTGTCGTGACAACCGAAGCCAGCCGCGGTCGACAACTCGCCGCCGGGGCGATCGCAGGCAGCGCACCGTGGCTCCTTTTCCTGCATGCCGATACGGCGCTGGGTTCCGGCTGGACTGATGCCGTCCACGGTTTCCGATCGGACACAGCAAATGACGTCAGGGCCGGCTACTTCCGGCTGCGTCTCGCATCGCCCGATCCCCGCGCCCGCCGCGTCGAGCGCCTCGCGGCCTGGCGCTGCCGGCGCCTTGGCCTGCCTTATGGCGACCAAGGCCTCCTCATGGCGCGGGCCTTCTACCATCGCCTCGGCGGGTTTCGAGCGCTGCCCTTGATGGAAGATGTCGAGTTCGCACGCCGCATCGGCAGGCGTAACCTGGTCGAGCTCGAGGCCGATGCCGTCACCTCGGCGCGGCGCTACGAAAGGGATGGCTGGCTGCTGCGTCCGATGCGAAACCTGTCGTGCCTCACCCTGTTCTTCGCCGGCGTGCCGACGACCGTCATCCGACGCCTTTACGGCTCATGAAACGCCATCTCGTGATCTTCGCTCGCGCACCGCAGGCCGGACGCGTGAAGCGCCGGCTGGCGGGCGAGATCGGCCAGACTGCAGCCGTGCGGTTCTATCGCACGATCCTCGGCCAGCAGATCAGGCGACTGGCCAACGACCGACGCTGGTCGGTCTGGCTGTTCGTCACGCCCGACGATTCGCTCGGCCATCCGGCGTGGCGCGGAATTCCGCGAGGACGCGTGAGCCGTCAAGGCTCAGGCGATCTCGGCCAACGCATGAAGCGGCCGTTCGAAGCGCTTCCGCCGGGGCCCGTCGTGCTGGTCGGCAGTGACATCCCGGCGATGCGGCGCCAGCACATCGCCCACGCTTTTCGCCTGCTCGGCCGCCACGATCTGGTGTTCGGGCCGGCGAGCGACGGTGGTTTCTGGCTGGTCGGGGCGCGGCGCGCCAAGCCGATGCCGCGCGCTCTGTTCGCCCGCGTGCGCTGGTCGACGGCACATGCGCTCGCCGACACATTGGCGGGCATTCCGAATCGATTCTCGACCGTGCTCGCCGACACGCTCGACGATATCGACGACGCCCCGGACTTGCGACGCCTGCAACAGAAGGTTGCGCAGCCATCGAAGTCTTTCACAGCTTTGTGATTGCGCCTCTGTGACGGCTTTGCTTCAACTTGCTAAGCTAACTCCCCGCTGCTCTTGAGAAAATTGCTGTCGCCGATCTGGCAAAAAGCCGGGGGAGAGATGGCCATCACGTCTGGACGGCGCCCGATCTGGCGCATTTCCTGCGGCACCCTGTCTGTATCAGCATTGGGCTGCATCGCGGTCGTGCTGAGCCCGCCAACCGCACACGCAAACTGCAACAACGCCGCTCCGGGGAGCGGCCAGACGGTCACCTGCGATGCCGCGGCACCCAACCCGGACACGACGGGAGTCAATGCTGTCGCAGGCAGCACCAATGTCACGATCAATGTCACGGCGGGAGCAAGCGTTGCCGTTCAGCGCAGCACCACACCCACCGCGCTCAGCGTCATCGGTAGCAGCCAGATCACCAATGGTGGCGTGATCAACCTGTCGGGCGGCGGCGGCAGCGGAGGCAATCGCGGCGCCGGGATGGTCGGCATGGCCGACGGCAACACCCTAACCAACAGCGGCACGATCGGCACGACCGGCGCCTTCAACGACGGCATGGCCGCCAATGGCAGCAACAACGTGCTCATGAACAACGGGACGATCACGACGGTGGGCTCGAATGCCTATGGAATGACGGCGGCCTGGGGCCAGACCAACGTCGGGCAGACCAACAACAACCTCACCAACAACGGCTCAGTGACGACCAGCGGGTCGGATGCGCGCGCCGCTTCGATCCTCGGCGGGAACGGCACGGTCACCAACACCGGCTCGCTCACGACCAACGGCAACGGCAGCACCGCCGTCTACATGCAGGGCAACAACGACACTCTCATCAACAGCGGCACGATCCGCACCACGGGCGCCGGCGCCGAAGGCGTGTTCTCGAACACGCTCTCTTCCACCTTCACCGCGCAGATCCAGAACCTCTCGGGCGGCCAGATCATCAGCGACAACGGCTCCGCCCTGCGCACGCTCAACGGCAACACCACGATCACCAACGCAGGCCTGATCCAGTCCGGGGCGGGTGTCGCCTTGAACGGCGGCAACAGCACCACCAGCTCCATCACCATGATCCTGCAGACCGGCTCGCAGATCGTGGGTTCGGTCAACGGCGGCGCCGGCAACAACCAGGTCCGGCTGCAAGGCTCCGGACTGGTCGACAACGCCTTCACCCGGTTCCAGACGCTCATCATGCAGGGAACGGACTGGACCTGGAACGGGAGCGGCGATTTCGCCAACACTTTCGTCGATACCGGCATCCTGCGCCTGCAAAGCTCGCTCACCGGCAACGCGACCGTGGCGCCGGGCGCCACCCTCGAAGCGAGCGCGCAGACGCTCAATCCCACGGTGACGAACAACGGCCTGCTGCGCTTCGCGCAACCGGGTGCGGGAACCTATACCGGCACGATCTCCGGCACCGGCGTCGTCGAGAAGACGGGCGCGGGCGTGCTCACCCTGGCGCCTGTCGCCGCGGGCGGCAACACCTACTCCGGCGGCACGATCTTCACCGCAGGCACGGTGGCGGTCGGCGCCGACAACGCGCTCGGTGCGCCAACCGGCGCGCTGACATTCAATGGCGGCACGCTGCAGTTCGCCAACAGCTTCGATCTGGCCGCGACGCGGCCGATCACCCTCACGGCGGCTGGCGGCACCATCGACACGCAGGGTTTCTCGACCACGATCGCCCAGGGCGTGACCGGAACAGGCGCGCTCACCAAGCTCGGCTCGGGCATCCTGACGATGAACGGCAACAACCCGTACGGCGGCGGAACGAACGTCACGGCGGGCACGCTCATCGTCGGCGACGCCGCCCATCCGGCCGCGGCCTTGTCGGGCGGCGGCCCGGTCAATGTCGCGGCGGGCGCCACGCTCGGGGGCTACGGCAGCGTCTCGGGGACCGTCGTCAACAACGGCACGATCGCGGCGGCGAACGCCGCGCTGGCCGGCGGGCCGATCGGCAACTTCACCATCAACGGCACACTGCTGAACAGCAGCATTGTCGACCTCGCCGGAAGCGGCGTCGGCAACAGCCTGACGGTGGCCGGCAACTATGTCGGCAACAACGGCCAGTTGCTCGTGAACACGGTGCTCGGGCCGGACAACTCAGCCTCCGACAAGCTGGTTGTTTCCGGCGGATCGGCGACGGGCACGACGGGGATCACGGTGAACAACGTGGGCGGCACCGGTGCGGCCAGCCGAGCCGACGGAATCCTGGTCATCCAGGCGGTGAACGGCGCCACGACGGCGGGAAACGCCTTTTCCCTTTCGCGGTCCGTGTCGGCAGGTGCCTATGAGTATCTGCTCTTCAAGGGTGGCGTCTCGTCGGGCACCGGCGACAACTGGTATCTGCGCTCGACGGTGGTGGCAGGCCCCACCGCGGCGCCGGGGTCGCCGCCCCTGCCCACGCCGGGTCCGGACGGCAAGCCCATTCCGCTCTTCCGCCCGGAAGTGCCGCTCTACTCGGCCATCCCGCCCACCATCCGTCAGCTTGGCCTGGCGGCGCTCGGCACCTTCCATGAGCGCCGCGGCGAGCAGAGCTTCATCACTAGAGCCGGCCTTCCATCGGCCGCCTGGGCGCGCGTCTTCGGCCAGCACATGGAACAGAAGTGGGGCCAGGACACCTCGCCCAGCCTCAGCGCCAATATCGCCGGCGTGCAGGCCGGCCTCGATCTCTTCGCCCGGGGAACGGCAGGCGAGCATCGCGACCAGCTCGGCCTCTTCTTCGGCTACAGCGCGCTCAACGGCACCGTGAACGGCTTCGCCATCGGTCAGGAGGACGTGGCCGTCGGCTCCCTGTCGATCAACGGCTACTCGCTGGGCGCCTACTGGACCCATATCGGACCCAGCAACTGGTACACCGATCTCGTGCTGATGAACACCTGGGTCAACGCCAATCCGCTTTCCGCCCGAAACATCGGCACCACCAGCACCGGCAACATCATCACCGCGTCGCTCGAAGCCGGATATCCCATTGCGCTCGCCTCGTACCTGGTGCTCGAACCGCAAGTGCAGGCGATCTGGCAGCACCTGTCGCTTGCCAGCAGTCAGGACCGCATATCAACCATCGGTTTTGGCGAGACCGACACGGCGGCCGGCCGGCTGGGCGTGCGCCTGCAAGGCAACATCGAAACGGACAAGGGCCTGGTGCAGCCCTTCGTCACGACCAATCTCTGGTACGGCTCGGCTGCGACCGACAATGTCACCTTCGCCAGCACCGATGTCATTCCCACGGCTGTCCAGAACACGACCTCGTTCGAGGTCCGCGCCGGCCTGTCGGCCACGCTCTCCAAGTTCGCGAACATCTATGCGAGCGTCGGCTATGCGACCGAGCTCACCGGCGACTATGGCAAAGCCGTCAAGGGCCGGCTCGGCGTGCGCATGACTTGGTAGGCCGCCCTCGCGCGCTCAGCCCGGCAAGCGCTCCTTGAGCCGGTCGAGCTCGGCTCGCACCGCGGCGAACACCGACTCCCAGTCGCCCGGCTGCGGCTGGCGGAACAGGCGCGCCGAGGGATACCAGGGCGCGCGCGTGCCGCCGAGCTGCCAGCGCCAATCGACCGTCGACGGCGACAGCACCCAGGTCCGAAGTCCCATCGCCGCCGCGAGGTGGGCGATCGGCGCATCGATCGAGATCAGCAGATCGAGCTGCGACAGCGCCGTTGCCGCCTCGGCGAAATCAAAGATGCCGCGGCCGACATCGTGCACCAGGCCGCCGGCACCGAACGTCTGGATGTCCTTCTGGTGCACCCCGCCCTGCAGGCTGAACAGCAGGAGCTGGGGGTCGCCGGCGAATTCCATGAATCGCGCGAACGACACCGAGCGTTGGCGGTCCTGCGGCCGGCCGGGCATGCCCGCCCAGTAGATGCCGACGCTGAGCTTCGCCTTCTCGATGCGGCCGAGCTTGATGCGGCTGTCGGCCGGCGCCTTCAGGTAGGGTGCCTGCAGCGCGGGCGCGTCGAAGTCGGCGCGGCAGAGATGCGGCAGCGACACCATCGAGGCATGCAGGTCGAACTCCGGCAGCGGCTCGCCCTCGGCGACGACGTGGTCGATGAAGTCGACGGTGCCCAAAAGATCTTTCAGCAGCGCCTGGCAGAGCACGACGACGGTGGCGCCGCGGCGCTTCAGCTCGCGGGCGAAGCGCACGAACAAGAGCACGTCGCCCAGCCCCTGCTCGGGATAGAGCAGGATGCGCTTGCCGCCGATCGGGCCGCCGTCCCACGCCGGTTGCCGGAAGTCCGGCGCCGGCGTCTCGGGCAGCCGCTTGCGCGCCTCGTAGGCGGCGAAGCCCTGCGCCAGCTCGCCGCGCATCAGCAGCGCGATGGCGAGCTCCACTCGGGCGCGCCGGTTGTCGGGGTTCAGCGCCAGCGCCCGACCGAAGCAGCCGACGGCTTCGTCGATGCGACCGAGATCGCGCAGGCAGAGCGCCAGATTGAAGAAGCCCTCGCCGTAGTCGCGGTTGAGCGTGATCGAATGGAAGTGATGCTTCACCGCTTCGTCGAGCCGGTTGGCGGCGCGCAGGGCGTTGCCGAGGTTGGAATGCAGAGCCGGATTGCCGGGATCGGCCGCCAGCGACAGGCGATGATGCGACATCGAGGCTTCGAGTTTGCCCGCGAGGCGCAGCGCCACGCCGAGATTGTTGTGCAGCTCGGCGTGATAGGGCCGCACGGCCAAGAGCTTCAGGTAAGATGTGATCGCCTCTTCGAGGCGGCCGGCGCGGTGGGCCTGCGCGGCCAGGCGAAGCTGCTGGACGAATGTGTCATCGCCACCGAACAAAGGCGTCGGCACAGCAGAAGCCTGCGATTCCTGACGTAAGGGATAAAGCGACGGCGTGTCGTTCACCCTCTTATCTTACATGAAATACTGCCCTTAAACACCTGCAGTTAATAGATTTTCGTTTAGATTCAGGGTCATAGAAGGAAAGCGCAGCCCATGCGTCCGCAGCAAATTCTTCTGCTAGATGTAGCCGCGGATCAACTCCTCGGCGATCTGGATGGCGTTGAGCGCCGCGCCTTTGCGCAGGTTGTCGCTGACGACCCAGAGCGAAAGCCCGTTGTCGATCGTGGGATCGACGCGCACGCGGCTCACGAACACGCCGTCCTGGCCGGTGACTTCCTGCGGCGTGACATAGCCGCCGTTCTCGCGCCGATCGACGACCAGCACGCCGGGCTGGGCGGCGAGCACGCGGCGCGCCTCGTGCTCGTCGAGTGGCCGTTCGAGCTCGAGGTTCACCGCCTCGGCATGGCCGACGAAGACCGGTACGCGCACGCAGGTCGCGTGCACCTTGATCTTGGGATCGAGGATCTTCTTGGTCTCGACCACCATCTTCCATTCTTCCTTGGTCGAGCCGTCATCCATGAAGGCGTCGATGTGGGGAATGACGTTGAAGGCGATGCCCTTGGTGAACTTCTTGGCCTCGAGCGTCTGGTTCACGAAGAAGCTCTTGGTCTGGTTCAAGAGCTCGTCCATGCCTTCCTTGCCGGCGCCCGACGTCGATTGATAGGTCGATACCACGACGCGCTTGATACCGGCGGCGTCGTGGATCGGCTTCAGCGCCACCACCATCTGGATGGTCGAGCAGTTGGGGTTGGCGATGATGCCGCGCGCCTTGTAGCCCGCGATCGCCTTGGCATTGACCTCGGGCACGACCAGCGGCACGTCGGGGTCCATGCGCCAGTAGGAGGTGTTGTCGATCACCACGGCGCCGGCCTTGGCGGCGCGCGGGCTGTGCTCGGCCGACACCTTGGCGCCGGGCGAGCTCAGCACGATGTCGATGCCCTTGAAATCGAACTTGGCGAGGTCCTGGACCTTCAGGACCGAGTTCTCGCCGAACGACGTCTGCTTGCCGACCGAACGCGCAGAGGCCAGCGCCACGACGTCATCGGCCGGGAAGTTCCGCTCGGCCAGGATCTGCAACATTTCGCGCCCGACATTGCCGGTCGCGCCGACGACGGCGACTCTGTAGCCCATGATTCACCCGATTGGAGGGATGCCGGGAGATACGCGCCGGGCGGGGGTTTTGCAACTGACCCTGCCTCCCCACGCTTTGCGTCTGTCGGATTCACACATCGTGACGCCGCAAGGTAGTGCCGTACTTGATGGCGTGGAAGTCGGCGAGACCGATACGCATGACCTTGGGGC
>WHTW01000005.1 GCA_009377525.1 Rhodospirillales bacterium
GCGCGTCCCGCGCGCTCATGATCATGAGCGCGCGGGACGCGCGCGGTCCGGAAGAAAATGAGTCTACACTAGATCGGCATCACGCCACGACGGGGCGCGGCGCCGGCATAGGTCTCCGCGCTGACCGGCGCGCCCATCGCCTTGAGTACGGCGCGCTGCTCGGCAATCGGTACGCGTAGCACCGCGTCCTCCAGCTTCGCCAGTTTGGCGAAAGCGGGCGACGCGAGCGTGCGGCCGATCCAGCCGGCCGTCTTCGGCCAGCGCGCCGCGTCGATCTGGAAGCGCACCCAGCCGGCGTTGCGGAAGAAGGCAGCGATGGCGATGTCGGCGACCGAAAGTATATTGCCGAAGCGAAAGCCGTCGGCCGGCGCCTCGCCCTCGAGATAGTCGAGCACCGTCGGGACCTCTTCCTTGAGCGCGCGGTCGACCATCTCGCGGTCGCCCTTCTCGCCCCACACCGAGGGCCGGATGGCGATCTGGTTGAACAGGCGCCAGATGAAGACATCGCCCATGCGCGTGTCGGCGAACTCCTCCAGCCAGCGGGCGCGCGCCCGGTCGGCGATGTCCTTGGGGAAGAGCGCCGGCTCGGGCTGCTTGTCCTCGAGGTACTGGCAGATCACCGAGGAATCCGACAGCACGAGGTCGCCGTCGACCAGCACCGGGATGCGGCGCAGCGGGCTGAGCTTCGAGAACCGGTCGTCGCCGAAGAACGGCACGATGTGGTCGACCTCGTAGGCCATGCCTTTCACCTCCAGGCAGGCCAGGACCTTGCGGACATAGGGCGACAGGTAGCTGCCGACGATCAGGATTGGCTTCAAGGCTCTTTCCATGTATCTACAACTTATGTATATACATACATCAATGAGCAAACCCAGACAATCCCCCAAGACGCTGCGGTCGGACGCCCGGTCGGCCCTGCAAACCTGCGCCGGCTGGAACCTGCGGCTCGCCGCCCGACGGGCGACGCAGTTCATGGAGGAGCGCATGGCCCAAGCCGGCGTCTCCTTCTCGCAGTTCGGCCTGATGGCCGAGATCGCCTCGGCTGACGACGACACGGTGAGCGCGCTGGCCGAGCGCATGGGGCTCGACCAGTCGACCCTGTCGCGCACCCTGCGCACGCTGGAGGCCGACGGACTGGTCGAGATCGCCGTCGTCGAAAGCGACCAGCGCAAGCGCATGGTGTGGCTGACCGAGAAAGGCGCGCGCCGGCTCGAGGCGGCCCTCGCCGCCTGGCGGCAGGCCCACGCCGCTCTCGCCAAGCAGGTTTCCGTCGACGCAGTCCGCCGCCTGACGCGCGAGGTCGACGCACTATGAAAAACCTGCTCGACAGCCGCGCCGCCTGGATCATGGCGAGCGCGGCTCTCGCCATCATGACCATCGCCTACGGCGCACCGCTGGTCGTGGTGGTGGCGATGAAGCAGATCGCGGCCGAGCTGCAGACCAACCGGGCGGCACCCGCCGGTGCGAGCTCGCTCAGCTATGTCGGTGCGGCTTTCGGCGGCATCGTCGCCGGCTGGCTGGCCGGGCGGTTGGGCATCCGGCCCATCGTGATCTTCGGCTCGACCATGGTGGCGGTCGGCCTGGTGCTGTCGTCCTGGGGCGGCATGGTCGAACTCTATGCCGGCCACGGCATCTTCATGGGCCTGTTCGGCACCTCCTGCATGTTCTCGGCCTTGCTCACCTATGTGAGCCTGTGGTTCGAGCGCCGCCGCGGCTCGGCAGTGGCGTTGATCGCCTCGGGCCAGGCGGTCGCCGGCGCGATCTGGCCGCCGCCGCTGCAGTTCGGCATCGATCATGTCGGCTGGCGCCACACCATGCTGTGGTTCGCCGCCTTCGTGCTGCTCTCGAGCGTGGCGCTCACCATCATCTTCCTGCACCCGGCGCCGATCGCGCCGTCTGCGACGGCAGCCGCAGCGCCGACCGGCGCGACACCACGCTCGGCCTGCCGCCCAACCTCCTGATGGTCCTGCTGATGATCGCGGTCTATTGCTGCTGCGTGCCGATGGCGATCCCCATGCAGCACGTCGTGGCTTTCTGCGGTGATCTCGGCTTCGCCTCGCAGTATGGCGCGGCGATGCTGTCGGTGCTGCTGGGCACAGCCTTCCTGGCGCGCCAGTTCTGGGGCTGGCTGAGCGACAGGATCGGCGGCTTCCAGACGCTGCTGTTCAGCTCGCTGGTCCAGGCCACCGCCCTGGTGGGCTTCCTGCTGACCAAGGACATGGCCGCGCTCTTTGCCGTCTCCGCCGTCTTCGGGCTCGGCCTGTCGGGCCTGCTGCCGGCCTACGTCATCGTGATCCGCGACTGCTTCTCCATCCACGAAGCGAACTGGCGCATCCCGACCGTCATGTTCGCCGGCCTTTTAGGCATGGCGAGCGGCGGCTGGGGGGCCGGGCTCCTCTACGACCAGTTCGGCGACTACCTGCCAGCCTTCTCGACCGGCATGGCTTTCAACCTCGTGAACCTCGCCGTGCTGCTGTTCCTGATCTCGCGGCCTCACACCAGGTTGATGCGGCAGCCGCAGACCTCGACCTGAGCAGGTCCGCGATCCCTGCCGCGCTTCCTGGCGGCGGCCAGCACGCGATGGCGGTCGACCACCTTGACGTCGTAGGCCGACACGCCGGGCCCGCGCCCGTCAACGATCGGCGTGAAGCGGATCTCGCCGTCATCGTCGAGGCGGATGATGTCGTCCTGCGCCGGGCGATTGAGCAGCTTCGACCAATGGGCGGCGGCCTTGTCCGGATCCTCGGCCTGGATCTCGACGCCGGCCAGGCCGTTGGTCACATCCGAGCGCGCATGCTTCAGCCAGTCCTTCTCGGCTGGCGGCCACCACAGTTTGGAATCGACGCCCGGCGGCGCGAAGGTCGTGTCGAGCGACAGCAGCACGCCCGACGTGTCGGACGGATGGAAGTGGGTGTAGTTGTATTCGGGCAGGTCCTTCTGCGCCACGGCGCGCACGCCGAGCCCGGTGACGCGTGCGCGCTCGGCCTTGGCGTCGGGCACCTGGATGATCACCATGTAGCCGCCGTCGCCCTTGCGCCGCTCGATGTAGCGGCCGGCCGAGGTCCCGGGCTGCTCGGGCGTGACGATCTCGAGGAAGTCGTGGCCGATCGGGCAGACGACATTGACCAGGCCCCACTTGGCGACGCCGGGGTCGCGATAGGCGACCTCGATGCCCAGGATGTCGCACAGTTCCTCACGCGAGCTTTCGAGGTCTCTGCAGACGAAGACGCATTGCCTGAGCTTCATCGTTCCACTCCCTAAGCCTTTGGTTGTCGCCTAGAGCACATCCTGACCGGCTGAGATCAGCCGGACAGGATGTGCCCTGTGAACGAGGCGTTTCGAGTACCGCGTTTCCGATCGGATGGAACCGCGCGCGGTTCCATCCAATCGGAAGCCGCTCTATGGTAGTCCCATGCGGACCGTGTGGACCATGGGCTTCGTGGCGGCGGCCGCTCTCTCATTCTGCTTCCCGGATTTCATCGTCTTCCGCTTCACCCAGGCCGTGATCTGGGCGATCGCGCTCCTGGGCCTGGTGTTGCTGTGCGGCGTCAGCGGCCAGTTCTCCTTCGCCCAGGCCGCCCTGTTCGGCGTCGGCGGCTACAGCGCGGCCATCATCGGCGCGCACACGCCGCTGTCGGTCTATTGGGGGCTGCCGGCAGCGCTGCTGATGGGCTACGCCGCCGGCTGGGCGCTGGGCCGCATCGCCGGCGGCCACAGTCTCTGGACGCAGGCGCTGGTCACCTATGCCTTCGCCATCGCCTTCCCGCAGCTCCTGCGCTGGCGCCTGATCGAGCGCTGGACCGGCGGCGTTCAAGGCCTCTATCTCGACTTCCCGACGCCGCCCGGCGGCATCAGCGCCGACCGCTGGAATTTCCTCGTGGCGCTCGCTCTGCTGGCGGTCGGTGCTTGTCTTGCCGGGAACATGATCACCAGCCGCTCGGGCCGGGCGCTGACGGCCGCGCGCGACAACGACCTCGCCGCCGGCGCGCAGGGCATCCCCGTCGTGCAGGTGCGCGCCACGATCTCGGGCATCGCCGGCGCCTATCTCGCGCTGGCGGGGTGTCTGTCGTCCTACCAGTACGGCTATGTCGGCCCGACCGGCTACGGCTTCGCGCTGTCGGTGCAGATGCTGTTCGGCCTGGTGATCGGCGGCATGCAATCGCCGGCCGGCGCGATCGTCGGCGGGCTGTTCCTGCAGTTCTTTCCCGACCTCGTCGCGGGCATGGGCAAGGGCCTGTCGGGCCTGCTCTACGCGGTGCTGCTGATCGCGGCCATGGTGGCGATGCCGACGGGGATCGTGGGGGCGTTGAGGCGGCTCATCGCCGGGAGCGCGCCACTCCGTGGCGCTCTTCTCAAGATCATGATGCGCCACGGAGTGGCGCGCTCCCGGCAATGAAGATCAATACCCCTTGAACACCGGCGCGCGCTTCTCGACGAAGGCGCGGGCGGCTTCCTTGTGGTCCTCGGTCTCGCCGGTGCGGATCATGCGCGCGGCCTCGGAGTCGAGCGCCTCGGAGAGCGAGCCCTCTTCCGCCACCTTCATGTTCTTCTTCACGTGCCACCACGCCACCCGCGGCCCGGCCGCGAGCTTCCTGGCGAAGGCCATGGTCTCGCTGTCGAGGTTGGCGTCGTCGACGATGCGGTTGGCCAGCCCCAGCTTCTCGATCTGCTCGGCGTTCAGGATCTCGGCCGTAAAGTAGAGCTCGCGCGCCTTGGCGGTACCGACGAGCTTGTGCAGGAAATAGTGCGAGCCGAAGTCACCCGAGAAGCCGACCTTGGCGAAGGCCGTGGTCATGCGCGCGCTCTTGGCCGCAAAGCGCATGTCGGCCGCCAGCGCCAGCGACAGGCCGGCGCCCGCCGCCACGCCGTTCACCATGGCGATGGTGGGCTTGCCCATCTCGTGCAGGAGCTCGGAGACGCGCATGCGGATGCGGATGTCGTGGACCTTGTCCTCGTAGGTCTTGTCCTGGTCGCGGCCGGCCGCCATCGACTTCACGTCGCCGCCGGCGCAGAACGCCTTGTCGCCCGCGCCGCGCACCACCACGCAGCCGATGTCGCGCGAGCCCGCCGCCTCGTTCAGCGCGTCGGTCAGGCTGTTCATCATGTCGCCCGACAGGGCGTTCATCGCATCGGGACGGTTCAGCGTGATCTTCATGACGCCGTCTTCGACGGATTTCAGCAGGTGAGACATCGACTTCCTCCGGGATTGCGGACCGACTGTGTTGCGGCGAATGTTTCGCAAACCACGCGGTCGCGCAACGGCATTCGGTCTTGCGCAGCGGAACGAAAAAGCGAGTAAAACCCATGGCCTACGAGACCCTGCTCACCAGCCTCGAGGACGGCGTCATGACCGTGACCTTGAACCGGCCCGACAAGCTCAACGCCTTCAACACGGTGATGAGCAAGGAATTGATCGACTTCTTCCAGCGCGTGAATGCGATGGATGAAGTGCGGGCGATCGTCGTGACCGGCGCCGGCCGCGCCTTCTGCGCCGGCGCCGACATCTCAGGCGGCAGCGGCGCCTTCCAGGTGTGGAACGACGGGACCGCGCCGCAGAAACGCGAGGCCCGCGATTCGATCACGCTTGCGATCTTCAACTGCCTGAAGCCCATCGTGGCCGCGATCAACGGTGCGGCGGTCGGCGTCGGCATCACCATGTGCCTGCCGATGGACGTGCGCCTGATGTCGAGCGCGGCCAGGATCGGCTTCGTGTTCAACAAGCGCGGCATGGCGATGGAGGCCGGCTCGTGTTGGTTCCTGCCGCGGCTGGTCGGCATGCAACAGGCCCAGGAATGGGTGATGACGGCCGAGCTGTTCGGCGCCGAAGAGGCGCTGAAGGGCGGCCTCGCGCGTTCGGTCCATGAGCCGGAAGACCTTCTGCCGGCAGCGCAGGCACTGGCCAAAAAGTTCGCGGCCAGTACGTCCTCGGCGGTGGCGGCGGCCGTCAACCGCCGGCTGATGTGGAGCATGTTGGGTGCGCAGGATCCGCTCGACGCCGTGACCCTCGACCTGCAGTGCGTCGGCTATCTCGCCGCCGGCGCCGATGCGCAGGAAGGCATAAAATCCTTCTTCGAGAAGCGCGCTCCCGCCTTCCCGCTCAAGCCCAGCAGGGACATGCCGCCGTTCGGGCCGTGGGCGAAGTAGCTCATCGCTGGGAGCGCGCCACTCCGTGGCGCTGATATCTTCCGGACCGCGCGCATCTTGCGCGCTCATGAATCATGAGCGTAGGGAGCCGAATCGGCCTCTGGCCGATTCGGCGTAGGAGGCTCGCGGTCCGGAAGAGCATGACATGAGCGCCACGGGAGTGGCGCGCTCCCAGCAAAGACTAAAGATTCTCCGTGACCAGGTCCCAGACGTCGCCGGCACGACCGCCGAGCATGGCCTTGGCGGAATAAAGCGCGGTGCCGAACACCTGCTCGGCGCCGACGAACGGCGGCATGACCAGCTCCATGCGGCTGGTGACGACATCGAGCAGCGCCGGGCCGGGCTGGGCGAGCCAGTCCCGCACGGCGGCGTCGAGATCGGCGGCGTGCTCGACCCGCCGCGCATGGAAGCCGATCGCCTCGGCGACGCGCGAGAAGTCGGGGTTCACGAGGTCGGTATAGGCGTTGAGCAGGCCCTCGACTTTCATCTCCAGCTCGATGAACCCGAGCGCGCCGTTGTTGAACACGAGGATCTTGAGCGGGATCTTCTCCTGGATGGCGGTCAACAGGTCGCCCATCATCATCGACAGCCCGCCGTCGCCGCTCATCGAGATCACCTGGCGGTCGGGAAAGGCGCGCTTTGCGCTGCAGGCGCGATGGACCTGCTCGAAGTCGACCTCCTGCGGGAAGTCGAAATCGCGCTCCTCCGAGGTGATCTGGCTCGCGATCAGCACCACCGGCGCACGATTACGATGCGATTCGAACAGTCCATTGATGAAATGCAGGCTACCCGGACCGCACGAGCCGGCACAGGCGGTGAGCTCGCCCGTCAGCAGCGCCTCGGCGCCGGCGGCGAAGCCGCCGCCTCCTCATGGCGCACGTGCACCCAATTGATTCCGCTGCGCCGGATCGCGTCGGTCACGTCGTTCAGCGTGTCGCCCGGCACCCCAGCAATGCTTCACCCCGGCGGCCTGCAGGGTCTCGACGATCACTTCGGCGACGGTCTGGCTCATGAAGACTCCTCAATTGCCGGCGAGAAGTTTGTTCAACGTGGCTCGCAGCCCTGGCAGATCATCCGCTACGACTTCCCAAACTCGCTTTCGGCTGATCAGAGCATAGCCATGAATCAGGAAGTTGCGGAACGCGACAATCTCGGAAAGTTGAGGAATCGACGCGGCGAGCTGTGCGTCAATACGGGCCAACTGCGAAAGTGCTTCACCGACTATCGTGAACTTTCGTTCGACAGCCGAATGAAGAACGATATCCGCGTCGAACTGCTCGAAAGTCTTCCCAGCGAGCATCGTCACAATGGCCTCGACAGCCTGCTGGGCATCCCACAGCAGCACTTTCGGGTCACGCTTCAAACAATCCCACCCGCGAGCGTTCGAATTCGGCTTTCAGATAGGGATTAACGACCGCACTCTCTTCCACGAGATCGACAGACCGTCCGAGCAGTTTTTCAAGTGACTCTTTCAAGCCGAGGTACGTTTGGAACTTCATCGCCTCAGGATGCGCGCGATCGAACTCGACAAGGAAATCGACGTCACTGCGCTCCGGGTCGAAGTCGTCGCGCGCCGCCGACCCGATGAGGTCCAGCCGCAGCACGTGGTAGCGACGACATAAGTCGCGCAATTCCTCGCGATGTAGGGCGATTTCATCGATCATGGCGGGCTCGCTGTAGTGAGAAATATAGCATAGCCATTGCTATCGACCTATGAACAAGCGACAGGCGAAACGGCTGCTTGGAACCCACACGTTCTCGGCGTCTAATGGCGGTCTCGCGGAGGTTGCCCTGATGTCGCCCGACTCTGTCACCGCCACGCGTCCCGCCGATTCCCGTTACGCCGCGCTGGAAGAGCGCATCCTGGCCCGCGACCAGAAGGGCGCGAGCGAGGTCTATTACGGCCTGGTGCGCGACGGCCGGCCATTGCCCGAGATGCTGCGCGAGGCCGTGCGCATCCACGCACCCTACACCCACGTGCCCTATCACGAGCGCATGGACGACGGGTACGTGAACTTCGTGAACAACGACCACTGCCTGTTGAGCGCGCGCGCCGCCCTGAACCTGTCCAAGAGGCTGCCGGGCGCGGCGTCGGGCCTGCCGCTGGCGCAGACCATCTGGTACATCCCGACCGGCCTCGACATCTGGAACCAGAAGATCGCCATGGCGCCCGGCCACTATTCGCGCGGCTTCCAGATGCCCGATGGGCCGCCGCCCGCCCCCGTCGTGCACTGGCCGGACCAGACACCGCTGGCGCTGGATGGCCCGCTGAAGCAACGGCTGGGCCAATGGATGACGCTGGTGCATCGCGGCAACGTCATCGACGCCTACCGCGTGTTCCTCGGCCTGATGCAGAACCCCGCCGAGCGCCGCGCCGCGCTGGCCGAGCTCTGCTTCGCCGGCCTCATCGACGTGCAGGACCGCTCCTTCCAGAACCGCTCCTACACGACCGGCCACAAATCCTTCCGCGCCCGCGCCACCGTCGAACTGGGCGAGGCGATCGGCTGGGACGACGCGCACGACGTGCTCTATGCCGGCGCGCTCGACATCGCCGTCGGCCCGCGCTGGTACTCGCTGTACGAAGTGGCCTGCAACGCCATCACCGTCTATCTCGAGGGCCAGAGCCTGCACGCCCTGCCCTACAGCGGCACCACCGATCAGGAACGCGCGATCCTCAAGAACAACAACGCGCCGCTCGACACCAGGGAGACCGAGGCGCTGATCGAGGTCATCCTTCGCGAGCCCGAGCCCGCCTGGCTGCCCCACCTGACGGCGCTCCTGAAGGCCGGCAAGAGCCCGCGCGCCGTGCTCGACGCCATCCAGGTCGGCGCCGCCACGGTCGCGCTCGAGACCCACGGCGAGCTCAACTTCTCCCTGCCTCAGCATTGCTACGAGTACGTCAACACGCAGGGCTGGTTCTGGGACACGTTCGAGCATCCGCAGCGGCTGAAGCTGCTCTATCTCGCCGCCGCCTATCTCAACCAGAACGCCTGGCACCAGAAGCTGACCGGAGACCTCACGCCACCACGCATCGAGACGCAGACCATCCGCGGCCTCGACGTCGAGGCGATCGCGAGCCGGATCGAAGCGGCCTGCGTGGCGCTCGACTCACCCAAGGCGCTGGGCTGGATCCAGGCCGCGCTCGACGCCGGCCTCGACACCGCGCCGCTGGTGCGCGCCATCGCCATGGCCTGCTCGCGGCTCGGCAACGACCCGCACAACCAGGAAATCGCGCTCTGCATGCTGGAGGATTGGGCCAAGAACCGGAATCCCCTGAAGGGTCGCCTGCTGCTGGCCGCCGCGCATCACACGGCGCGGCATCGCAAGTACGGCGATCCGCTGGATTGCAGCCGCCGCTTCGGCAAGGCGCTGGGCGTCGAAGCGCTCGGTTAACGTCGGACTCTTCCGGACCGCGCGCATCCTGCGCGCTCAACCTCATGAGCGCGCAGGATGCGCGCGGTCCGGAAGACCATGAGCGTCGACAGGGCGTGGCGCCGCGGCGCATCCTCGGCGCGCTGCTGTAGGGCGCATCGGCTGCGGCCGAAGGGGCCATGCCCACCTACGTGACGTGAATCGCAGCTGCGCCCATGCCCAACCTCGAGAACCTCCGCAAGCAGGCCAAGCTCTATCTGCGCTGGCATCATGACGGCCACTATCCCGTCGCGGCGCAGATCCGGGCCGTCCTGCCGCGTTTCCGTGACCTCAGCGACCGCGAGATCCTGCAGCAGAGCTTCAAGCTCGCCGATGCGCAGGAGCTGGTGGCCCGCCAGGCCGGGTTCGAGAGCTGGCAGGCGCTCAAGACAGGAGTGCAAGCCATGACCGACGCCAAAGCCGCTGCAACGGCGACACCTGCGCTGAACGCGGCCGAACCCAACCTGTTCGTCGCCGACTTCGAGGCGGCGTGCGCCTTCTACACCGACAAGCTCGGCTTCGAGATCGTCTTCACCTACGGCGAGCCACCCTTCTATGGCCAGGTCCGACGCGACCGCGCGCTGCTGAACCTGCGCCTGATCCGCCGGCCGGTCTTCGTCGACGATATCCGCGAGCGTGAGGAGCTTTTGGCCACGTCGATGACGGTGGGCAGCGCCGCCGAGATCCGCGCCCTGTTCGCCGAGTTCCAGGCGGCGGGCGTGGACTTCTTTCGCCCGCTGAAACAGGAGCGCTGGGGCGCACGCACCTTCATCGTGCGCGATCCCGACGGCAACCTGCTGCTGTTCGCGGGGACGGCGGCCTAGAGCTTGTAGACGTACATGATGGCCGCCTCGGCGGGCGCGCCGCGCGACTCATGGAGGCCGCGCGCCGGGCAGGTTGTCCGGCTCGGTGGCAACCCATAGCTCGGCACAGCCGAGCTCGCGCGCAAGCTCGAACGCTGCGTCAATCAGGCGCCGGGCAATGCCCCGGCGCTGGAAGGATGAGGCGACCGCCAGCTCGTCGATGTAGAGTTCCGTTGGCCGCAGGTCGGGATGATGGTGCACGACCACCGCGAGCTGTCCGATCAGGCGGCCATCGGCGAAGGCGCCAATGAAGTGGTGGCCAGGTGCGGCGAGATAGGCCACGAGCCGCTGGCGATCGATCGGATGATCGAACACGTCGTCGGCGACGACGTCGAACGACGCTGCATCGGCGGAATTGAGCCGCCCGATCTCGATGGTCATCGACGACCATTGTAGCTAGCCTTTTGGCCATGACCTACGTCTTCGACCTCGGCAATCCGGCCACCAACGCCAATCCGTTCCCGGAGTTCGCTCGACTACGCGCCGAAGATCCGGTGCACTGGTCGCCGGCGATGAAGGCGTGGATCATCACGCGCTATGCCGACGTCAAGCAGGTGGCGCTGAACAACAAGCAGATCTCGGCCGACCGGCTGACGCCCTTCTTCAAGGCCAATCCCGAGTACCAGCGGGGCTCGATCGAGAGCCTAGTGCGCTATCTCAACCACTGGATGGTGTTCCGCGACCCGCCCGACCACACTCGCCTGCGGCGCCTGTTCACCAAGGCGTTCACACCGACCGCGGTGTCCAACCTCACGCCCAACATCGAGGACATCGTCGCCCATCTGATCGATGGCATGCAGGACAAGGCAAAGCGCGGCGAGCCGGTCGATTTCATCGCCGACTTCGCCTATCCCCTGCCCGCCTCGGTGATCATGGACCTTCTGGGCGTGCCGCGCGCCGACCTCGAACGGGTAAAGGTCTGGTCCGACGACATTGCGCTGTTCATCGGCACGGCCCAGGTCGCGGGCAACAAGTACCTGCGCGCCGAGACCGGCGCCAAGGCGATGTCGGACTACTTCCGCGGGCTGGTCGAGGCACGCACAGCCGAGTCGACCGGCGACATGATCAGCCAGCTCGTGCTGGCGCGCGACGACCGCGATGCGCTGTCGACCGACGAGATCATCGGCACCTGCATCCTGCTGCTGTTCGCCGGCCACGAGACCACGACAAACCTGATCGGCAACGGCTTCCTCTGTTCGATGAAGAACCGGGACCAGTGGGAACGCCTGGTCGCCGCACCCACACTGGCCGCCAGCGCAATCGAGGAATGGCTGCGCTACGACGGCCCGTCTGGCGCCTTCGCGCGCGTCGCCGCCGCCGACCTCGGGATGGGCGCCCGGACCATCCGCGAAGGCCAGCGCGTCTTCGCCTTCATGAACTCGGCCAACCGCGACCCTGAGGCGTTCGACGATCCCGAGCGCTTCGACATCGGCCGCGCCCAGAATCCGCACATGACCTTCGGCCACGGCATCCATTTCTGTCTTGGCGCGCCGCTCGCGCGCCTCGAATCGGAAATCGCCGCGACCCGGCTGGCCGAGCGCCTGCCGTACATCCGGCTGACAGGCGGCGAACCCGAATGGCACGATTCGCTGATCCTGCGCGGCGTGAAAAGCCTGCCGGTTGATTTGTAGGAGTGAGTATGACCTCACCCTGAGGAGCGGTCCGCAGGACCGCGTCTCGAAGGGTAGGCCCCAGTCTTGCTGTTGCCCATCCTTCGAGACGCGGCAGGCGCGCATGTGAATGCGCGTAAGCGGGCGCTCCTCAGGATGAGGTTGGTGGTGATCGGAACGGAGCGGAAATGAAAGCCATGATCTGCCGCCAATGGGGCGGGCCCGAGGACCTGAAGCTCGAGGACGTCGAGCCCGCTGCACTGAAGTCCGGTCAGGTGCGCATCCGCATCAAGGCCGCAGGCGTGAGCTTCGCCACGACCCTGGTGATCGCAGGCAAGTACCAACGCCGACCGCCCTTCCCGTTTGCGCCGGGTACCGAGGTTTCGGGCGTGGTGACCGAGGTGGCGCCCGGCTGCAAGCGGCTGAAAGTCGGCGACGAGGTCGTGGCGGTGCTCGATTGGGGCGGCCTCGCCGAGGAGGCGGTGGCGCACGAGGTCAATGTCTTCGCCAAGCCGAAGAATGTCGGCTTCGTCGAGGCGATACAGCTCGCCATCTCCTACCCGACCTCGGGAGGCGCACTGACCTGGCCGATGGCGCTGGACGTACAGGAGGGCCAGACGCTGCTGGTGCATGCCGCGGCCGGCGGCGTCGGCATGGCGGCGGTCGAGATCGGCAAGATCCTAGGCGCCACGGTGATCGCCACCGCAGGCGGACCGCGCAAGACGGCCTTCGCCAAGGCGCGCGGCGCCGACCACGTGATCGACTATGCCACCCAGGATTTCCGTGAGGAGGTGCTGAAGCTCACCGACGGGCGCGGCGTCGACCGCGTCTACGATCCGGTGGGCGGCGAGGTATTCGCCCAGTCGCTGCGCTGCATGGCGATCGAGAGCCGCATCTGCCCGATCGGCTTCGCCGGCGGCACCATCCCGCAGATCCCGGCCAACATCCTGCTGATCAAGACCATCGCCGTGACCGGCTTCAACTACGGCTACTACGTCGGCTGGAGCCCGCACGACGCGCGCTTCGAGCAGGCCGACCGCACCTTCGCGCTGATGGAGCGCATCCGCGGCTGGTGCGAGGCCGGGCTTTGCCGGCCGCATGTCGACCGCACCTTCCGGCTCGACCAGGCGGCCGAGGCGATGCGCGCGCTGCTGGAACGCTCGGTGACGGGGCGGGTGGCGATCGCGCTCTAGCTCGGGCGCTGCCGCAGGAAGGCGGATCGTTCGGCGGGCTGCTCGATGTGGGTTGAAAGAGCCTGCCAGAGAACCTCGACAGACGAGGCTTGGGCGGCCGCGCGGCGCACCAGGACGCGGGCAATCGGTCCCACGAACTGGGTCAGCGCCGCCTGCGCCCGCTCGAGCTCCTGCTCAGGCAGGCTGACCTTGCCGCGGCCACTGCTGTCGCTCAGCGAGGCGCTGCCTGTCGGTGCTGACGGACGGGGCCGCGCCAGCGACGCCACCTCGCGGCGGAACCGCTCGCGGTCGGCCTCGTCGGGCACCGACAGCGCGAGCTCCGAGCAAAGATCGGCGGCGGAACGGCCGCGCGCCGCGACCGTCTGCACCAGAATGCGCGCGACCGGACCGACATAGGCCCGGAGCTTTTCCTCCACCGTCGTCAGCAGCGCGGGATCGAGCGGCGGGCGCGGCTCGCGCACGACGGAGTCCTCGCGCGGTGGTGTCCGCGGCGCACCGCCAGGTGCCGCGAGGCCGCCCTCGGGCACGATGCGCGTGCTGTCGGGCGCGGCATCCCGCAGCACCTGGCGCAAGGCCTCGGCCATGTCGGCGCCGGTATCGAAGCGGTCCGCCGGATGCTTTCCCATGGCGCGCTCGAGCACCAGCTGCAGGCGGGGCGCCGCGCTGCGCACGTGGACCGGCAAGAGCGGCAGGCTGTCGTTCTGGATGCGGTGGCTGACCTCGGTCACGTTGCGGCCCTGGAAAGCCCGTTCGCCGGCGACCATCTCGAACAGCGTGGCGCCAACCGAAAAGATATCGGACCGGCCGTCGACGATGTCGTCACCGCGGCACTGCTCGGGTGACATGTAGGACGGCGTGCCGATCGTCGAGAAGACGGTCGTGGTCTCCACGTTCATCAGCCGCGAGATGCCGAAATCACCCACCTTCACCCGATGCTCGGCGGTCAGCATGATGTTGCCGGGCTTGATGTCCTGGTGGATCACACCCTGCTCGTGCGCGCTGCTCAGCGCATCGAGCACCTGCAGCATGATGGCGATGGCGTCAGGAACGTCCATGACCGGCGCATCGTCGAGAAGTTGGCGCAGGCTGCGCCCGGCGACGAACTCCATCGCCAGGTAGGGCTGCTCCTCGTGAAGGGCAAAGTCATAGACCGCAACGATGTTGGGATGTGCGCAGCGGGCGGCCGCCTCGGCCTCGCGCCGGAAGCGCTTGATGTAATCGGCGCGATCGGCGCCGCTCATCAGCTTGGTCGAGATCAGCTTGATGGCGACGGTCCGGCGCAGGACGGGATCCTGTGCCCTGTAGATCTGGCCCATGCCGCCAACGCCGACCAGCTCCTCGACGACGTAGCGGCCGATATTGGGCGGGAGCGGCTGCATGACTACCGTCCCCGAGGGACACCGCTCATGTGCCCTCCAGCATCCTCATGGCGTTCTGAAGGCTGCGATGCATCAGATTGAACGAGCGGCCGAGCGAGGAGATCTCGTCGCGTCCCTTGACCGGGTATTCCGGCACGTCGGTCTTGCCGCCGCTGACATCGCGCGCGAGCGCGGTGATCTGCTGTATCGGCCGCAGGATGACGAAGTGCATCAGCACGTTCAGCACCACGAGCATCACCGCGAACACCGCGCTGAGCGACCCCACGAATGCCAGCAACGACCGGTTGGCGCGATTGAGCGCGACGCTCATCGGAACCGACACGATCTGCGCCCCGATCACGTCGTTCAGCTGCCAGCCGAATCCGTTGCTGTTGCCGTAGAGGTCGACCATGGTCGGCGGTGCAGCCGCCGGCGTCGAATGGCAGGCAAGACAGGCCTTGTCGGTCAGGCGAAACGGCCGGGCGAACGTCATGAACGGACCCGTTGCCGTGTCGCGAATGCCGACGAACTCGGCAAGCTTGGGATCGTTCTTGAAGGCATGGATGACGTCCGACTCCCAGTTCGTGGCGCGGTCGGCCGGATTGGTCGGGTTGAGAGCCGCCTCCTTGTAGGAATAGTCGGGGAAATCCTTCTGCAACTGATGCAGCACGGTCTGCGCCGAGTACGACGGAACCGAATGGGGCAGGAAGCGCACCGCGAGCTGGTCGATGATGAGCGGCCGGATCTCGTTCTGGGTGTAGCTGCGGACAGCCGTGCCGCTGCGCATGATGAGCGTCGCCTCGTTCAGCATCTGGCGCCTGGCTTCCTCGATCGTGATCTCCCTCGCCAGGAAGGCCGCGATCGCCAGGCCGATCAGGAAGGCGGCGACCATGACCAGATTGAATTTCGTCCGGAGGCCCACGGCATCACCCCTTGTCTTGATGCTCAGCTCTTGATGCTCAGCTCTTGATGCTCAGCGCACGCTGTTGACGAGCTTTGTCGCTTGTTCGGCGGTGAGACGGCCCGTCATCTCGGCTTTGATCTCGAACTGATAGCGACGGATGGCAGCGCGAGTTTCGGGCCCAAAGGTGGCGTCTATGCGGCCGGAATAGTATCCCAGAGTGGCCAGCACGACCTGGACCTGCCGCCGATCCTGATCGGACATGCGATCCTCGTCCACCATCACCTGCTGCGGCGGCGGTGCCGGTGCAGCCGGCGGCGCAGGCGCCGCGGGCGCCGGAGTTGGAGCGGGTGGCGGCGGCGCTGCGGCCACCGGCGGAGGCTGGACGGGGGCGGCTGGAGCGGGCGGCGGCTTCCCGCCGACCAGGAACGAGGGGCGACCGGTCGCGGCAACGAAGAAGGCCGTGCCGGCGCCACCCTTGGTGAGCTCGCGCCGCATGCCGCCGACGAACTTCTCGAGGCTGACCTCGTCGCCCGTCATCTGGCCGCGCAACGCCCGCGCTGCCGCCGTCGGCCCTTGAGCGGCAGTGTCGTTGTTGGCGCCGATGACGGCGAAGCTGCCCGGCTTGATCTGCTCGGCCAGCCGGGCCAGGCCGGTCGCGGGGGCGTCCGGCGGCGCGAACCCGTCCAGCAGGACGACGCCCGTGCTGTCGCCGACGCGCGCCAGGCTGTCCACCAGGCTCTTGGAGATGAGGCCCTGGGTAAGAACGTCGTTGTCGCGCGTGATGTTCGCGGCGGCGGGCAGAAGGAACGAGCGGCCGTTGAACTCCAGCGCGTAGCCGCAATAGTACAGCACGGCGACAGACGGAGGCGACGCCGCGGTGCGCTTCGCCAACGCGCCGATGGCGGCGTCGAATTCGCCCCGTCGCACGTCGCTTCGCTCGACGACCTCGAAGCCCTTGCCGCGCAGGGCGTCACGCACGACGGCGGCCGAGGCGGTGCACCGCGGAAGCGGCGGCAGGTTGGCATATTGTCCGTTGGAAATGACCAGGGCGGTCCGCAGCGGCTGGGACTGTGCCGAGCTCGTGTTCCAGCAGAGGCCGGCAAAGCCGAGCAGAATGGTGACGAGGCAAGCGCGCATCAGGCGTAATCCACCAGCTTGTCGGCAGCTGTCCGACATCGCACAACTCGTGCAGTCAGTTTCGGGCTGTAACCTGTTCTCGCCGCCAAGGCAATAGCGAGGGCCCGCTGGTGGCTCGCAAGGCGGGCAATTTTTCTTCTCCCAAGTGTGAGTTTGCGCACTGCCGCGAACCAAACGCCTCCTAGCCAGGCCCCGCCGCCAGCAAGCCCTTGGGGTCCATGGCGCGCGTGGTGTCCTCGATCACGTAGGTCGTGAAGCCGAGCTTGCGCGCATCCATCGCCGACCAGGCGACGCAGAAGTCGGTGGCGAGCCCAGTCACGAACACCGTGTTGACGCCGCGCTCCTTCAAATAGCCCGCCAGGCCGGTGATGGTCTTCCCCGTCGGCAGCTCAAGATGCGCGAGCCAAGTCTAGCAAATGATGGGCCGATGTGACGACCGTCCATTCACGGATCGCGCTTTACACCGCGCATGAAAGCGGCGAGCGGCATCGCCACCAGGGCGGCGAAGGCCATCAGGTAGAAGGCATTGAGGTAGCCGATCATCGCCGCCTGCCGCAGGATCTCGTTCGACAGGTTCTGCAGGCTGGCCGCGCCGTCGAGGCTCCATTGCGACGGCAGGCCGGGCACTGTGAGCGTCTTGTTGTAGGGCGTGATGTGCTCGGTCATGCGCGAGTAGTTCGACGCGGTCGAGCGGCTGACGACCAGCACGGCGATGGAGATGAACAGGCTGGAGCCGAAATTGCGCATCAGGGTGAAGACGGCCGAGCCCTCCGTCACCTGGCGCGGCGGCAGGGTCGAGAAGGCCATCACCGTCATCGGCGTGAAGGCGATCGACTGGCCGAGCCCCAGCAGGAAGTTGCCCCAGAACACGTCGCTGTCGGTCAGGTTGATGTTCCACTGCGCCATCCAGAAGCCCGCCGCCGCCTGGACGCCCATGCCGCAGACGATGGCGGAGCGTGGCGCGATGCGGGTGATCTGGGCGATCACCAGGAACGCCGCCCAGTTGCCCATGCCGCGCGCGGCGATCAGCGTGGCGATTGCGTTGTCGGGGTAACCGCGCAGATCGTGAAGCAGGGTCGGGAACAGCACGATGCTGGTGAAGTTCAGCATACCCATCACCAGGGCAAGCAGGATGCCGATGGTGAAATTGCGGTCGAGCAGCAGGCGCGGATTGACGAACGGCTCGGGCACCGTCAGGCAATGGACGACGAAGATCCACAGCGCGAGCACGCCGATGAAGGCGAACAGGATCATCTCCGTCGAGTCGAACCAGTCAAGGCGATGGCCGCGGTCGAAGATCAACTGGGCGCAGGTGATCGCCACCGAGAGCGCGATGAAACCGGTCCAGTCGAACTTCACGGGGCTGCGCGCCGTGTGGTCGCGCAAGGCGAACCAGATGCAGACCAGGGCGCAGATGCCGGGCGGCACGATGATGAAGAAGGCGGCGCGCCAGTCATAGGCTTCGCTCGCCATGCTGCCCACGATCGGGCCGGCGACAGGACCGAACACCGCGCCGATGCCCCACATCACGATCGCGACCGGCTGCAGATGCTTGGGGAAGGTCGCGAGCAGGATGGCCTGGCCGAGCGGCATGATCGGCGCGCCGAACGCGCCCTGCGCCACACGCGCCAGGATCAGCGTCTCCAGGCTGCCGGCAAAGCCGCACAGCAGCGAGGTGATCGTGAAGCCGAGCACGGTGAAGAACATCAGGTTGCGCCAGCCCAGCCGGCTCGCCAGCCATCCCGTCATCGGCGTGGCGACCGCGGTGGCGACCAGGTTGAGCGTGATCACCCAGGAGATCTCGTCCTGCGTCGCCGACAGGTTGCCGCGCATCTGCGGCAGCACCAGGTTGGCGATGGTGATGGTCATGCCGAACAGCATGTTGGCGAGCTGGACCATCAACAGGATGAGCCACTGCCGCCCGCTGATGGTGAACAGGCCACCTTTGTCCTCAGCGACGACGGTCGTCATTCCCCCGGATCATCGTTGTTCTTGCCGCGATGATTCGGCAGGACGCCATCGAATGACAGGACAAACGCGTGCTGCGTTGCAACAATCGGTCAGAGGACGAGACGATAGACCTTCGACGCTGTGCCGCTGAACAGGCTCTTCTTTTCGGCGGCACCCGCCCCCTCGGCGAGCCGCTTGCAGGCGTTCCAGAACACGCCGTAGCCGTAGGAGCCTTTGTCGACGGGGAAATTGCTTTCGAACATGGCACGGTCGGCGCCGAAGGCGTCGATGCAGGTCGCGACGTAGGGCCGCCACAGGGCCGCGAGCTGCTCGGAGCTCGGCGGCAGCTCGCCCTCGTGCATGTCGAAACCGAGCAGCCGCATGCCGAGACCGCCCAGTTTCACATGCACGTTGGGGCACGCCGCCAGCGCGCGGACGCTCTTGTTCCACTCGGCGAACACCTCGTCGCGCTTGCCCTTGTAGCGACCGAGCCCGATCGGCCCGCCGACATGGTTCATCACGATCGGTGTGCCCGGAAAGGCGCGGGCGAGATCGAGCAGGTCGGGAAGCTGGGTGTGGTACACGAAGGCATCGAAGCTCAACCCAAGCGGCCCGAGCTGGGCAAAGCCTTCGCGCACCTTCTTGTCGAGCAACCAACCCTCCGGCCGGATCGCCGTGGCGCCCCATTGCGCCTGGTCGGGATGGCTGGCCGAGATGAAGCGGATGCCGTGGAAGCGGCCACCGCCCGACCCGATCATCGCTTCGAGGACGTCGCGCACGCGCGCGCCCAACGTGAGGTCGGCATGGCCGACGATGCCGGCGCAGACGCGCGGCTTGCCGTAGCCGCCGCTGGCGCTCATCGCCGCCACGCCGTTGGCGAACTCGATCTCACCGACCGGCCGCATCTCGACCGGCCCGTCGGCGCGGTACATCGACAGCCATTCGAGATAGACCGTGGCGACGATGTTGTGGCCGCCGTCGGCGATGTCCTTCAGGAGGTCGGTCAGCAGATAGGTGCCGCTCTCGGGGCGATCGATCAGGTGATGATGCGGATCGACGATCGGCAGGTCGGGCTCGAGTGCGGCCTCGCGGCGTTGGCCGAGCCACTCGGGCCGGATCGCTATGTGCGAGCTGATCGCGTCTGGCGACGGTGATGACGACATCTGCCTCTCCTCTTCCGGAGCGCGGGCCTCCGGGCCGCATCATGATCATGAGCGGGCCGGAGGCCCGCGCTCCCAGCTAACGCTCGAACTTGCCCGTCAGCGTCGCCTTCTCGAGCGTATTGAAATGGAGCTGGAAGCCGATGATGGCGGCCGACGTGTCGGCATTGACCTGCAGGGCGTCCTGCTTCACGGCGAAGACGGTGAAGACGTAGCGATGAGGGCCGTGGCCTTCCGGCGGGCACGGGCCGCCATAGCCCGGAGCGCCGAAATCGGTTCGCGTCTGCAGCGCGCCCCCGGGGAGGAGGCCGGCCTTTGGGTTGCCGGCGTCGAGCTTGAGCTCGGTCGTGCCGGCCGGGATATTCACCACCACCCAGTGCCAGAAGCCGCTGCCCGTCGGCGCGTCGGGATCGAAGCAGGTGACGGCAAAGCTCTTGGTGCCCGCCGGCACGCCCGTCCACGACAGATGCGGCGACTTGTTGCCGCCGCCGCAGCCGAAGCCGTAATCGGCCGACAGGATGTGGTCCATCTCGAGGGTCTCGCCCTCCTTGAAACTGCTGCTGCTGAGCGTGAGTGCCACGGCGTCCTCCGGATTATTCGACTCGGATTCCTCTCCCCCGTTAGGGAGCATGAACGACTACAACCCCTGCCCGCCCGCTACGGCAATCGACTGGCCGGTCACCCACGAGGCGAAGGGCGAGGCGAGGAACAGCGCCACGTTGGCGATTTCCTCGGCGTGGCCCATGCGACCGAACGGGATCGAGGCCAGGGTGGCGTTGTAGAGCTTGGGATCGGCGGTCTTGCGTCGGTCCCACACGCCGCCGGGGAACTCGATCGAGCCGGGGGCGATGCAGTTCACGCGCACGCGGTCCTTGGCGTACATCGCGGCCTGGGTGACGGTGTAGTGGATCACCGCGGCCTTGACGGCACCGTAGGGCGGCTGGCGCGCCGCGGGATGGAGAGCCGCGATCGAGGAGATGTTGACCACGCTGCCCTCGGCCTGCTTCAGCGCCGGATAGGCCTCTTGCGTTGCATGCACGATCGCCATCATGTCGACCGCGAGGTTGGCGCCCCAGCCCTTGTCGTCGTCCGACGCGCCGAAGGCCGAGGCGTTGTTGACCAGAAGATCGACGCCGCCCAGGGCGGCGGCGGCGGCGCGCACGTAGCCGCGCACGGCGTCGCCCTTGGCCAGATCGGCGCTGGCGGCATGGGCCTTGCGGCCGAGCTTGGCGATCTCGGCCCGGGTCTCCTCGAGTGCCTCAGGCTCCCGGGCGCAGATCGAGACGTCGCCGCCGCATGCCGCGAAGCCCAGCGCGATCGCCTTGCCGATGCCCCGGCTGCCGCCACACACGATGGCCTTCTTACCCGTGAAATCGATCTTCATGGGGCCTTGCTCCTCTCAACGCTGATTGACGCAGACGGCCGACAGGACCGGCGCGGGCGAGCCATCGCTTCTCGCCGCCCCTCCGGCCACCAGCGCACCGGCCGGCGTGCGCACCGTATCGCCGAAGGCGCCCAGCCGTCGCGCATCGTTGCGTAGGTCGGACAGGGCGATCTCGCAGGCCTGCCGCGAGGCGAAAGCGACCTGGTAGCTCGTGGTCGAGTTGCCACCGAGGAACCACGTCACCAACAACAGTATTCCATTCGTTTCCCCCGACGATGGTTCAAGCAATTCAACCATGCCGCCCGGGCTTGTGCTAGAGCACATTCCGTCCGGCTGGAATCAGCCGGACGGAATGTGCCCTGTGAAACCAGCATCTCCCGTGCGCGCGATTTCGATCAGATGGAACCGCACGCGGTTCCATCTGATCGAAATCCGCTCTAGGATTTGGCAAAAGAACGACGTCCGGGAGGAAATGATGCGATACGTGAAGGCCGCCGCGGCGGCAGCATTTGCTTGCGTCCTGTTGAGCGTTCCCGCCGCGTTTGCCCAGAACAACGCCGTGAAGATCGGCGTGCTGGACGACATGGCCGGCCCGTATGCCGAGAACACCGGCCCGGGCGACGTCGCCTCGGTCAAGTTTGCGATCGCCGATTTCGGCGGCTCGGTGCTCGGCAGGCCGATCGAGCTTGTCAGCGCCGACTTCCAGAGCAAAGTCGATGTCGGCGTCGGCATCGCCCGGCGCTGGTACGACAACGAGGATGTCGACATGGTGATCGGCATCCCCAATTCGGCGATCGCGCTCGCCCTGGTGAAGGTGGCCGAGGAGAAGAACCGCATCGTCATGCCGACGGCGGCGGCGACCTCGGAGCTCACCGGCAAGAGCTGCGGCAGCCACAGCATCCATTGGATCTACGACACCTATGGCCAGGGCAAGACCATCGTCCAGGCGCTCAGCAAGCAGGGCGGCGACACCTGGTTCTTCATCACAGTGGACTATGCCTTCGGGCTGGCCGTCGAAGCCGACGCCACCAAGTTCATCAAGGATGCCGGCGGCAAGGTCCTGGGCTCGGCGCGCCATCCGCTGAACAGCCAGGACTTCTCCTCCTACGTCGTGCAGGCGCAGGCCTCGAAGGCCAAGGGGCTGATGTTCGCCAACGGCGGCAACGACATCATCAACGGGGTGAAGCAGGCAGCCGAGTTCGGCCTGGTCAAGCAGGGCGTGCGCATCAGCGCGCCCCTGATGCAGTTCCCCGATGTGCACGGCGTCGGGCTCAAGACCGCGCAGGGCCTCTTGATGGCGAGCCCGTTCTACTGGGACATGAACCCCGAGGCGCGCACCTTCACCGACCGCTTCACCAAGGAGATGGGCCGTCCGCCCTCCTTCATCCAGGCCGGCACCTACGGTGCGGTGCTGCACTACCTGAAGGCGGTGAAGGCGGCCGGCACCGACGAGGCCAAGGCCGTGCTGGCGCAGATGAAGAAGCTGCCGATCAACGACTTCATGACCAAGAACGGCCAGGTCCGCGAGGATGGCCGCGTCATCCGCGACATGTACCTGATGCAGGTCAAGACGCCCGAGGAATCTAAGAGTGCGTGGGACCTGGCGAAGATCGTGGCGACGGTACCGGGGAATGAGGCGTTCCGGCCGCTGAGCGAAGGCGGGTGTCCGCTCGTAGGCAGAAAGTAGAAGCGCCGCCCCGCCTACGCCGCTCAATCGTCGTCGGCGCGCCAGCGGTAGCCGAAGGCCATATAGCTTTCGACCGCGTTGAAGTCTGGATCGAGGGCACGAAACTTGTTGCGCACGCGTTTGAGTGCCGAGCGGACGTTGGTACGATAACCTTCGCCGCCGTGGCCCGACATGAATCCCGGGCTGCGCAACACGTCATAGATTGCCCGATAGCTGACGTAGTTGCCGGCATTGAGCGCCAGCAACTCGACGATGTTGTATTCACCCACCGTGAGGCGCACGTCAACGCCGTCCCATAGGGCGCGGCTGACGAGGCGATGAAGGGCGAGCCGCCCCTGCGCCGTGCAGCCGCTACCCGCCAGGTCCTTGCCGGCGCTCATTACGACACGCTTCAGTCGCCTGACGAGCGTCTCCACGCCGCGGGACTTTTCGATGAAATCCATGGCCCCGCATTCGAAAGCCTGCTTCTCGTACTGGATCAGGTTGCGCCCGGTCAGAAACACAACCGGCAGCTTGATGCCCCGCCTGCGGATCGCGGCCAGCAGATCAATGCCAGACATCTTGGGCATGTGCCAATCGAACAGAATGACCTCGGAGTCATCGGCCTGCTCAAGCGCTCCAAGGAACTCACTGCTCCCCGGAAAATGCCGCACGATGAAACCACGCTCCGCCAGCTCCGCGGTCAACGTGTCGGCGTACTCCTTGTCGTCCTCGACAAAGAGGACGCGGATCGGCGGCGGACCGCCGGCCACCATGTCTTCAGCACAAGACGAGCCCATCACACCGGAAACCGCGCCCGCGGCCGGTTCGCTTTGATGAAACGATGTCATCTGGATTACCCCTTCCTCTTCCCACACCCACACTTGCCAAATGCCCCAATCCACCCGCGTTCCCATCGCGAGTGGATTCGATGATTGGCGACAGGACCAACCCCCTCGACGCCGTTCGACGCCGTGGCCCTTGCCTCCACCGCTGCAAAATCCCTGCCGATCAGTCACCTTATCAGGCTCACCTCGCACTCCTGCTGGATGCGGGGATTGAGCCGCTAGGCCCGGTGGCGGCTGTCGAGGCGGCGCTGCGCTTCACGCAGGATGCCCGGCTCGATGCGGCGGCACTCGATGTCGCGCTGGGAAAACACACCTGCTTCCCGACTGCGACATGCTTCTCACGCGGCGACTGCCACCCCTCTTTCTGACCGGTCAAGGCCGGAAGAAATCCCGACCCTTGGCCAAGCCGTTGGAACCCGCTGCTTTGAGAATCCGCTCTCAACCCTGGGACGTACTAGCACAAGACACGGACGCGCCGAAGGCAAGCCCCGGCGCGTGATCAAGCAGTGACCCATTCGTAAAAATGCCCTACGGCCCCGGCTTTGAGCTAAGGTCATTGTGGGGTGTGAGGTGTGAAGAATGGCAGAACTGAACATTGGCGAGTCTTCTCGCCCTCTCGCAACCTTGCCCGACAACTGGGCAGGATGCGGCAAGAACCGCGTTGTCCTGGTCGAGGACGACGACAACTACCGAGTTGCGCTCGAGCACGAGTTGATCGAACGAGACTTTGCTGTACGCAGCTTCGCTGATGCCGCTGGCCTGCTTGCCGAGGCCGAGGTCGCGGCGACGGCCAACGTTCTGCTGTTGGACTGGATGCTGCCACGCATGTCCGGAATCGATCTCCTGTCACAACTCATGGACCGCGACATTCGCGCGCCAGTCGCCTTCCTTACCGGCCACGCCCTCACGGCGAACGAGCATCTGGCGTTCGACCGAGGCGCGGCCGATTTCATCGACAAGGCGCGTGGTGTCGAAGTGCTCGTCGGGCGCCTCATGCGGCTCATCGAGACTTCACGCACACAGAGCGCCGTCCGCAGAGACACCGCCCAGCGGTGCGGCGACCTGTGGCTCCAAATCGGTCGCGCGCAGTGGCGCGGCGTCGATATCGATCTGACCCTTTGCGAATTCAACGTCGTTCAGCTCCTGGCCTCGAATGTAGGCCAGTGGGTCACGTATCGACAGATTTACGATCGCATGCACTATGTCGGCTTCATCGCGGGGAACGGAGACGATGGCTACCAGGCGAACGTCAGATCCACGATCAAGAGGATCCGCAACAAATTCCGCGCCAACGATCCTGAGTTCACCGCAATCCGCAACCACGTCGGCATCGGCTATTGCTGGAGTGCTGCCGCCGCAACTGCTTGACGCGCTCTTGCCGCGGTCGCTCGCAGCCAGCCTCTGCATTCTGGTCGGGCTTCTTTCCATCCTGCCCATGATCATCTGGGCTCACGTCGTGCGAAGCGAACACGAAACGCGCGAGCAGCTCGAGCTCAGTCTGCTCGACCGCGCATCGACGACCGCGCAGGTCTTTAGCAGCCGTGCGCCAACGGAGCCAAGAACGGCGACCAAAAGCGGCCCCCTCACGGGGCTGCCCGATGTCGCCACTGCCGGCGCCTGCAAGCCGACGAGCAGCAGCGCTTCATGTGCGACTTCGAACCTGCCCGTAGCCCTGCCCGACCAGGTGGCACCCTCCCTGATCAGCCCACGCGAGGCGTCGTTTGCCAAAGGGCTGCCGGAAACAAGCCCTTGGAGCGCCACCGGGTTGCCCATTGCGGTGGCGCTCTATCTTGCCGTCGCACTCGCGTCGCTCATCGTCCTGCTCGGCGTCCTGCGACAGGTGAAAAGTTTCAACAATGCGGCGCAGGACGTCGTGATGGGGCGCCTTGGCGGCAACCAGCTTGTTCAGCGGACGACGCCGCGTGAACTGGCCTCGGCGGCGCGGCTGCTCGATCACGTGATGTCGGACCTGGGCTACACGGTAGGGCAGCTCCGAGGCGCTGCGGACGACTATGCTCACGCCATGCGCACGCCCTTGGCGACGGTGTCGGCCGCCCTGCACACCGTCCGGCGCTCCGTGTCCACGAGCGAGCCTCGCGCTCAACGCGCCGTCGAAGTCATCGAAACGTCGGTCGGTCGCCTGTCCTACCTGGTCAATGCCGCGCAGCACCATGGCCAGTCGGTCGCTGCCCTGATTGCCGCCCCGCGTCAGCGACTCGACTTCGCCGACATGGTCCAGGCCGCTATCGCCGGGGCCAGCGACGAGGCCACCGAAAGCGGCATCAGTATTCGGCCACGGCTTCAGAGACCGATAGGGGTGCTGGCGAATGCGGAAGCGCTGGAGATGGCGATTTGGGAAGTGCTATTGAGCGCCGTCGACAGCTCGCCCGAGGGAAGCGACATCGTGGTCACGCTGTCGAGCGATGGAACGACCGCTTCGCTCGTGGTCGAGGACCGCGGCCAAGATCGGCAGGACGAGGCGCTGCTGTTCGACCAGGAGATCGGGCCGGGCAAAGGCGGCGCGGCGGCCAGATGGCCCGGGCTTTCAAGTGTCCGGCGGACCATCGAATCCTCGGGGGGCTGCGTGGCGGCATGCCGCAATATGGCAGGCGGCCTGTCGGTGTCGCTCGCTCTTCCCGTCGATCGTTGATGGAGTCATGTTTCGAGCAGCTCGTGCACGAGCTGCTCGCACTCCCTGGTGATTCCGCTCCTGAACCACCGCTGAGCGTTGATCTCCGGATCACCAGAATACAGCCGCTCATAGAGTCCGGCGCGCGAGCCGAATTCGCTGCCGGTCATGTCCCAGGCGAGCTTCATGAGCTCGAGCCGCCGCCTGGCGTCGATGCCGGGCCCGACCAGCCACTTGTCCATCAGCGGGCCGATCTCGGGGTTGGCGTAGTCGGCGCCGCTCATGGCGAGCACGCCCGAGCCGGCGGCGATGCGCAGCACGTCGGCTGCCTTGGTGTTGGCGTAGGGGAAGAAGAAGTTGATGGCCGCCCCGCCGCAGACGCCGGCCACCTTCGGTTCGGTGAGGCCATCGCCTCCGATCCTGGTCTCGCCGCGGGCGAAGGCTTCGGCGCGGCGGAGGCCCTCCTCGACGGCGCCGGCGCGGATGCCATCGGCGACGCTCACCAACGCGATCAACTCGCCGATGGCGGCCTGGAAGCGCGGCAGCTTGTCCCGGCCGTTGGCGCGCGCGATCGCCGTCGCCATGCCGGCCAGGAAGCGGAGCTTCATCGTCGAGCGGATGGTGGCCTGGATCGGCGTGTAGCCCGGCCGTGACGCCAGCATGCCGTTGTAGGCTTCGAGGTCGCCGTCGATGATCATGCGCTCGTGCGGCACCAGCACCCTGTCGAACATCAGGATGGCATCGCCCTCGTCGAAGCGGCTGCTGAGCGGCCGGTCGAACGCGGCTTGCCCGCGATGGAAGCTCTCGCGGCACAGGATCGAGAGGCCCGGCGCGTTCATCGGCACCACGAAGGCCAGCACGAACCTGTCCTCGCCCGGCTTGCGCGGATAGTAGGGCCCGACGTAGCACTCGTTGGCGACCGGCGCCAAAGTCGAGAGCATGCGGCAGCCGCTGACGACGACGCCCTCGGCGGTGCGCTCGACGACCTGCACCGCCTGCGACGGTGCATCGAGCGTCGAGCGGTCGGACTGCGGATCGATCAGCGCATGGGTGACCTCGAAGTCGTTCTCGCGGCAGAGTTCGACCATGCCTTGCGCGCGCGCCGCCGCCTCGTTCTTGCCCAGCGCCTTGAGCGCTACTGCCTGGTCGACCAGGAAGGCCGACATAAAATCGGTCAGCCGGCCCATCAGGCCGAAGGTGCGCTTGGCGCGCAGGTGGAAGCAGCCGGCGAGGGCGGCGAACTCCTCGCGTGTGCGCGCCTCGAGGTAGGTGGTGCTCACCGGCTCGCCGGTCGTCGGCGACTTGTAGGCCAGCAGACCATGCAGGGCCGGATCGTGCTGGTCGTCGTGGAGACCGGCGATGGTGCCGATGATGCCCTGCAGCGGCGGATAGCCGGTCACGTCGGTCACGACCTTGCCGTCGATGAAGAGCCTGCGGCCGTCGCGCAGGGAGTCGATGTATTGCTTGCCGGTCTTGATGGGCATGGCTGGTCCCCTTCGACCGCATCCTTGGCCGCGGACGGCTTGGCTTCCATGCTGGAATCTGGAATGTTCGCGGCGCGAACATGACGACCCATCGCTCCGTCCGGGCCCTTTCCCGCGGCCTGGCGCTGATTGGCGAGCTCAACACGAGCGGACCGTCGAGCGCCCAGCAGCTCGCAGCCAAGAGCGGGATCAACCGCACGACCTGCTACCGGCTGCTGCAGACCCTGCAGCAGGAAGGCTACGTGACGTTCGACGAGGGCAGCGCCCTGTTCGGCCTGACGCCGCAGGTGAGGCGGCTGAGCGAAGGACTGTCGACGCAGGACCTTTCGCGGCAGGCCGCGCTGCCGCCCATGTTCAGCCTTTTGGAGCAGGTGTCGTGGCCCAGCGACTTCGCCGTCTTCGAGCTGGGCTGGATGATGATCCGCGAGAGCACGCATTCCTTCAGCCCGTTCTCGGTCCATCGCTCGATGGTCGGCCTCGGGCGTTCGCTGGTGCGCAGCGCGCTCGGCCGCGCCGTGCTGACGGCCGCGACGCCGGCACAGCGGCGCGAGATGCTGGAGATCAGCGCCTCGCTGGTGCCCGAGGACGCAGCACTCGCGCGCGATCGCCGCTACGTCAATCGCTTCGTGGCGCGCACGAAGAGCGACGGCTATGCCTCGTCGATCGGCGAGACCGAGCAAGGCATCAGCGCCATCGCCGTGCCGATCGGCGGCGTCGGGCCGGTGCTCGGCAGCCTCAACATCGTTTTCTTCACCTCGGCGATGACGCCGCAGGTGGCGGCCCGGCGCTATCTGCGCAGCCTGAAGCAGGCCGCGCACGACATCGAACGGCGTTGGCGCACCGCGCAGAGCTAGTGCTACCGGGGACTGCCGAGCGGCTCGCCGTCGAGCCAGCGGCGGGCGGCGTGGATGCTGCGGAAGGTCCTGAGCCGCCGGCCCCTGGGCGTCATGGTCCTGTAATTCCACACCACCCTGTCATTGCCGGACGAACCCGTGACGATGGCCACCGGACCCGGCGTACCGCGGCTGCCGGACGACTTTATGAGCCCCGTGAGGTGCGCGAGCTCGGCCTCCGACAGCGTGCACTCGCCGCGGGTCGCATCCATGATCTTGCGATAGGACAGCGCCCCGGCCCCGCCGATGGCGGCGAAGTAGGCGATGATGTCGTCGACGGTGACCACGCCCTCGAAGACGCAGACGACCATGTGCTCGAGCGGTGTGATGGTCCCAGCGGAGCGCCATTGCTGCTGGACTCTTGCGCGAAGCCGATCGCAAACCAAGGCCAATCTCCCGCGCGTGCCGCGCAGGAACCCTATCGCAGCGAGGATCGCCCGGCCGGGCAGAGCGACATCAACAGCAGCAGCACGAGCACCGGGAAAACCCACCAGTTGAGCGCTTCGCCCGGCGGAGTTGCCATCGCCGTGACGGGCTTCAGATGCCCGGACAGGCTGCGCAGGCAGGGCTCGATGGCGAACACCAGCAGCACCAGGGGCGTCAGCCCGCGCCAGCGCAGCAGCAGGACCCACAGCAGCCCGGCCAGCAGGAGCTGGATGGCGCCCCACTGGCCGAACATCGCCACGATGTTGGAGCCGCCGGCGACGGCAACGTCGATGGTGGCGATCGACTGCGCGCCGCCGTCGGGCAGCAGCAGATGGATCAGGCTGCGCACGGTGATGAAGACCAGATAGGCCATTGCCGCCCAGGTTGCGAGCCGCGGGCCGTCGTAGATCGCGGGATTGGCCGGCAGGAGCGCCGCCGGCGAGGGGCGCCAGGAAGACGGAAGAAGCGCGTTGCTCACCGCCCGCCGGCCTATGCCAGCCAGCCGTGGCCCGAGGCGCTGGTGAAGTCGAAGCCCACGATCAGGTCGTTGAAGTCGCGGTCGCCGCCGGCATAGGTGTCCTCCCAGCCCCAGGTGTTCAGCCCGAAGCTCCACAGATGGCCGACCTTCTGGCTCGCCACGCTCTCGTTCGCCGGGGCGAAGGCCCAATATTGCTGGCCGGTGCTGTGGTTGGTGAGCGTCATGGCGATGAGGTCGCGGGCATCGACGTCCTTGAGCCCGGCCTGCTCGAAATTGCCGTAGCCCGGCCCGTCGAGCACCGCGCCGCCCGTGGTGAGCTGATAGGCGCGCGCGTCGGCCAGCGCGGCATAGCCCGCCTCGCCCGGCCTCTTGCCGGCGATGGCGCCGGACAGGTCGTCGACCTCGTAGAAGGAGAGCGAGAGGTCGTTCTCGCCGTTCTGCCGCACCCGCACGATGGCGATCTGGTCGTCATGGCCGCCCGCCGTCTCGGCCACCGCCACCGCGCGCGCCGCACGGACCGCGCCGTCGCCGGACAGGAAATCGGCAAAGCCGAAGGGGCCGGTGAGCGTCCCCTGCACGGCATGGGTCGCCCCGCCGTCGATCATCACCGAGACCTTGTCGCCCGAAGCCACGAACGACTGCGCCGTCCAGCCCACCGCCTCCTCGTCGAACATGCGGACCAGCCGGGGATCGAAGTCGTCCTGCAGGGATTGCTGGGCGATGCGGTTGGTCCAGGCGAAATGGCCGGACGCGCCGCCGGCGAAGACCAGCCCCTGGCTGCCGACGCTCACGCCCGCCGTCACGACGTCGTCGGAAATGGCCTGGAACAGCAGGCTCTGGTCGGCGCCGCTGGTCCAGCCCTGCGCGCCGTCGTCGTCGAGCATGTCGGGACTTGAGCGGAAGGAGATCTGCGAATGGGCGATAGCGGTGAGCGCGCGCGCCAGCGGCACGCCGTTGGGAGAGCCCAGGCCGGAGACGAGATCGTAGCCCGGCCCGGCATAGTAACCGTAGCCGGTCGGCGTGATCGACGTGCCATCGGACACGTAGTTGCCGCCGCTCACCCAGGACGAGATGTTGTTGCCGAGCGTGACGTCGTTGAACGAGGCCGGCGCGATCGCCGAGGCGATGTAGAGCAGGTCGTTCATGTAGCCGAGGTTGGGCAGCCCCTGGTCGTTGAAGATGGTGTCGAGTTGGGCGACCAGTCCACAGCGGCGAGGCGGCGCTGGTACCGTAGTCGTAGCCGTAGCCCAGCATGTTCTCGCCCGGCACGTAGTAGGTCGCGTTGCCGCCGGCATTCGCCGTCACGTCCGGCGCACCGCGGCCGTGCTCGTGCAGCGGATCGGAGGTCACCGGATCGAGGCCATAGGCGCGCTGGTAGGAGGGCACCGGCTGCGTGGGGTCGACGCCGCCCGACGACGTCGTGTTCTGGGTGTAGCTGCCGGAGAAGCCCGGCGTCGTGCCGGTGATCTGATCGCCGCTGACGCTGTACCAGTTCCATACCGTCTCGACGAAGAACTGGGTGTCCCGCAGGCTCGCCGGCAAGGTGGTCAGGCCGCCGCCGATCAGCCGCCAGATCACGTCGCGGTCGCCGGCGAGCGCCGGTTCGACGATGGGCGTGAGCAGCGTCGGATCGGCCAGCGCGCCGCCCAGCACCGACAGCGAGCTGCCGCCGACCAGCAGGCCGTAGGGCTGGGTGCAGTTGTATTCGAGGTTGGTCAGCCCGTTGCCGGTCTCGTTGCCGGAGCCGCCGTCGCCCAGCGCGCTGAGCGCGGTCTGGTTGGCGAGCGCGGCGTCGACGAAGAGATCCCAGTAGGCCTGGTAGAAGGGCGAACCCGGCGCCATGCTCTGCGCGTCGCCGAAGGAGTCGGACCACGCGGCGACCGGGTGCAGCTTCTCGAAGGTGGCACTCTGGATCGCCGTGTAGGTCGTGGCGAAGGTGTTGTAGCCGACCAGCCCCGAACCGTTGAACAGGACGATGTCGCTGTTGGGGTTGACGCCGGCGACGACGCCGACATCGAGCGAGCGTTCGCCGGCGCCGATGTCGTATTGCTGCCCGTTCTGGCCCTGAACATAGACGCGCCCGTCGCCGTTCTGGCCGATGGCGTTGAGATAGGTGGTCAGCCGGCTCTGGAACTGCGAGCCGCTGTTGTCGCCCTTCAGGGCCGAGCCGATGCCGGGCTCGATCAGGCCGACTGTCACCGTCTGAACGGCCTTGCCGTCGAGCGGGAAGTTGTAGAGCGCAGCCATATCCTGCGGCGCGAGGTTGGTCGGCAGCGGGCCGGCGCTGTTGCCGATGCTCTGAGGACCGGCCGGCAGGGTGACCGACACGCCCGGCGTCATGTTGGAAGCCGGCGGCGCGATCGACCGGTCGAACCACAGGCCCTCGATGGTGACCTGCGTGGGCAGCGAAAGCTCGCCGTTCCAATAGGGGATGCCGGCGCTCTGCGAATAGTACAGCGGCGTGTTGAAGAGGTCGCGGAACTGCGCTTCGGTCTCGACATAGATCCAGATCGTCCGCGACTCCGCCGACGTCACGTAGTTGCTGTTGTTGGCGTCCAGCACCGTGAGGTGGAGATCGTTCCTGAGGAAATCGACGGTGTTGTCGAACTGAGTCTGGTCGGCGCCGTAGGTCGACCACAGCGTGCCGCTGTCGTTCAGCGACTGCAGCGCGAGCTGCCGGCTGCCCCAGTCGCCGGCCAGCAGCGACGTCGGATCCTGGACGCGCGGCAGGACCAGCGCGACATCGTAGCCGTACTCGGTCTGATTATTGAACAGACGGCCGTCGGTGATGTTGTAGGCGGCTTCGGCCGTGGTCGCGGTGGTGATGCGATAGCCGGTGAAATCGACGAAAGTCGACTGGTCGACGGTTGAGTAGGAGATGGGAGGCGACACAGTAGGGTACCCTTGCTCTTGCCATCGGGAAGGTAGAATCCTTTGACCGCGCCGTCATCCAGGTCGGCGCGGAAGCGGCTTGCCTGCGATCGCCCGACGCTTTAGGAAACCGGTGCGGGGGCAAGGCAATGGATCGCAGCGAGTCGCTGATTGCGGCGCGGATCTATTTCCTCGAGCGCATGAGCAGTGCAGCCGACAACGCGGAGGACGAGCTTCGCGCCAGTCCGATGGACGCCGCCACGGTCCGGAAACTGGAAGCGCTCTATACGCTGGCTGACGAGACCTGGGAGCGCATCCAGGCGCTGCACGCGCGGCTGAGCGGCGGGCCGTCCATCATCTACTTCAACCGGCGCCTCGCCGAACCCGCTGCGAAGGCCTGGCGGCAGGCGCTGGTCTAGCCGCCACCGGTGAAGGCTTCGATGCGCGCGGTGGCGAAGGCCGGCCGTGCCTGGATCGCCGCCCACCAGGCCGCGACCTTGGCATGGCGGCCGCGGGTCATCTCATCGGGTGCGATCTCTTCATCGATACGCTTGACGAACGGCACGGCACCGATGTCGGCCAGCGAGTAGCGATCGCCCACCAGCCAGCCGCTCGGGCCGATCGCGTCCTCCATGCGGTCGAGCAGCGCGGTCTTGAGCTTGTCGCGCGCCTCGGCCCGTTCCTCCTCGGTGTAGGGCTTGCGCGCCGTGCGCAGCCAGGCCTCGCGCCGCTCCTTGCTGGGCACGCGGGCGAGCCGCTCGGCCAGTTCCGCATCGGTCCATTTCCGGGCGACCTGCGCCATGCCGTGCACCCAGTTGAAGATGATCAGGTTGCCGATCAGCCCGTCGACGTGGCGGATCCAGTTGCGCATCTCGGCCCGCCCATAGGCGTCGGCCGGCCTGAGCGGCGGCTCGGGCCAGGTCTCGTCGACGTATTCGCAGATCGTGCCGCTTTCGTAGAGCGCGCGGCCGTCCTCCAGGATCAGGAGCGGAATGACCCCGTTGGGGTTGAGCTTCAGGAATTCCGGCGAATGATGCTCGCCCTTCACGAGATCGATCACCTTGCTGTCGAAGGCGAGTCCCTTCTCGGCCAGGCACAGGCGCACGCGGCGCGACGCCGACGATCTCCAGCCGTGATAAAGCGTAAGCGATGCCAACGCGTCCCCCTCCCAGGTTGCTGCGGCGGACTGTAGCCTTTTTCGCGAAAGACGACGATCCGGCACCCTTTTCGCATAAGCTGCCGGACCACAGAGGAGCATCGGCATGGACAGCGAGATCGACGCAAAGACCTTCTGGAAGGCGATCGGCTGCCGGGCGATCGGCGTGGCCATCGTGACCGCCAGGGGTGCTGACGGTCCGGCCGGGTTCCTGGCGCTGTCGGCCACCCATCTGTCGGCCAGCCCGCCCATGATGATGGTGTCGATCGGGCTCACCACCTCGGCGCTGGGCGCGGTGCGGCATTCCAACCATTTCGCCATCAACTATGTCCCCAAGGGCGCCGACGCCCTGGTCAAGGAATTCGGCGGTCAGGGCTCGCTCAAGGGGGCGGACCGCTTCCTGCCGGGCGCCTGGAGCGAGCTCAAGACCGGCGCGCCGACGCTGGTGGACTCGGTCGGCGTGATCGACTGCCAGCTCGACGAGATGATCGAGCGTCACGGCACGGTCATCGCGCTGGGCCGGGTCGTGGCCTACAGCGCCTCGACCAGGGAGCCGCTGATCAGCTTCCGCGGCGGATATCTATGAAGCCGGCCCCAAGGCCCAATCAAAATACTTGAGATCGGATGCAACCAAATCAGGCCTGCAGGTCATTCATGGATGTTACGAGAGGAGCATCCGATGACCTACCTGGACCTTGCTCCGGCCATCACGGCCCTTCGTGCGCGACCGGAGGAGTTTGAATTCGCCAACGACACGCTTCACCACCCGCGCAGTCGCCACAGGTTCCGCTTCAGCAGCGAGGGTGACGTCCAGATCGATGCCCTCTGCGACTGTTCCCTGCTGCGCGCCCGGCCGGAGCAGGCCAAGGCCTTCCACGCCGCCTATCGGGAATGGCATGCTTCCTATTGGCGTCCCCTGGAGATCAACCGCGAATTCGCCTCGCACTTCGGTCCGCCCCCGCTGTGGCGCCGCGCGGCCGTGTGGCTGCTGAACCGCCTGGTGTCGGGACCGAAGGAGACCAAGCCGGTGCCGCTGCCGGCGGCCGCGCCGCTCCAGCCGGCGGAGTGAGCCTTCGGTAGGAGCGACAGGGACCGAAAATCGCGAGCGCCTGTGCGGCGCGCGTGAAACTATGGCGGCCCCTGACCATGAGGCTCGCCATGAAACTGCTGCTCAATATCGACGTGCCCGATGTCGAAACCGCCCTGCGCTTCTACACAACGGCCTTCGACCTCAAGGTCGGCCGCCGCTTCGGCGCCGACTTCGTCGAGCTCGTGGGCTGGCCGGCGACGGTTTACCTGCTGACCAAGGCTGCCGGCACGATCGGCGCCGGCGGTGACCCCAGGCGCTACAGCCGGCACTGGACACCCGTCCACGCCGACATCGTCGTCGACGACGTCGATTCCGCCGTCGAGCGTACCGTCGCGGCCGGCGCCAAGCTCGAGGCGGCGGCCAAGGACACGGCCTATGGCCGGATCGCCATGCTGGCCGATCCGTTCGGCCACGGCTTCTGCCTGCTGCAGTTCAACGAACGCGGCTACGACGCGTTGCTTTAGCGCTCTCGCCGGTCCGCGGACCTCCAGGTCCGCTCATGCTCTTCCGGACCGCGCGCATCCTGCGCGCCTCATGAGCGCGCAGGATGCGCGCGGTCCAGAAGACGAAGACGATGAGCGGGCCTGGAGGCCCTATCGCGCATGTGAATGCGCGTAGGTCCGCAAGACTACAGCCGCAGCAGGCTGCCGTAGCCTTCGACCTTCGCCTGGACGCCGGCCGAGCGCAGGCAGTGCCAGAGGCTTGCCTGGTTGGCCGAGATCACCGGCCGTTTCAGATCCTGCTCCAGCGCCCCGAGGATGCCGACGCAGCGAAAGCCGGTCCCGGCGATCAGCACGCCATCGGCATCGGCCGGGCATGCCGTCCGGATCTGGGTGTACAGCGGCTCGATCTCCTGCTCGAAGCCCAGGCCCCGGCCGACAAGCTCGCCCGGCGGCAGATCGCGCCACTTGCGGCCCGGATCGTAGCGCAGATGGCCGGCGAGTTCGAAGCCGTGGTCGGCGTAGTAGCGCCGGCCCGAAGCCACCGTCTCGTCATTGAACCAGGGCGGCAGCACCAGGAAGGGCCGTTTGCTCCCCGAAGCGCGGAGTGCCGCGCAGGTGTCGATGCCGTTGGTGGTGACGATCGTTCCGTCACCCAGCAGAGGCAGCAGGCTCACCACCGCCGCCTCGTCCCAGCCCTTACCGCCCAAAAGGCTGCTCGAGCTGTGGGCGATCACGACGGCGGACAGCCGCATGGCCGCGAACTGGCGGCAGCCGCGTATCAGGTCGTCCTCCGGCTCGACGTCCCGGCGATCCTCGCGCCAGCGCAGCCAAGGCGCGCGCGCCGTCACGCGGGCGGCGTGCACCGACACGCCGGGTGGAGCCATCGCCCACCATTCGGCTTCCGGCGCGGCTTCGTTGCCGACGATGAAAAGGCCGATGCGGGCCCGCCAGCCCCAATTGTCGTTGCTCACGGAATACGAGCCTCCGATGGAGTCATTGCGCCGGCACAAGGCTGTCGATCCAGCGCTGTGCCGGGGCCAAGCTGGTGAAAAGTTTGAGTGGCCGTTCGGCCGAGGCCAGGATGCCCAGCATGCGCGCCACCGGTTCGGCCTTGTCGTGCGGCAGCACGATGGCAAGCGCGCCGACCGGGCGATGATGGTAGCTCCTGAACCTGACGGCGACCGCCATCATCTCGTCGTGGGTCATCACGAGGCTACCGGCCCTGCCGTCGCACAGCTTGCGATAGGCGACGGCGCCGCCGCCCTCGATGGCGTCCAGGTAATCGTCGACGTCGGCGCGCGTAACGTCACCCTCGGCCGTCACGACGACGAGTTGCTGCCTCGAATCGATCGTCCAGTAGAGAGGCATGTCAGGCGGTCACTTGAAATGCCAGCGGCTGCCCTGCTCGGGAATGACGAAGCGCACGCCCACGTCGTTGGCCGCCTCCAGCTCCTGCAGGAGCTGGCGCTGGGGCTGCTCCTTGGTCAGCGAATATTTGATGTGGCTCACGACCACCGGCAGGTCCTTCAGCGCCTTGCCGCCGGCCAGGCCGTCGAGCTTACGGAGCTCCTCCATCAGCCAGCGCGGCGTAAGGTGTCCGAACAGCAGGTTGTCGGGCCGGTCGCTGGTATAGGACACCTCGATGACGATCGCCTTGAGCCGCTTCTGCTTCACGCGCCCGGCCACCGCGGCCCAGACGTCGGCGAGCCGCGTGCCCTTCTCGACCGCATCGGGGCCGGTGTCGCCGAAGCACAGGATGCCGTCGCCGCCGTTCTCCAGCAGGAAGGCCGTCGATTCCACGCCGCCATGGGCCAGCGGAAAGGCGGTCACGGTCATGGCGGTGTCGGCGATCGGTGTCGCAACGCCGGGTTTCAGCTCGGCGATGGCGTACTTCTTGAGCTGCGGGGCCTTGCCGCGATCGGTGAAGTTCGGCCAGGCGCGCCAGTTGAAATAGGTCTCGACCAGGTCGGCGCCGACCGACGGCAGGACGTAGATCGGCTTCTTGCTGTCGTCGGGCGAGGCGACGATCAGGCCGGCCACGTGGTCGAGATGGGCGTGGCTGATCAGGTAGCCCTTGATCGCGCTGGTGAGCATGTAGCCGACGCGGCTCTGCGGTGAATCGGCTGGCACCGTGACGCCGGCGAAGGCGCCCTTCTCGTCGGCGACGCGCAGGCCGTTCACCAGGGTGCCGGCATCGCAGGTCACGCCACGATTGTCGCCATGCGGATGGATCAGCGAGGCGCTGAGATTGCCGTCCTGGATGCCGCCCAGCGCGCCCAGCACCACCAGGTCGAAACCGTCCGCTGCAATCGCTTTGGACACACCCGGCAGGAATGCCGCCATGACGATGGCGGCAGCGGCAAGTTTCGCGATTCTCATTTCGGCCCCCGGCAGCGACGCAACAACGACGTTAGCGCCCCTGCAGGCCGACGCCTACCGCTACTTCTTGGTGAGCGGCCCTTCGAAGTCGCAGTAGCCGTAGAGCTTGATCTTGGAATCGCCCTCCTTGATCTGGCCGATGACGTCCATCATGTTGCCGCCGCCGACAATGGCAGCCGTCTTGATGGCGCCGTTCTTGCCAAGCGTGGTCTCGAAGCCGCGCTCGGGGCGACCTTCCTGCTGGAATCGACCCTTGACCGAATCGCCGTCGACGGTGACGTCGATCACCATCTTGTAGCGCGGGCACTTGGAGCTGCCGGGGACATTCTTGCCATAGCCGGTCCAGCTATAGACGACCGGTTCCGCCTGGGCGGCGCCCACGACCAGCAGGCCTGCCAACACGCCGACAAATGCACCCTTCAGCATCGTTCATGTCTCCCGTCAGAAGAATTCCTTGATCGCCTTCAGCACGGCGGCTGGCTTCTCCTGCCCCACAGCATGCCCGGCCTTGGCGATCCTAACCAACTTTGATTTGGAAATCGCCCTTTTGAAGGCGTGGCCATAGACCGGCGGGGTCAGGACGTCCTCCGTGCCCCACACGATCAACGTCCTGGCGGTTATACGGTGCAGGCGCTGGCCGAGACCACGGTCGGGGATGGGAAAAAGGATCTTGCCGGCCATGCCCAGCCGGCGGGCGTTCATCACCAGGAACTGCTTGAGGAATTCCGGGTCGTTCATGTCGCCGCCCGAGGCCAGGAGTTTGCGGCCGGCTTCGGCATCATGGAACAGCAATCCGGGCAGCTCGTAGGGTAGCTTGGAGAAGATATCGGCGATCGGATGGTCGTCCAGCCACAATCCGGCCGGCGCCAGCAGGCAGAGATTGGCGACCTCGGTACGGGCGATCGCCGCCATCTCGGCCGCGATCATGCCGCCCATGGAATGGCCGACGACGATCGGCTTCTTGAGCTTGAGCGCACCCAGCACGTCGAGGCCGTGCAAGGTGATGTCGAGCATGTCGCGCAGCCCGTCCTCGCCCGTCGACTGGCCATAGCCCGGCAGCAGCGGGGCGGCGACGCGGTACTTGGCGGCGAGCGCCGCGATCAGCGGATCGGCCGGCATATGGCCGCCCGCACCGTGGAGATAGAGGAGGTCCCTGCCCTTTCCTGCTTCGATGACCTGGATGCGAACGCCCGAAGGCTTGAGCGTGAGGAAGCGGGTTTTCATGTCTGGGACCGCGGGCGTCTCGCCCGCCTCATGATGGAGCGCGGACCTCCTGGTCCGCTCATGACGATGATGCGGACCTGGAGGTCCGCGCTCCGAAGAGCATGAAGCCGGCCAGAGGCCGGCGGTCCGGAAGATGATGAGGTCATTCCGCAGCCACCCGGAGCGGCACCGGCTCGTTCATCGGATGCACCCAGAAGCGATCGTCGTGATTCTTCCACTCAGGCCACAGGTTGCGCAGATGCGGCATCACCTTCTCGGCGAACAGGCGCGTGGAGTAGCGCACTTTGTCGTTGGGCATGTTGCCGACATGCATCAGGCAGAAGATGTTGCCCACGCGCAGGGTCTTGATCAGCTCCTCCATCTGCTGGCGCACCGTCTCGGGCGAGCCGGCGACGACATAGCGGCCGTCGACAAGATCCTTCCAGCTCATGTTGGGGTAGTCGCGCGCCGCGGCCTGGGTGAATTGCGACAGTGCGCCGGTCTGGATGGTCTTGACCGTGCGATAGCCCGGCGCGTCGGCGAAGCCGGGATAGACGTGCAGGCAGCGATTGTAGAAGTAGTTCACGTGCGGCCCGTAGAGCCGCTCGGCCTCGGCGTCGGTGTCGGCGACACAGATGACCTGGGCGAAGCCTGCACGGTAGGGCGATTCGTCGACTTTGCGCTCGGCCACGCGCTTCCAGTAGCCCTCCATCAGCAGCTTGGCGCGCAGGTAGCCCGAGTAGCTCAAGTAGGAATACGAATAGGTGTTATCGAGGCAGAAGTCGTAGGTCTCGACCGAGCCGCCGCCGGGAATGAAGATCGGCGGCAACCGCTGGATCGGCTTGGGCCAGCAGTTGACGTAGCGCAGCTTGGTGTAGCGGCCGTTGAAGGCGAACGGCTCCTCGGCCGCCCAGGCCTTGCGGATGAGGTCGTGCGCCTCGGCATATTTTTCGCGCGTCAGCGCCGGGATGGTGCCGTAGGCGTAGTTGGTGTCCATCGATGTGCCAACCGGGAAACCCGCCACCAGCCTTCCGCCCGACAGCACGTCGAGCATGGCCATCTCCTCGGCCACGCGCAGCGGTGGATTGTAGAGCGCGATCGAGTTGCCGAGCACGACCAGTGCCGCCTTCGAGGTGCGCCGCGTCAAAGTCGCCGCCATGATGTTGGGCGACGGCATCAGGCCGTAGGCGTTGGCGTGGTGCTCGTTGACGCCGATGCCGTCGAAGCCCACGGACTCGGCATACTCGAGCTGGTCGAGATACTGATGATAGGCGATGTGGCCGAGCTCGGGCTCGTACATGCGGTTGGGCAGGTCGACCCAGACCGAGCGGTGCTTCTGCCGGAAATCGTCCGGCATGTGCGGCCATGGCATCAGGTGGAACCAGGTGAATTTCATCGACTTACTCTCCTTCCGTCATCCCGACCGGAGCGAAGCGTAGCGTAGCGTAGCGTAGCGTAGCGTAGTGCAGGGGCCTTCTTTTCGGAAAACGAGGCCCCTCGACTGCGCGCCTTCGGCGCTTCGCTCGGGGTGACGAAAATTAGCGCCCTTTGAAGTTCGGCTCCCTCTTCTCCAGGAACGCCTTGATGCCTTCCTTCATGTCCTCGGTCTGCATCAGCGGCAGGAGTTGCAGGAAGACGTGGTGGACGTGCTCGTTGAACGGTTCGTTCCAGGCCATGCGCATCATGCGCTTGGCCGCCTGGATGGCGAGCGGCGCATTGGCGGCGATCTCGAGCGCCAGCTCGCGCGCGGCACCCATCACCTCGGCGTCGGGCACGACCTTGTTCACCAGGCCGATCTCCAGCGATTGCACCGCGCTGAGCGTGCGGCCGGTGAAGATCAGCTCCGCCGCCTTCGCCCAGCCCAGCATGCGGGGCAGATACCACGTGCCGCCCGATTCCGGCAGCACGCCGCGCTTGGCGTAGGAGGCCGCGAGCTTGGCCGACTGCGCCATGACGCGGATGTCGGCGCCCAGCGCCAGGTCGAGGCCGTAGCCTGCCGCCGAGCCGTTGAGCGCGACGATCACCGGCTTGTCCATGGCATGCAGGACCGGCGGCGGCGTGTTGCGCAGGTCGATGTTGGTCGGCGTGGCGCCCGAGCCGACGCTGAGATTGTCGGTGCCCTTGCTCTGCGCCTCGAGATTGAGGCCGGCGCAGAAGGCGCGGCCGGTGCCGGTCAGGATGACGACCCGTACTTCCTTGTCCTCGTTCGCCTGGACAAGCGCATCGGTAAGCTGCCGGAGCATCGGACCGGAGATGGTGTTCATGCGCTGCGGCGCATTCAGCGTGATGGTGGCGATGGCGCCGTCGACGCCGTACAGCAGCTCTTCCGACATTACCGAAGCTGCGGGCTGGGCCGCAAACTGGCTCATGTTTCCTCCACCTGCTGATTGCCGGTATGGTGGCGCAGGAGAACATCAGACGCCATGCAAAACCGTTTCATCGATCTCTACAGCGACACCAAGACCAAACCCTCGCCCGGCATGCGGAAGGCCATGGCCGACGCCGAAGTCGGCGACGAGCAGAAGATGGAAGACCCGACGGTCAACCGGTTGCGCGAGCGCGTCTGCGAGCTTCTGGGCAAGGAGGATTCCCTCTTCCTGCCAAGCGGCACCATGGCCAACCAGATCGCCATCCGCGTCCATTGCCGGCTGGGCGACGAGGTGATTGCCGACCGCACCGCCCACATCATCAACGCCGAGACCGGCGGTCCGGCCGCAAATTCCGGCGTCATGATCCGGGCGATCGAGGGACCCAACGGCGTGTTCACCGGCGAGCAGGTCAAGGCGGCCCTGCGCGACCCCAACAGCCGCAATGCGCCGCGCTCGCGCCTGGTGTCGATCGAGAACACCTCCAACGGCGGCTTCGGCACGGTGTGGCCGCTCGCCACCATGCAGGGCGTGGCCAAGGTGGCGCGCGACGCCGGCGTCGCCTTGCACATGGACGGTGCCAGGCTGTGCAACGCCTCGGTGAAGTCCGGCGTCAAGGCCAGCGACTATGCCGCCTGCGTCGATTCGCTGTGGCTCGACTACACCAAGGGCCTGGGCGCGCCGGTCGGCGCCAGCATCGCGGGCTCGAAGGACTTCATCAAGGAGGCATGGCGGCAGAAGCAGATGCTGGGCGGCTCGATGCGCCAGTCCGGTGTCATCGCCGCGGCCGCGCTCTATGCGCTGGAGCATAACTGGGACCGCCTGGCCGAGGACCACGACAATGCGCGCCATCTCTCCGAGGGGCTGGCCAACATCAAGGGCATCCAGATCGACGTGCCGCGCATGGAGACCAACCTGGTGTTCTTCGAGATCACCAAGCCCGGCTGGACCTCGGCCCGGCTGGTCGACGCCTGCCGTGAACGCGGCGTCGGCATCGGCGCCAACACGGCGACGCGCATCCGCGCCGTGACGCATCTCGACGTCAATCGCGGGGACATCGACACCGCGCTGAAGGTGATCAGCGACGCGCTGGCAGCGTAGAGCTCAGGCCGCCCGGGATTTCTTTTTCGACGAGGGTCTCGCCTGGCTCTTGCCGGGCGCACTCCTGGACTGCGGCCGTCGGGCAAGCAACCGTCTGATGACGGCTTCAAAGGCGGGATTGCGATTCGGTGGCCGCTCGGGCATGGCGGATGACCCCTCGTCCAGTGGAAAGCCCAGCACGTAGCGACGCAATACTACAACAACTGATCGGATCGTCACGCCCCTCCGGGCATCACGGCGATATCGGCCGACCGGCGTCGGCCAAGACCTTGCCGCCGAGACCGATGAAGCAGACACCCGCCGCCCGCTCGATCCAGTGCCGGGCGCGCTGGAAGCGGCGCATCACCGGGCCGGACGACATGAAAAGGCTGACACAGGAATACCAAAACAAGGATGATGCCGTCACAAGGGCGATCATCAGCACCATCAGCCAGGTCGGCGTCGAGGCGGTGACGGCCGTGGCGAAGACGCTGACGAACAGCACGATCGCCTTGGGATTGGTGAGCGTCACCAGGAAGCCGAACAGGATCGCGCGCTCAACAACCGGCCGCCTCGGCTGCTGGTCGAGGTCGATCGTCTGGGGCCTGGTCCGCAGAAGCTTGATGCCCAGGAAGGCGAGATAGCATCCGCCCAGCACCCGCACCGTCCAGGTGAGCCACTGATACTCGGCCAGGATGGCCGACAGGCCAAGCAGGCTGAGCGTCGCGTACAGGCAGAGGCCGGTCGATACGCCGAGCGTCGTCAGCAGGCCGGCGCGCGTGCCGTGGGTCATGGATGATCGTACGACGGCGACGAAATCCGGCCCCGGCAGGATGAGTGCGGGGATGAAGACGGCGAATACGCTGATCAGGATCAGGAGGCTATCCATGGAGTCCGAGTTGCCATGCTCTCGAGCCGGCTGCAAGGCCCGCTGACGTCAAGAACAGGAGTAATCCGAGCCCCAGATTTTCATCGTCACGGGCCGACACGAAAAGCCGGTATACCCTCCTCATGAATGCTCCAGTCAAGCTCGGCCAGCCGCTGACGCGACGCGAGGATCGCCGGCTGCTGACCGGCCGCGGCCGCTACGCCGACAACACCGCGCCGGCCGGCACGCTCGCCGTGCTGTTCGTGCGCTCGCCGCACGCCCATGCGCGGCTCGCCGGCATCGACAAGGCAGCCGCTCTCGCCTCGCCCGGCGTCGCGGCGATTTACACCGCCGACGATCTTGTGGCCGACAAGATCGGCCATCTGCCGGCGATCAGCGAGATCAAGGACGCGGCCGGCAACCGCCATCGCGAGCCCGCGCATCTGCCGATGCCGCCGGGCAAGGTGCGCCATGTCGGCGACATCGTCGCCATGATCGTGGCCGACACGCTCGACCGGGCGCGCGACGGGGCGGAAGTGCTGGAAATCGACTACGAGGCGCTGCCCGCCGTCGTGACCGCCGCTCAGGCCCTCGCAGCGGATGCGCCGCTGGTCCATGACGACGTGCCAGGCAACCTGATGTGCCGCTGGGGCAAGGGTGATGCCGCGGCGACCGACGCCGCTTTCGCTCGTGCAGCACATGTCTCGACGCTCAGCATCCGCTCGCCGCGCCAGATCGTGCACTACATGGAGACGCGCGCGGCGTGGTCGGCCTACGACGCGGCGGAGGACCTTGTCACCGTCACCTTCTCCTCGCAGGGCGTGCAGATCCCCCATCGCCTGATGTGCGAGCGCGTGCTGAATGTTGCCAAGGACAAGCTCCGGCTGATGACCGAGGATGTCGGCGGCGGCTTCGGGCCGAAATACCCGATCTACGCCGAATCGACCCTGATCGCCTGGGCCACTCGCAAGCTCAAGCGCGGCCTGCGTTGGACGTGCGAGCGCGCCGAGCTGGCGCAGAGCGACAGCCACGCCCGCGACCTTTTGGCCAACGCCGGGCTCGCGCTCGATGCGCAAGGGAAGTTCCTGGCGCTGCGTGTCAAGGCCCAGGCGAACTACGGCGCCTACGTCTCGATGTTCGCGCCGACCATCCCGACCACGGGCCTCGCCAAGGTGATCTCCGGCCTCTACCGCATTCCGGCGATCCGCATCGACTTCGACTGCGCCTTCACCAATACCGTGCCGGTCGACGCCATCCGCGGCGCCGGCAAGCCTGAGGCGCTGTTCCTGCTAGAGCGGCTGGTCGACCTTGCCGCCCACGAGACCGGCCGCACGCCGGCAGAGCTCAGGCGAGTGAACTTGCTCACGGCGGACGAGATGCCGTACGCGGCGGCGAGCGGCTACACCTACGACGCGGCCGACTGCGTGCGACTGTTCGAGACCGCGCTCAAGGCAGCCGACGAGCCGGGCTTCACGGCGCGTCGTGCGGCGAGCGAAGCCGTGGGCAAGCGCCGTGGGCTGGGGCTCGCCTGCCATCTGCACGGCACCGGCGGCATCGCCGACGAGCATGTCGTGGTGCAGGTCGGACCCGACCGGCTGGTGGCGAGCGTGGGCACGCAAAGCCAGGGCCAGGGCCACGAGACGGTGTTCAGCCAGATCCTGGCGGCGTCGCTCGGCGTGCCGATGGACCGGATCGAGGTCCGCCAGGGCGACACGCGCAGCATCCCTCATGGCGGCGGCACCGGCGGCTCGTCCTCGACCATCATCAGCGGCACGACGCTCAAGCGCGCCGCCGACGTCGTGATCCAGCGCGGCCGCGACCTCGCCGCCGAGTGGCTGGAGACCGCGCCGGCCGACATCGCCTATCGCGACGGCAGCTTCGAGGTCGTCGGCACCGACCGGCGCATCGGCCTGTTCGAGCTGGCGGCGAGCAAGCCGTTCACGGGCGACGCGTTGTTTGGCGACAAGATCGAATCCTTCCCCACCGGCGTCATGGTCTGCGAGGTCGAGGTCGATCCCGAGACCGGCGGGGTGCGCGTCGACCGCCTGACCGAGGTCGCCGACTGCGGCACCGTGGTCAATCCGCGGCTGCTGGTGGGGCAGGTCCATGGCGGCATCGTCCACGGCCTGGGCAACGCACTGATGGAGGAAGCGGTCTACGACGAGGAGAGCGGCCAGCTCCTGAGTGGCACCTTGATGGACTACGCCCTGCCGCGTGCCGACGACGCCCCTTCCCTGCAGGTCGAGACCATCGCCACGGCCTCGCCCAACAACTTCATGGGCCTCAAGGGCGTCGGCGAGCTGCCGACCAACGGCGCGCCGGCGGCGATCGCCAACGCCGTGCTCGATGCGCTCCGGCCGCTGGGCGTGCGCCATCTCGACATGCCGATCACGGCGCACAAGGTGTGGCGGACGCTTTACGAGCGCAATTCGCTCTCTCTGGACCGCGGGCCTGGAGGCTCGCGGTCCGACGCATCAACCGACGCTTCGTGAAATTCACAACGAGTTCGCGAAAGGGCGATGGATCGCGGACGTACGCAGCCCGATAGTCGTCCCATGTTTCGACGCATCCTCATCGCCGCCGGCCTGCTCCTGCTGGTCGTCATCGGCGCCTTCGCCGCCGTTATCGCCTTCAACGCGCCCACCGCGCCACCGGTGCTGGCCGCCGGCAACACGATTCCCGGTATTGCGCAATGGAACTTCGCCGAGCTCCCCAAGCCGCAGACCCTCAAGGCGCGTGACGGGGCTCCGCTCAACTATCGCCTCTATCCAGGTCGGCCCGATGGCGTGATCGTGCTGGTGCATGGCTCGTCGGGCACCGACGTCTCAATGCTCAAGCTCGCCCAAGCGCTCCAGGCGGCCGGCGCCACTGTCTACTCGATCAGCCTGCGTGGCCACGGCGGCAGCGGCGCTGCCAACGGCGACGTCTCTTATGTCGGTCAGCTCAACGACGATCTGGCCGACCTCGTCAAAGGTCTCGGGCTCGACGAGCCGGGCATACGTCGCACCCTCGTGGGCTTTTCCTCGGGAGGCGGCTTCGTGTTGCGCATCGCCGGCGGCAAGCAGGCCGCCCTGTTCAACGACTATCTCGCGATCTCGCCCTACATCGGGCAGGACGCGCCAACCAACAAGCCGAACGCCGGCGGCTGGTCTGGCGTGGCGGTGCCGCGCATCATCGCGCTGTCGCTGCTCGACGGCATCGGCCTGCCATGGTTCCAGGGCCTGCCCGCCGTCCACTTCGCTACCGACGCCAAGGCGAGCAACAGCCGCACGCCGGTCTACTCCTTCCGGCTGGCAGCAAGCCTGCAGCTCGGCCGCGACTGGCGCAGCGTGCTGGCACGCATATCGGCGCCCACCGAGATCGTGGTCGGCGCAAACGACGAGCTGTTCAATGCCGATCAGTTCAAGCCGATGCTGCAACCCATCAATTCGCGCATCGGCGCGACGGTCGTGCCCAACGAAACCCATCTCGGGATGATCGCCGATCCTCCGGCCACGGCGGCGATCGCCGCCGCCTGGCGAAAGTTGGCAGGCGACTGATTTACCACCCACCTGCCGAGCCGCGCGAATACGCGCATTCACATGCGCGCCAGGCGTCTCAAAAGGGAGTCGAGCCGGAGTAACCAACCTCAGGCGCCGGGCCCCAGCGGCTGGCCGTAGCTGAATTCTATGACGTAGCCGTCGGGGTCCTTGAGCGCGCAGCGATATCCCACCGGATAGGGAAAGGCCTTCGGCTCCCAGGCAAGACAGCCCTCGTTGCGTCCACGCTCGGCCATCGCGTCGACTTCGGCGCGGCTGCCCAGCGCAAAGCCGAAATGGCTCAGATCCTCGCGCGACTGGTTGTGCGGTGGTCCGCCGAGCAGCAGCACGAAAACGTAGTCGGTGCGACCTTCCTCGGTCATCCAGACGGCATGATCGTTCGGCCCCTCGCCATGCTCGTCGACCACCGTCAGCTTGCAAAAATCACGATAGAACGCGACCGAAAGCTCGAGATCCTGAACATGCAACGCGCAATGGGTAAATACCGGCTTCATCTCTCCCACAATCACTGAGCTAACGATCAGGCAGATCCTTCAACGCAACAGCAATCGACTCGCGCGTCTCGGTCGGTTGTCGGCCGATCGCGAGGCCAAGCTGGTGAAGCTGGCGGCGCAGCGTGTGCACCTGATCGATCAGGTCGACCACAGTCTCGACCGCCTCTTCGTCGAAGCCCAGCTGGTCCGTCAGGTCGGCGAGAAGCCGGGCGCGCGCCACGTCGACCGGCTCGAAAATCCAGTCCTCGCCATCGGCCGAGGGGCGCAGCAGGCCGCGCGCGACCCAGCGCTCGAGATGGACGGCGGAGAGACGGTCATGCGCTCGCAGCAGTTCCTCGAGCGTCGTCATGTGAACTGGTCCATCGACTTGCGCGGGTCGTAGGCGCGGCCCGCTTCCCACTTCTCCAAAAACTCCTTCAGGGCGTCATCCGGCTTGTCCGGCATCACGACCTTGAGCTTGAGGTACTGGTCGCCGCGCTGGCCCGACTTGCGGTCGAGCAGGCCGCGGCCCTTGAGCCTGAGCGACGTGCCGGTGTTGGAACCGGCGGGCACGTTCAGCATGACCGGCCCGCCCACCGTCGGCACGCGGATGCGGCCGCCCAGCACCGCCTCGGTCGGCGTCACCGGCAATTCGACATGGATGTCGTTGTCGCGCGGCTCGAAGAACGCATGTGGCTCGACATGGATCTCGACATAGGCGTCGCCCGGCGGCCGGCCCTTGCTGCCGGGCATGCCCTGTCCCTTCAGCCTGAGCGTCTGGCCGTCGGTCGTGCCTTCGGGGATATCGATGTCGAGCGTCTTGCCATCCGGCAGAGTGACCCGCTGCTTGCCGCCGCGGGCGGCCACCAGGAACGGCACGCGCAGGCTGTAGGTCACCGGCATGCCGCCCACGTCGAACCCGTCACCGCCGCCGGTGCGGAATGAAAAGCCGCCCGCGCCGGCCCGGCCGCCTCGCGCGCGGCCGAACATGTCCGAGAAGATGTCGCCCATGTCGACAAAGGCCTCCTCGCCGCCCGACCGGTCGTACTTGGCGCCACCGAAGCCGCCGGCGTGGTCGCGATAGAAGCCGCGCGGCGGCATCTCCTGGCCGGTGGCGTCGATCTCGCCGGCGTCGAAGCGGCGGCGTTTCTCGGGATCGGACAGGACATCGTTGGCCTGCGAGATCTCCTTGAACTTGGCCTCGGCCACCTTGTCGCCAGGATTGAGGTCGGGATGGTGTTTCTTGGCGAGCTTGCGGAACGCCTTGCGGATGTCGTCGTCCGAGGCGGTCCTCGGTACGCCAAGGACGGAATAGGGATCAGCCATAACCCGTCAAATGTGATGTCGATTCAGGCTGTTGCAAGTCCCCGTCGGCGGTCCGGACAAGAGCTAAGCCGCCACCAGATGCCGGTTCAGCGCCTGCGCCAACTCGCCGACGTGGCTGGTGATGCAGGTATTGTGCTTGCCGGGCACGTGCTCCTGGCCGACCTGCGGCGCCAGGCTGCGCCAGGCGTCGGCCGAGAACTCCTTCTTGCGCGTGTACTCGTCGCTCAGCACCACGACCACGCGCGCCTTGATCGGCGGCGGCAGATAGTTCGACATGGCGTGGTAGTAGGCCCCGCGCAGCGAGTTGGCGGCTCCCGGCTGGCCACTGTAGAGGCGCTTGGCCACGCGCCACAGGATGGCGCGGTCCTTCTGCAGCAGGCGGCGCGTGCCCGCCCACACCGCCGGCATGCCCTTGGCCCGCAGCTTCTCGCCGATATGGCCCGGCGCGATGCCGCCCAGCTTGCTCACCGCGCGCACGATACCGCGCACCATCGGCCGGGCGTTGATCGAGAAGGTGTCGATCAGCACCAGGCTCTCGACCTTGCGGCCGGCGCGCTCGAGCTGATGGGCGATCTCCCAGGCCGCCAGTCCGCCGTGACAGTAGCCCGCGATCTGGAAGGCGCCGTAGGCCTGCAACGCGAGAAGCTCGGGGATGTACCGGCTGGCCATCGCCTCCATCGTGTCGACGCCAGCTCTCTGGTCGAAGTTCGGATGGAGCAGATAGATCGGACCGTCATGACGCAGCAGGTCGGCGAGTCGGAGCGCATAGAAGCCCCAGCCGTCGAAGTCGCCGTGGCAGATGAAGAGCGGCCTGCCCTCGCCGTCCTTCACCTTGCTTATGAACTCGTCCTTGGACGCCACCGCGTTCGCCAGTGTGTCGACGAGGTGGCGGATCGTCAGCTCGGCCTTGATCTCGGACGGCGCGATAGTCTGGCGCGTCTGCGCCTCGAGCTCGAGCAGCATCTCGGTCGCCTGCAGGGAATCGCCGCCGGCCTCGAAGAAGTCGTCGTCGATGCCGATGTCGTTGCGCGTCAAAAGGCGCTGCCAGATCTCGGCGATCTGGATCTGCAATGGCTCGTCGGGCAGCACGCTCGCCCGCACCTCCTTGCCGAAGCTGGCGGAGAGCTGGGCGCGCGAGATCTTGCCCGTCGGGCCCTTGGGCAGGCTGGCAAGGACATGGACCTGCCGCGGCATCTGGAAGGGAGCCAGCCGGTCGTGCAGGAACTCGAACAACGCCGAGGACGTGGCATCGCTACCGTCTTTCAGCACCACGGCGGCGGCGACGTTCTCGCCGAGCCGTGGGTGCGGCACGGCGAAGGCCGCCGCTTCGCGCACCGCCGGATGTTGCAGCAGGACCTTTTCGACGTCGTAGGGTGCCACCTTCTCGCCGCCGCGATTGATGATCTCCTTGGTGCGGCCGACCACCGTCAGGTCGCCATCGGCGTCGACCATGCCGAGATCGCCGGTGGCGAGCCAGCCGTCGACCAGGCCGGTCGGCGTGTCGTCGATGTCCTGCAGGTAGCCCGGCATGACGCTCGGCCCGCGCAGCATGACCTGGCCGACCTTGCCCGGCCCCAGAGCCTTGCCATCCTTGCCGCGGATCTCGAGCTCGCCCGCCGGCACGGCGCCCACCGTGCCGGGCTTGAGTGCCATCGGCGGCAGGCGCGGCCCGGTCATCATGCCGGCCTCGCACAGACCGTAGAACTCCAGGACGGGAACGCCGACGCGTTCCTGCAGCTCGGTGCGAACGCTCTCCGGCAAATAGGACGCCGTCGACAGCACGAAGCGCAGCACATGCCGCGGCTCGCCGGCCGGCAGCGCGCGCAGCTTGTCGAGCAAGGCTTGCAGGAATGCCGGCGCCGAGGTCAGCCAGGTCGGCCTGAGCTCGCCTATCCACTGCTGGAAATCCTGCGGTCCGGCGGCCTGCGGCATGGCCACGCTGCAGCCGATCAACAGCGGCACGACCAGCGTCGCCTTGAAGCCGGCATTGTAATAGATCGGCATGATGCAGGCCGACCGGTCGGCCGGGCCGAGCCCGAGCCAGCGCCCCATCTTGCGCGCCATCTCGATCAGGTTCTCGTGCGTCACCGGCACGCGCTTGGCCGTGCCCGTGGTGCCGGAGGTGCGGAAGATGGCGCAGACCGACTGGGCGTTGACCGAGCCGGCGCGCAGCGGACGGCGGGCGATCGGCCTGAGCTGTGTGAGCGCAACATCATCGAGCGACGTCGTGGCCTTCGACACCTGGAACAGGCCGAATGCCGGATTGGAGACGGCGGCCCAGGCCGGCACGGCTTCCCAGCCGGGCACGATCAAGGCATCGACACGGATGCGGCGCAGCTCCTCCTCCAGCTCGGCAGGCGCCAGAGTGGGGTTGATGGGCAGCACGGTCGCCGTGCAGCAAACCGCGACACTCAACAGCGCCGCTTCCGGTCCGCGCGGCAGGGCAATGCCGATGCGTGAATCGGGCCCGATCCCCGCGCGTCGAAGCTGCTCGCCGATCAGGCGGATCTGCCGAACGAGGCTGCCGAACGACATCACCTCAAGGCCTGAGCACACCAACGCTGGCGCTTGCGGATCGGTCGAGGCGCGACGCGACAGCGTCTCGCCGATCGTCGAAGGCAGAAGCATTCCGCGATCGTCCATTACAGGCTCAATGCAACGATATCCGGCGGGAAGCACTCCCATGCCCCACGGACAACCATACCTTCGCACTTTTAATGCAAGTTTTTGCCTTCGCTAGCCCATGTGACCGCAAGAATGCACTCAATCTGTACGAGTTGCGCTACAGGCCCAAGACAGCCTTGGCAACAATATTTCGCTGAATCTCGTTCGATCCCGCGTAGATCGTGGAAGCGCGGTTGTTGAGATAAAGCGGCATGGCCGTGATCCCCCACTCCGGCGTCATCGTCGGATGGTTGTGGCCAAGCGTGCGCGCCTCCGGCTCGAACGGCGCGGCATACCAGGCTAGCGCTTCGACGCCGAGATGGTCGAGCTTCTGGAGGGTCTCGCTGCCGCGGATCTTCATGACCGACGAGACCGCGCCGGGATTCTTGCCGCGGCTCAGGTCGGACAGGACCTGCATCTCGATCATCTCCAGCGCCTGGATCTCCATCTCGGTTTCGGCCAGCCGCTCGGCAAAGGTGCGTTCTTTGATCAGGCGGCCGGTGCCGTCCGAGGCCTCCTCGCAGGCGATGCGCCTGATGTCCTCGATGCGGGCATAGAGGTTCGGCGTGTAGGCATCGCCGCCGCGCTCGAACTCGAGCAGGTACTTGGCGACCGTCCAGCCAGCATTCTCCGGGCCGATGCGGTTGGCAATGGGCGTGCGCACGTTGTCGAAGAACACCTGGTTGACCTCGTGGTCGCCGGCCAGGGTGACGATCGGCTTCACCGTCAGGCCGGGCGTCTTCATCGAATCGATCAGCACGAAGGAGATGCCGTCCTGCGGCTTGTCCTCGGTCGCGGTGCGCACCAGGCAGAACATGTGATCGGCGACGTGCGCACCGGTCGTCCAGATCTTGGTGCCGTTGATCACGTAGTCGTCGCCGTCGCGCACGGCGCGCGTCTTGAGGCTGGCGAGGTCGGAACCCGACCCCGGCTCGGAATAGCCCTGGCAGAACATGATGTCGCCTGACACGATTCTGGGCAGGTACTTGGCTTTCTGCTCGGATGTGCCGAACTTCATGATCACCGGCCCGACCATGCGGATGCCCATGGCGAAGATGCGCGGCGCATCGACGGCAATGCATTCGCGGGCGAAGATGTAGCGTTGGGTGGCGCTCCAGCCGGTACCGCCATATTCCGTGGGCCACGCCGGCGCCGACCAGCCGCGCCGGGCCAGCACCTTGTGCCAGCGCATGCCGGCGTCGACGTCGGCGAACACGCCACCGGTCTTGCGGCCGGCCTCGCGTAAGTCCTCCGTAAGATTCTCGTCGAGGAAGCGGCGCACCTCGTCGCGGAAGGCTTCGTCCTGCGGGCTGAGGGCCAAGTCCATGCGTTTCCTCCGGCAATCTTTCCCCAAAGGCTACCGGCGCTTGCTCGGCGGAGTCCAGCATGCGGCTGGCCGGGACTTCCGACGGGCGGTATGGTTCTTGCCTGATCGTCCGCATCCGACCGCGGAGTCGCCTCATGGCCAAGCTGCTGCGCCTCGTTGCCCTCAGTCTCCTCCTCGCCTTTTCGGCGAGCGCCCAGGACAAGAAAGAAGTCGACCTGGCGCTGGCGCTGGCCATCGACATCTCGGGCAGCATCGATCCTGACGAGGCCAAGCTGCAACGCGACGGCTACGTCCAGGCGTTCCGTGACCCGGTGATCGTCAAGGCAATCCTGGGCGGCAGCCACGGCCGCATCGCCGTCGCCTACTATGAATGGTCCGACGCCTGGGTGCAGCGCCTGCTGGTCGACTGGACGCTGCTCGATTCAGAACCGGCGATCATGTCGTTCACCACGCGGCTCGCCAACGCGCCGATCTCGATCGCCCGCCGCACCTCGATCAGCGGCGCCATTCGCTACGCCATCCCGCTGTTCGGCCGCAGTCCCTACGAGGCCGAGCGCAAGGTGCTCGACATCTCGGGCGACGGCTCGAACAACGACGGCGGGTTGGTGACCGACATGCGCTACGAGGCGCTGAAGGAGCGCATCGTCATCAACGGGCTGCCGATCATGAACGACCGGCCCAACCCGTTCGGCTTCCCGAGCGAGTCCGATCTCGACAAGTACTACCTGCACTGCGTCACCGGCGGGCCGCGCTCCTTCGTCGAGGTCGCCAAGAACTTCGAGGACTTTCCCCGCGCCGTGCGCAAGAAGCTCCTGCAGGAGGTGGCCGACGCCGGCCCCGAACTCGGTCCGATGAGCGACTTCGATATCGCCCGCGGTCTCCTGCGCGATGGCGCCCAGCTCGCGCAAAGCGGCCGCCGGCCGATGCGTGGCGAGGACGACTACACGCGCTTCATCCGGCCGGAGTATGAGCTGGGCTGCGACGTCGGCGAGCGGCGCAGCCGCGAGTTCTGGCAGCGCCGCTTCGGCGTCACGCCGGACTGATCTAGGTTGGGTTCATCGGGTAGTCGTAACGGATGAACCCCGCGAAGCGCGCTACCTTGTCGTAGAGGCCGCGGGCGCGGACATTGTGCTGCTGCGTCAGCCAGTAGTAGCGCGGGCAACCGTGCGCCTGCGCCGCGCCGGCGACCGCCTCGATCAAGAGCCGCGCCGCGCCCTGCCCGCGCATCGCCTCGTCGACGAACAGGTCGGCGAGATAGCAGACATCGTCGAACCAGATGCTGGGATGGAAGAAATAGTGGGCGATGCCGATGACGCGGCCGTCGAGCCGCGCCGCCAGGCCATGCAGCACGTCGGCCCCCAGCAGCCGGCGCCAGGCGCGGTCGTAGTCGGCGTCGGGCAGAACCCGCTCATAGAAGGCGTTGTAGCCGACAGCGAGCGGCTGCCAGACTTGGCGGTCATCTTCGCGAAGGAGTGTGATCTCGATCATGCCCCGCTTGTAACGCGACCGATCAGAACTCCACCAGCGTCTTGAAGCCGCCGTAGGCCATACGCTTCATGTCGAACGGCATCTCCTTGGGCATGCCCGGGCCCGTCAGGCGCTTGTCGGCCATCACCTTCGCGTTGACCTTGTCGCGATGGGCGCGCGACTTGTAGACGATGTAGGAGAACACCACCGTCTCGCCAGGCTTGGTCTTGGCGAGCTTGGGGAACGGCAGGCCCATCTTCACCTTGAGGTCGTCGCCCACGCATTCGCGATAGTCGAGCGCGCCATGCTCGCGCCACACCTTGCCGGCCTTGATCGCCATCTTCTTGTAGATCGCGAGCTTCCTCTTCGGCACGACCAGGACGAAACCATCGACATAGGACATCGGTACACTCCCTGATACTTAACTCAATAGTTCACAATTAGCAGCCGCGTCTGGCCTGTCAATCGCGCGGCGACGGTTCGATGCACGCCGCAACGACGAACGGTCTTTGCCGGGCATGGTTCCGCCCATGTCCGCCATCGATCATTCCTTCATCCACGCCGACCCCGCACCGGCTTTACGCCGCCGCCTTCGGCCGCTCGCTGCGCTGATCATCTGGCATCACCGCCATCGCACCCGGCGGCAGCTGCGCGAGCTGGACAGCCGGCAACTCGACGACGTCGGCATCGATCCGGCGGCCCGGCGGGCCGAAATCGCCAAGTGGTTCTGGCAGCCCTAACCCTTGAGCACGGGCAACGTCTTCAGCCGCTTGGCCGCAAAGTCGACGAAGGCGTCGATCTTGGGCGCGCGATGGACGCGGCCCTTGGTGACGAGGTGCACCGGCAGCGGCGGCATCTCCCAGGGCTGCAGCAGGCGCACCAGCTTGCCGGTCAAAAGCTCGTCGGCCACCTGGTAGGACAGGAGCTGAGCCACGCCGCGGCCATCGCGCGCAGCGCGCAGGCGGGTCTCGACGTCGTCGACGCGCAGCCGTCCCATCAGGCGCGGTGGCGTGCGCAGGCCCGCAAAGCGCCAATCCATGACACTTCGCGCGGTCCCCAGGATCGCCTCGTGACGCGCCAGATCGCCCGGCGCGCGCGGCACGCCGCGGCGCTTGAGATAGGCCGGGCTTGCCACCCACAGCCGGCGCACATGGCCGACCAGCCGCGCCGACAGCGTCGAATCCGCGAGCGGGCCGATGCGCAGGGCGACGTCGATGCCCTCGTCTATGAGATCGATGTTGCGGTCAGCCAGCAGCAGCTCGACCTCGACACCCGCATGTTCATCGAGGAAGCGCGCCACGATCGGCGCGATATGGCGGCGGCCGAACTGCACCGGTGCGGTGATCCGAAGCAATCCGCGCACCGGCGCCTCGCGCGCTCCGGCCGTCGCTGCCTCGTAATCGGCCGTGAGCCCGCGCGCCTTGTCGTAGAAGGCGCGGCCCGCCTCGGTCGGCGCCAGCCGGCGTGTCGTGCGGTCGACCAGCCGCACGCCGAGGCGATCTTCCAGCGCCGCCAGGGCGCGGGTGACCGCAGGCGGCGAGCGACGCAATCGCGCCGCGGCGCGCGCCAGGCTGCCCGCCTCGACAATGCGTACGAAGATCGCCAGCTCGTCAAGCCGGTCCATTGGATTATTCCATTTCGAGAAAGAGTGATTTGTACATTGCTGATCTTTTCGGTGCAAACCGTCCGACCTAGCTTGAGGGCGACGGAGGACACCATGCTCACCGGAAGCTGCTTGTGCGGCGCCGTCGCCTACGAAGCCGACGCCCCTCTCGAACGCATCGTCCATTGCCATTGCCAGACCTGCCGCAAGACCCACGGCAGCGCCTTCTCGTCCGTGACCGCCGTGCCACGCGAAAAATTCCACTGGGTTCGCGGCGAGGACCGGCTGGGGGCCATCGAATCCTCGCCCGGCAAGTTCCGCCGCTTCTGTACGCAGTGCGGTTCGCACATCATGGCCGAGCGCGTCGCCCAGCCCGTGGTGCTGCTGCGGCTGGGCTGCCTCGACACGCCGGTCACCGATCGCCCGCAGGTCCATATCTGGCGATCCGACGCAGCACCCTGGTACGACCCCAAGCAGCAGTTCGCCGAGAAGCCTCAGGGACTCACATGACGTTTCTCGCCTTCCACGAGGACGAGGCAAGGGCGCAGGCGCTGGCCGGCCACCAGCGCGCCGGGCGCGTCGCCATCCGGCCGTTCATGCCCGACCAGCATCGCCAGTTCTTCGCGCTGCTGCCCTACCTCTTCGTCGCCACGCTGGACGCCGAAGGCTGGCCGATGGCCTCGGTGCTGACCGGCGATCCGGGTTTTATGCAATCGCCCGATCCGACGACTCTCAGCATCGCCGCCCTGCCGGCACCCGGCGATCCGGCCGCGTCGACCTTCACGGCCAGCGCCGAGATCGGGCTTTTGGGCCTCGACTTCACCACCCGCCGGCGCAACCGCGCCAACGGGCGCCTGGTCGCCGTCGACAACGGGCTCACCGTCGAGATCGCCCAGAGCTTCGGCAATTGCGCGCAGTACATCCAGACGCGCGAGCCGTCGCCGCGCGCCGCGGCCGGCGCACCGGTCGAGCGTCTCGATCATCTCGACGACCCCGCGCGCGCCCTGATCGCTGCGTCCGACACCTTCTTCGTCGCCAGCCGCTCGCGGGCCGGGATCGACGACGGCGGCCTCGACATGTCGCACCGCGGCGGTAAGCCGGGCTTCGTCGGCGCGGTGGACGATACGCTGGCCATCCCCGACTTCCGCGGCAACCGCTTCTACAACACGCTGGGCAACCTTCTAGGCGACCCGCGCGCCGGCCTGCTGTTCATCGACTTCGCCTCGGGCGACATCCTGCAGCTCCAGGGCCGGGCGACGATCGACTGGCATCCCGAGGGCAACGGCCCGGCCGGCGCCCAGCGTCTGTGGCGGGTATCGGTCGACCGGGCCTGGCGGCGGCGCGGCGCCTTTCCCTTCGCCTGGCGCTTCGGCGATTATGCGCCGACCACGCTCACGACCGGTACCTGGTGACCGTCAGTCCTTGGCCTTGCGCAGCCGCGCCGCCATGGCCTCGAGCGCCAGCAGGTAGGAATCGACGCCGAAGCCCGCGATCATGCCGACCGCGGCTTCGGAGGTGACGGAGCCGTAGCCGCGCTTTTCAATGTTCGTCATGTGGATTTCGATGGCCGGCGCGTTGATCGACCTCAGGCAGTCGCGCAGGGCGTGCCCGGCATGCAGGAAGCCCGCCGGGTTGAACAGGATGCCGTCGATGTTTGCCCGGTCGGCCCGATAGATCGCCGACACCGCCTCGCCTTCGGTGTTGGTGTAGAGGATATCCAGACTGACATCGAGCTCGCGCGCCCGCCGACGCAGGATGGCGTCGAGGTCCTTGGCCGAAGTCGTTCCATAGAGCTCAGGTTGGCGGCGGCCCAGATACTCCATGTTGGCGCCCTGGATCAGCAGCAGCTTCATCGACACCCCAATAAGACGCGGCAGGACCTCCCCAGGCGCCTGCCACCGACGCTGGACGAAGTCTAAAGCAATTCTCGTGAAAACTGAAAGTGTTGTGAGGCCAATGGCGGCTATCGGTCGATTATTGCAGCCATGACCATTCTGCAGCGCTCTGCGAAGACCGGAGCTAGCGTGGCAGGGTCGTCGACCCCATCAGGCTTTCATCGATCGAGCAGGCGCACTGACGGCCCTCGCGGATCGCCCAGACGACCAGCGACTGGCCGCGCCGCATGTCGCCGGCGGCGAACAGCTTGGGGACACTGGTCTTGTAGTCCTGGACGTCGGCCGCGATGTTGCCGCGCGGATCGAGCGTCACACCCGACTGCTCGACCATGCCGGGCCGGCACGGGCCCAGGAATCCCATGGCCAGCAGCACGAGGTCGGCCTTGAGCTCGAAGGCGCTGCCCTCGACCTCCTTCATGGCCATGCGGCCGTCGGCGCCCTTCACCCAGTCGATGCGCACGCACTCCAGGGCCTGGACCTCGCCGCCCTTGCCGACGGCACGCTTGGTCAGTACCGCGAAGTCGCGGCCCACGCCTTCCTCGTGCGAGGAGGAGGTGCGCATCTTGAGCGGCCAGTCGGGCCAGGTCAGCGCCTTGTTCTCGCGCTCCGGCGGCTGCGGCATGACTTCGAGCTGGGTCACCGAGGCAGCACCCTGCCGGTTCGACGTGCCGACGCAGTCCGAGCCGGTGTCGCCGCCGCCGATCACCACGACATGCTTGCCCTTGGCCGTGAGCGTGCCCTTGGGCGCGGCCCGCGCCTCGTCGTCACCCGCCACCCGCTTGTTCTGCTGCGTGAGGAAATCCATGGCGAAGTGGATGCCGGAAAGCTCGCGGCCGGGCACTTCGAGGTCGCGCGGCCACTCGGCGCCGCCGGTCAGCGCCACGGCGTCGTAGCCCTCGAGCAACGACTTGATGGAGAGCGTGGCGCCGACCTCGACGCCGGTGCGGAACTCCACGCCCTCGGCCTCCATCTGGCGCATGCGCCGGTCGATATGGCGCTTCTCCATCTTGAAGTCGGGGATGCCGTAGCGCAGCAGGCCGCCGATGCGGTCGGCCTTCTCGAACAGCGTCACGGCGTGGCCGGCGCGCGCGAGCTGCTGGGCGCAGGCCATGCCGGCCGGACCGGAGCCCACGACCGCGACGCGCTTGCCGGTCTTCTTCGCTGGCACGAGCGGGGCGATCCAGCCCTCGTCCCAGCCGCGATCGACAATCGAGCATTCGATCGATTTGATGGTCACCGGATTGTCGTCGACGTTCAGCGTGCACGAGGCCTCGCAGGGCGCGGGGCAGATGCGGCCGGTGAACTCCGGAAAGTTGTTGGTCGAGTGCAGGACTTCCAGCGCGTCCTGCCAACGGTCGCGCCGCACCAGCTCGTTCCAGTCGGGGATCAGGTTATTGACCGGGCAGCCGTTGTGACAGAACGGGATGCCGCAATCCATGCAGCGCGCGCCCTGCTTGGAGACTTCGGCCGGCGGCAACGGCAGCACGAACTCGTGCCAATGCTTCAGCCGCGCCTCGACCTTCTCGTAGGGCCGGTCCTTGCGCTCGATCTCCAGGAAGCCGGTGGGCTGACCCATCAGCGGCCTCCGTCGTCTCGACTGGAGCACGAAGCGCGGAGCGGAGAGACCTTTTCTGCCGCAGGCAAGGCCCCTCGGCTACGCTTCGCTCCGCTCGGGGCGACGGCTCTTGTCATTACATACACTCTTGTTGTTCCTTCACTCTGCCGCGACCGCTTTCGCCGCTGCGCGTTCGCGCGCCTGCACCAGCGCGCGCTTATAGTCCCTGGGCATCACCTTGATGAAACTCTTGAGCGCATTGTCCCAGTCTTCCAGAAGGGCGCGGGCGCGGGCGCTGGCGGTGTGCAGGTGATGGCGCTCGACCAGGATGCGCAGGCGCTCGGAATCGAAGCGCAGCACGTCGCCCATGCCGTTGTCGTCGGCGCTTATGGCGCGCTGATGCGGCCGGCCCGGCGCGTCCTTGTCGGCGGCCCCTCTGTCACTTTGGGGCACGCCCACCGGCTCGAGCTCGACCATCGCCATGTTGCACAGCTCGCCGAAGCGCGCTTTGGGATCGTAGACATAGGCGATGCCGCCCGACATGCCGGCCGCGAAGTTGCGGCCAGTGTCGCCCAGTACGACCACGACGCCGCCGGTCATATACTCGCAGCCATGATCGCCGGTGCCCTCGACGACCGAGACCGCGCCGGAGTTGCGTACGGCGAAGCGCTCGCCGGCCACGCCCTCGAAATAGGCCTCGCCGCCGATCGCGCCGTACAGCACGGTGTTGCCGACGATGATGTTCTCCAGCGGATCGCGCGTCGAACCTTCGGGCTGGCGCACGACGACACGGCCGCCCGACAGACCCTTGCCGACATAGTCGTTGGCATCGCCCGTAAGCTCGAGCGACACGCCGTGGGCCAGAAAGGCACCGAAGCTCTGGCCGGCGGTGCCGGCCAACCGCACCGAGATCGTATCCTCGGGCAGCCCCTCGTGGCCGTAGCGCTTGGCAACCTCGCCCGACAGCATGGCGCCGACGGTGCGGTTGACGTTGGTGATGGACTGCTCGACCAGCACCGGCTCCCGCTTCTCGAGCGCCGGCTGCGCCGCCTCGATCAGCTTGTGGTCGAGCGCCTTGTCGAGCCCGTGATTCTGGTTCTCGCAGTTCCAGATCGCCACACCTTCCTTGGCCGGCGCCGCATAGAGCAGCCTGGAGAGATCGACTCCGCCCGCCTTCCAATGATCGACGGCGCGCTTCATATCGAGCTTGTCGACCCGGCCGATCATGTCGCTCAGCGTGCGGAAACCCATCCGCGCCATGATCTCGCGCAGCTCCTCGGCGACGAAGAAGAAGTAGTTGATGACGTGCTCGGGCTGGCCCGTGAAGCGCTTGCGCAGCACCGAGTCCTGGGTCGCGATGCCGACCGGGCAGGTATTGAGATGGCACTTGCGCATCATGATGCAGCCGGCGGCAATCAGCGGCGCGGTGGCAAAGCCGAACTCATCGGCGCCCAGAAGCGCGCCGATGGCGACGTCGCGGCCGGTGCGCAGACCGCCGTCGACCTGTACGGCGATGCGGCCGCGCAATCCGTTCAGCACCAGCGTCTGCTGGGTCTCTGCCAGGCCGATCTCCCACGGCGAGCCGGCATGCGTCAGCGAGGTCAATGGCGAGGCGCCGGTGCCGCCCTCGAAACCCGAGATCGTCACATGGTCGGCGCGCGCCTTGCTGACGCCGGCCGCGACCGTGCCGACACCGACTTCCGACACCAGCTTCACGGACACCCGGGCGCGCGGATTGACGTTCTTGAGGTCGTGGATGAGCTGCGCCAGGTCCTCGATGGAATAGATGTCGTGGTGCGGCGGCGGCGAGATCAGGCCGACGCCCGGCGTCGAGCGCCGCACGCGCGCAATGTTCTCGTCGACCTTGTGGCCCGGCAGCTGGCCGCCCTCGCCGGGCTTGGCGCCCTGGGCCATCTTGATCTGCAGGTCGTCGGCATTGACCAGGTACTCGGCCGACACGCCGAAGCGGCCCGACGCCACCTGCTTGATGGCCGAGCGCATGGAATCGCCGTTGGGCAGCGGCTTGAAGCGGTCGCTCTCCTCGCCGCCCTCGCCGGTGTTCGACTTGCCGCCGATGCGGTTCATGGCGATGGCGAGCGTGGTATGGGCCTCGCGGCTGATCGAGCCGAAGCTCATGGCGCCCGTCGCAAAGCGGCGCACGATGTTGGCCGCGGGCTCGACCTCCTCGACCGGGATCGGGTTCTCGGCCCACTTGAACTGCATCAGGCCGCGGATGGTCAGAAGCCGCTCGCTCTGCTCGTTGATCGAGGTCGCGAACGCCTTGTACTCGTCCGACGAGTTGCCGCGCACCGCGTGCTGCAGCCTGGCGACGCTCTCGGGCGTCCAGGCATGGTCCTCGCCGCGCAGGCGGAAGGCATAGTCGCCACCCGGATCGAGCATGCTGCGGTAGATCGCCTTGTTGCCGTAGGCGTCGGCGTGGCGGCGCACCGTCTCTTCGGCGATCTCCTGCCAGCCCGCCCCCTCGATGGTCGTGGCGGTGCCTGTGAAATACTTCTCGACGAAACCCGAATGCAAGCCGACGGCATCGAAGATCTGCGCGCCGCAATAGGACTGGTAGGTCGAGATGCCCATCTTGGACATCACCTTCAGCAGGCCCTTGCCGATCGCCTTGATGTAGTTCTTCTGCACCTCGTAGGCCTTGAGCGGCAGGCCGTTCTCGACGCGCAGCGCCTCGAGGGTCTCGAAGGCGAGATAGGGGTTCACCGCCTCGGCGCCGTAGCCCGCCAGGCAGCAGAAGTGATGGACCTCGCGCACCTCGCCGGACTCGATCACCAGGCCCGTCTGGGTGCGCAGCCCACGGCGGATCAGGTGATGGTGCACCGCCGCCGTCGCCAGCAGTGCCGGGATCGGCACGCGCTCGGCCGACACGTTGCGGTCGGACAGAATGAGAATGTTGCGATCGGCCAGCACGCAGTCGGTCGCCTCGGCGCAGATGCGGTCGAGTGCCTTCTCAAGCCCCGCCGCGCCTTCCGACGCGGGCCAAGTCGTGTCGATGGTGGCCGTGCGGAACGAGCCGTCCAAAAGGTCTTCTATCGAGCGGATCTTCTCCAGCTCGGCGTTGGTCAGGACGGGCTGCGAGACTTCCAGCCGCTTGTGCGTGCCGGCGTGGCGGCCCAGCAGGTTGGGCCGCGGGCCGATCATCGACACCAGCGACATCACCAGCTCCTCGCGGATCGGATCGATCGGCGGGTTGGTGACCTGCGCGAAGTTCTGCTTGAAGTAATTGTAGAGGAGCTTGGGCTTCTTGGAGAGCACGGCGATGGGCGTATCGGTGCCCATCGAGCCCACCGGATCGTCGGGCTCCTTGCTCATCGGCTCGAGGAAGAAGTTTATGTCCTCCTGGGTGTAGCCGAAGGCCTGCTGGCGATCGAGCAAGGTGGTCGGATCGTTGGACGGCGCGGGCGCCGGCGCGTCGGGGATCTCCGACAGCTCTTCCAGCTTGTGCTGCGTCTCCTTCAGCCACTCCTCATAGGGCTCGGCCTCGGCCAGTGCGCGCTTCAGCTCCTCGTCCTCGACGATGCGGCCCTGCTCGAGGTCGATCAGCAGCATCTTGCCGGGCTGCAGGCGCCACTTGCGCACGATCTTCCCGTCGGGGATCGGCAGCACGCCCGCTTCCGAGGCCATCACGACCTTGTCGTCGTCGGTCACGAGGAAGCGCGCCGGGCGCAAGCCGTTGCGGTCCAGCGTGGCGCCGATCTGGCGGCCGTCGGTGAAGGCGATGCAGGCCGGGCCGTCCCATGGTTCCATCAGGGCCGCGTGATATTCGTAGAAGGCCTTGCGCTTGGCATCCATCAGCGGATTGCCGGCCCACGCCTCGGGGATCAGCATCATCATGGCGTGCGACAGCGAGTAGCCGCCGTTGACCAGCAGCTCGAGGGCGTTGTCGACGCAGGCGGTGTCCGATTGCCCATGCGGGATGATCGGCCACATCTTGTCAAGGTCGGCGCCGATCAGATCGGATTCCATGGTGCGCCGGCGGGCGTACATCCAGTTGACGTTGCCGCGCACCGTGTTGATCTCGCCGTTGTGGGCGATGAAGCGGTAGGGATGCGCCAGCCGCCACGACGGGAAGGTGTTGGTCGAAAAGCGCTGATGCACCAGGCAGAGCGCCGACTGGGTCAGCGGATTGCGCAGGTCCTCATAAAAGCTCTCGACCTGCGGCGCCAGCAGCAGGCCCTTGTAGACCACGGTGCGCGAGGAGAAGGACGGCATGTAGAGCTGCGACAGGCCGGGCAGCTTGTGCTTCTTCTCGAGGTCGACCAGCGGGTTCTGGGTCTGCTTGCGGATCGCCAGGATCTTGCGCTCGAAGGCGTCCTGGTCGGCGAGCTTGGGACCGCGGCCGACGATCGCCATCTTGATCACCGGCATGCACTCGACCACGGCCTTGCCGAGCCCGCTGATGTCGGTCGGCACGTCGCGCCAGCCCACAAGCTTCTGCTTCTCGACCTTGACGAAGTGCTCCAGCCGCTTGATGGCGAAGGCGCGCGCCTTGTCGTCCTGCGGCAGGAAGCACATGGCGACGGCGTAGTGGCCGGGGTGCGGCAGGTCGACGCCCTCCTTGCGCGCCCAGTCGCGCAGCAGGGTGTCGGGGATCTGGATCAGGCAGCCCGCGCCGTCGCCCACCAGCGGGTCGGCACCGACGGCGCCGCGGTGGTCGAGGTTGACCAGGATGCTCAGGCCCTCGCTCACGATGGCATGCGACTTCCGGCCCTTGATGTCGGCCACGAAGCCGACACCGCAGGAGTCGTGCTCGTTGCGCGGGTCGTAAAGCCCCTGTTTCTCAGGCAAATCCATCGAATTCTGTCCTGCAGCCCCCCGGCGCAGTTCCCCCGGGAACCATGTCGTTATCAGGCATTATTAGCGCGGCGGCTACGCCCGACGAAAGCAATTGTTGCGACGCAAAAGCCGCTGTAATTTCAAGCGGCCTGCCTCGGGGAGTTGCCAGAAAGATGTCGTTTCCGTTGCTTTGCCGCTCGGCGATCTGCATTGCGGTCGTGGCCCTGACCGGCCTTTCCGCCTCCGGCTGCTCGCCGACGCCCAGCGTCGCGACGGCGTGGACCGGGCCGGGCTGGTACTTGCAGAAGAACAATCTCATCCAGCTCTCCGGCAACTCGTATTTCGGCGGTCCCTGGACCTACGACAAATGCGAGGAAGAACGCATCAAGCAGCCGCCCGAGATGGCGACTCAGTTGCTGTGCGTCCGCGAGAACCGCAAGCCCGACGTCTTCGGGCGGTCATAATTCCGCTGGGGCGCGCCACTGGGGTGGCGCGCCCATAGGCGCTCAGTCGACCGGCGCGACATCCAGTCGTACGACAATCCCCTCCAACGCCTTCGACGGCGCAGGACAGCGCTTCATCACCAACGGATCATCACCCGGGATGATGTGCCGGGGCGACTCAGCCAGCGCGCGCAACTTGTCGTAGCCCTCGATCGTGTCGCCGACATGGAAGGTCGTCGGGAAGACGCGGCCGGTCTCCATGTGCTCGTAGTAGTGGCTGCAGTCGGACGCCAGCACCAGCCAGCCGCTCGCCGTGGCAACGCGCACGCATTGCAGGCCCATCGTGTGGCCGCCGATGTGATGCACGCTGATGCCGGGTGCGAGCTCGGCCGAGCCGGCGTGGAAGCGCACGCGATCGCCGAACACCAGCCGCACCATGCCGACGACGTCCTCGACCTCGTAGCCGTGGCTGAACCGGCCATGCCGCATGTAGCGGCCGGTGGCGAAGTTCATCTCGAGGTCCTGGAGATGGAACTGAGCGACGGGGAAGTCGAAGAACGTCCCGACATGGTCATAGTGCATGTGGGTGATGATGACGTCCTTCACCACCCTCGCCTCGACGCCCATCAGCGCCAGTCCCTCGGTCGGCGTGCGCAGGAAGGTGCGCTTGCGCTTCTTGGCCATGGCCTCGGTGAAGCCGGTGTCGACCACGAAGGTCCGGCTGGCGTTGCGCACCAGCCAGATGAAGTAGTCCATCGGCATGGGCCCATCGTGCGGATCGCCGCCGATGAAGTGCGAGCTGCGCAGCGCGTCGCGCGTAGCGTATTTGATGGCGAAAACTTCGTAACTTTCCATGGTCCCGGTGCCAATTCTTGCTTGAAAGCCAGTTTCCCGGCGGACATCGTCGGCAACAAGCAAAAACGGCGCGGCAATGACCGCGACGTACGGGAGGAACGACAATGCTCACGCGACGCCGGGGTCTTTTCGGATCCCTTGCCGTGACGGCCGCCTGGCCGGCGATCGGCCACGCTCAGCCCGCCTATCCCAACAAGCCGATCCGCATCGTCCACGGCTACGGGCCGGGATCCAACCCCGACATCATCGCCCGCGTGATTTCGCCCAGCCTGATGAGCACCCTGGGCAGAGCGTGATCGTCGAGCCCAAGCCCGGCGCGGGCGAGCGCACCGCGGCGCAATACCTCACCACCCAGCCGGCCGACGGCTACACGCTCTATCTCATCACCGGCGGCGCCAACGTCATCAGCGCGACCGATCCGCAGGTGACGTTCAGCACGCTCAGGGACTTCTCCTACATCTCGACCATCACGCTCTTTCCCTTCGCGCTGTTCGTCGCGGCGAACGCGCCCTGCAAGACGCTGAAGGACTTCATGGCCGCGGCCCGCGAGCGGCCCGGCAAGCTCAACTATGGCCACGCCGGCACCGGCAACACCCTGCACCTCGCCGTCGAGCTCCTGAAGGCGCGCACCGGCTTCCAGATCGAGCCGGTGGCCTACAAGGACCAGGGGCAGCTGATCAGCGACGTGATCGTCGGCCGCCTCGACGGCTCGATCAGCACCTTCACCAACTTCCACAGCGCGCTCAACTCCGGCCAGGCGCGCGCGCTTTGCGTGACCTCGCAGGAGCGCTGGCCGTTCAATCCCGACGTCCGGCCGGTGGCCGAGGACGTGCCGGGCTACGAGGTCGTGTCGTGGCTGGGCCTTGCCGCTCCGGCGGGCCTGCCGGCCGACATCGCGACCCGGCTCTCCAAGGCGGTGAAGATCGCCGTCGCCGTGCCCGAGCTGCAGACCCGCCTGCGCGACGTGGGCAACGAAGCCCGCGCCAGCACGCCCGAGCAGTTCCGGGCGCGCGTGGTCGCCGACTACGACAAGTGGAAGCCGCTGGCGAAGATCGTCTATCCGTGATCTTGCCGGACCGCGGGCTTGGAGGCCCGCGCTCCGGCAAGACGCCTACCCGATGGTCATCAGGCTGGCGTTGCCACCGGCGGCGACGGTGTTGACGCTGAGCGAGACCTCGGCGCTCAGGAACTCGACGGGATAGGGGGCCACGTAGACGGGGACAATCGGCCCGTCGCGCGTAGCCAGGCGCTGGTTGAGCGCGCGGAGTTCGTCCTGGCTGCCAGCGAACAATGCGGCGACGACGTGCGGCGACGCGGGATCGTCGGTGACGCGATTGCCCGCCGCCTTCGCCGCCGCGTGCTGGGCTGTGCGCTCGGCCGCATCGCGCGCGAGGCAGAGGATCGTTCCCTTCGGCCGGGCGCCGTAGGTGTTGCGCTCGCCGACCGGTCCCGGCAGCTCGCCCTCGGGAATCGGTGTCGTCGGCCGTTGCGCCAGCAGGCGCAGCACATAGAGCGGCCCGCCGGCCTTGGGGCCGGTGCCCGACAGGCCGTGGCCGCCGAACGGCTGCACGCCGACCACGGCGCCGATCATGTTGCGGTTGACGTACTGGTTGCCGGCGGCGCTGGCCGCGGTCGCGCGCTCTATCGTCTCGTCGATGCGGCTGTGCACGCCGAAGGTGAGCCCGAAGCCCGTGGCGTTCACGGCGCGCACCACGGCCTCCATGTCCTCGCGCCGGTAGCGCAGCACGTGCAGGACCGGCCCGAACACCTCGCCCGGGAGGTCGGAGATGGCGTCGATCTCGATCAGCGTCGGCGGCACGAAGGCGCCGTGTTGCGTCGGCTCCGCCAGCGCCATCTGATGCACGGCATGGCCCGCCGCGCGCATGCGCTCGATGTGCGCGTTGAGCCCCTTCTGCGCACCCTCGGAGATCACCGGCCCGACATCGACCGACAGCCGATCGGGGTTGCCGAGACCAAGCTCGGCCATCGCCCCCGTGAGCATGGGCACGACCCGATCGGCGACGTCGTCCTGCAGGCAGAGCACGCGCAATGCCGAGCAGCGCTGGCCCGCCGAATCGAAGGCCGAGGTCAGCGCATCGAGCACGAGCTGCTCGGGCAAGGCCGATGAATCGGCGACCATGGCGTTCTGCCCGCCGGTCTCGGCGATCAGCACCGGCGGCCGCCCGTCGGCATTGAGCCGCCGGGCGAGCTGCCGGTTGATCGACTGCGCCACCTCGGTCGAACCGGTGAAGACCACGCCGGCGACCGCTGGATTGCCGACCAGCCGTCCGCCGACCTTGCCGTCACCGGGCAGCAGCTGCAGCGCTGCGCACGGCACGCCCGCCTCGTGCATGAGCGCCACGGCAAGCGAGGCGATCAACGGCGTCTCCTCGGCCGGCTTGGCGATGACGGCATTGCCCGCGGCCAGCGCGCCCGCGATCTGGCCCGTGAAGATCGACAAGGGGAAGTTCCACGGGCTGATGCAGGCGACCACGCCCAGCGGCCGATGCGTGTCGTTGGAAAAGCCTTCGACACAGCCCGCGTAATAGCGCAGGAAGTCGACCGCTTCCCTCACCTCACCCACGGCATTGCCAAGGGTCTTGCCGGCCTCGCGCACGATCGGCCCGAGCAGCGGCTCGAGGCGCGCCTCCATCAGGTCGGCGGACCGCCGCAGGGTCGCGGCGCGTGCCGCCGGCGCCTCCTGCCACGGCCTCGCCTGCAGGCAGGCGGCATCGACCACGTCGGCCGTCGCCTCGACGACCGTGCCGACGACGTCGCGGCGATCGGCCGGATTGGTCACCGGCTGCGCTTCGCCTTTGCGTGGACCATCGGCCAGCACCGGCACGGCGGCCACCGCCTGCCCTTCCTGCAGGGTCGCGGCAAGCCCCGCCAGCACCTGCTCGTTGGCCAGGTCGAGCCCGCGCGAGTTCCGGCGGGTGCCGAACAGGTCGTGCGGCAGCACGATGCGCGGATGCGGCGCGCCGACGGGCTGCAATGCAAGTGCCCGCTCGATCGGGTCGGCCAGAAGCGTGTCGAGCGTCACCTCGGGATTGGCGATCTGGTTGACGAACGAGGTGTTGGCGCCGTTCTCCAGCAGGCGGCGTACAAGATAGGCCAGAAGCGTCTCGTGCGTGCCGACCGGCGCATAGATGCGGCATGGCCGGTTGAGCTTGTCCCGCCCCACGACCTCCTCGTACAGCGGCTCACCCATGCCATGCAGGCATTGGAACTCGTACTGGCCGGCATAAAAGTTCTCGCCGGCCATGGCCTGGATGGTGGCGAGCGTGAGCGCGTTGTGTGTGGCGAACTGGGGAAACGCGGCATCGGGTGCGGCCAGCAGCCGACATGCGCAGGCGAGGTAGGACACATCGGTGTGGATGCGCCGCGTGAACACCGGATAGCCTTCCAGTCCATCGAGCTGGGCGCGCTTGATCTCGCCGTCCCAGTAGGCGCCCTTGACCAGCCGCACCATCAGCCGGCGATGCGAGCGGCGCGCGAGGTCGATCAGCCAGTCGATCGTGAAGAGCGCGCGCTTCTGATAGGCCTGCACCACGAAGCCGACGCCGTTCCAGCCTTCGAGCTCGGGCTCGAAGCAGAGCCGCTCCAGCAGGTCGAGCGAGATCTCCAGCCGATCGGCCTCCTCGGCATCGATGTTCAGGCCGATGTCGCAGCGCCGCGCCAGCACCGCCAGCGTCTTGAGCCGCGGATAGAGCTCGGCCTGCACGCGCTCGATCTGGGCGCGGCTGTAGCGCGGATGCAGCGCCGACAGTTTTATGGAGATGCCCGGGCCTTCGTAGATGCCGCGGCCGCGCGCGGCCTCGCCGATGGCGTGGATCGCGGCCTCATAGGCTGCCATATAGTTCAGGGCCTGCTCGGCGGTGACGGCGGCCTCGCCCAGCATGTCGTAGGAATGCCTGAAGCCCAGTTCCTCGCGATCGCGGGCATTGTCGAGCGCCTCGCCGATAGTCTGGCCGGCGACGAACTGCTCGCCCATCAGGCGCATGGCGATGTTGACTCCGGTGCGGATCAGCGGCTCGCCGCCGCGCCCGATCAGGCGCACCAGCGCCGCCGACAGGCCCTGCTCGCTGCTGGTCGCCGTCAGCCGCCCGGTCAGCAGCAAACCCCAGGTCGCGGCATTCACGAACAGCGACGGGCTGTGGCCGAGATGGGCGCGCCAGTCGCCGCCGCCGATCTTGTCGCGGATCAGGGCGTCGCGCGTGTCGTCGTCGGGAATGCGCAGCAGCGCCTCCGCCAGGCACATCAGCGCCACGCCTTCCTGACTCGACAGGGCGTATTCGTGGATCAGCCCTTCCACACCGCCTGACGGCGTCTTCTCCCGCAGCTTCTCGACCAATCGCGTCGCCAGCGCGCGGGCGCGCTGCGTGGGGACCGGCGTCAACCGCGCCTGCTCGATCAGCGGCGGCACGCATTCGGGCTCGGGCCGCCGCCAAGCGGCCGTGATGGCGGCCCTCAGCGGGGTCTGTCGCTCAATCGACTGTGCAAAAGCGTGAAACGGACCGGACATGTCGTTGTCCCTCAGATGAGGTAACATGACGGGAAAGACAAGCACCCTGGGAGGGTGACGCTGATGACGCTTCTGCTGGGTGCCGTCACCGCACTGTCGCTGCTGGCCGCGCCCGGTTCATTGAGCTGGGCGCCGAACCGCAAGGCGGCACGATGGTCGCCACCGCTTCCTTCATCGCCACCGCTTCCTTCATCAAGGACGAGGAAGTGCGCTGGCGCGGCGTCATCAAGTCGGCCAATGTAACGCTGGAGTGACAGGAGGTTCGCATGGACATCCGACACGACGAAGGCCTCAAGGAGACCGTCTCGAACGGCATCTGGCCCGAGGAGTCCCTGGCCCGCGTGCCCTACTGGGTCTACCAGGACGAAGCCAACTACAAGCGCGAGATGGAGCGCCTGTTCGAGGCCGCGACCTGGAACTTCGTCTGCCTGGAAGCGGACATTCCCAGCAAGGGCGACTATCGCACCAACCATGTCGGCATCATGCCGGTGATTGCGGTGCGCGGAGCCGACGGCGGGGTCAACTGCTTCGAGAACCGCTGCTCGCATCGTGGCGCGCTGATCGCCTTCGACGACGGCGGCAACGTCGGCAACCAGTTCCGCTGCGTCTACCACTCCTGGAGCTACGACCTTTCAGGCAACCTGCGCGGCATCGCCTTCGAGCGCGGCATCAACGGCGTCGGCGGCATGCCCAAGGACTTCTGCCGCGAGGATTTCAGCCCGAGGAAGCTCCGCACCACGACGTTGGCCGGCCTAGTGTTCGCCACCCTGTCGCCCGACACGCCGCCGATCGAGGAGTATATCGGCGCCGACGTGCTGGGCCGGCTCAAGCGCGTGCTCAACCGGCCGATCCGCGTGATGGGCCGCTTCGTGCAGCCCTTGCCCAACAACTGGAAGCTCTACGTCGAGAACGTGAAGGACACCTATCACGCCTCGATCCTGCACACTTTCCTCACGACCTTCCGCATCTCGCGCCTGACCCAGGGCGGCGGCGTGCTGGTCAGTCCCGACGGCGGCAACCATTCAAGCTACACCATCGCCATCCCCGAAGGCGCCAACGCCAACGCCTACAAGGAGCAGCAGATCCGCTCCGACCTGGACGGCCGCTTCGCGCTGGCCGACCCCAGCGTGCTCGATTCGGTCGAGGAGTTCGGCGACCACATCCAGCTGCAGATCCTGTCGGTGTTCCCGGGCTTCATCCTGCAGCAGATCCACAATTGCCTGGCCGTGCGCCACGTCGTGCCGCGCGGTGTGGGCAAGATGGACCTGGTGTGGACCTACTTCGGCTTCGCGGACGACACGCCCGAGATGAATCGCCGGCGGCTGAAGCAGCAGAACCTGGTGGGGCCGGCGGGATTCATCTCCATGGAGGATGGCTGCGTCGGCGGCTTCGTGCAGCGCGGCACCGCGGCGGCGGCCGAGCAGGTCTCGGTGATCGAGATGGGCGGCAGCACCGCCGAAAGCCAGGCGACCCGCGCCACCGAGGCCTCGGTGCGCGGCTTCTGGAAGGCCTATCGGCGGTTCATGGGCTACTAGCTCATGTTCTTCCGGACCGCGCGCATCCTGCGCGCTTGCGCGCATTCACATGCGCGCTTGATCATGAGGCGCGCAGGATGCGCGCGGTCCGGAAGAGTCCGAATTAGACGGGGACAACGATGGACATAGCCCGCCTCGTCGAGTTGAACGCCACCTACGCGCGCGTCATCGACAACGAGCAGTTCGAGGAATGGCCAAAACTGTTCCACGATCCCTGCCTCTACAAGCTGACGACCGCGGAGAACGTGGCGCGCGGCCTTGAGGGCGGGCTGATCTATGCCGACACGCGCGGCATGCTGGAAGACCGCGTCTCCTCGCTGCGCAAGGTCAACATCTACGAGCGCCAGCGCTACCGCCACATTGTCGGCCTGCCTGTGGTGCTCAGCCGGCAGAACGGCGCGGCCGAGGTCGAGACGCCGTTCCTGATCGTGCGCATCATGCGCGAGGGCGACATGGACGTCTTCGCCACCGGCTGCTACCGCGACAAGGTCCAGCCCGACGCCTCGGGCGCTCTGCGCTTCGCCGAGCGCATCGTGATCTGCGACGGCCGCCGCTTCGACACCCTGGTCGCGATTCCGTTTTAGAGTTGCACCATGTCGCCCGAAGAAATGCTGTCATCCCGAGCGCAGCGAGGGACTTTTGCTGTGGCCTCAACGGCCCCTCGCTACGGTGAGCGCGGGGGAACCCCCGCGCCGGGTGACAGCTGGTTCCACGGCACGGTGATTTTGACCCGTTGGCAGCCGGCTGGCTGAGAAGCCACCGGGGCGGTGCATGCACTGCCGTCAGCGGTGCGAGAGGTTTCCGGCGTTTTGCTGTCTCACCCGAGGGGTGCAGTCCAGGTGGCCCCTTGAAATTGTACCCCCTATGGGTTGGGCCTCCTTCCGAGTTCGGACAGTTACGCAAGTTTCGCAGCCGCAATCGCCGCGTCGATGAGCCGAGCCCCGAGCCCGTCCCGTCCGGAGGCAAGCGACCGGACGGGACGCGCGGTGTCTGCCGCACCCTTCTGGTCTCGGATCAACGATGCATAGAGCGACAACGCGAGGAAGCAACGCAACAAGCCGATATTATAACTCAAGTCCATCTCCTGTCAAGAACTGTAGTGCGGGGAACTGCTCGTTTCGTTTTCGCGAGTTTTTGCGCTCCGTAGAGGGCCCCATCTGGCGGGCCGAACGGACGATCACGCCATTCCTTGTGTCGCTGAGCCCAAATGCCAGCAATGCTTTCAACGCCGACACGGCACCCCGGGGCCGCCGATCCGACAGGCATCATCGAGACGGTGACATTCCTCACAGACGCGTGACGGCATTGACCATATTGGACGCGCAATCACTCAGCGACAGGAGACCTCCATGCCGGCAACGGTTCATTTCGCGACAAACCGTGTCCTGGGCGGTCCGCCGGACCAGGTCTCCAGCTACAGCGAAAACGCCGTGGCGCCGTCGAATCCCAACGAGGTCACCTACGGCACCGCGTTCGTCAACGACGCCAACCTGGACGCCGACACGATCGGCGCCATCAGCTCCATCCAGACCATCGGCAAGGGCCAGTTCGACCAGGGCGTGATCGACGACCTCAGCGATCCCGGCCGCAACCTGCTGGTCTTCATCCACGGCTTCGACAACAGCTTCGAGAACGCCATCACCCGCGCCGCCTTCAACCAGCAATGGTTCGCGAAATCGGGCCTGCCGGCGGCGGAGACCAGCGTCGTGGCCTTCAGCTGGCCCTCGCGCGGCAAGCTTATAAGCCTGCCCTTCCCGTCCGCCGCCTATCGGCGCGACCAGACCACGGCCGGCCAGTCGGGCCTGCACGTCATGACCTTCTTCGCCAACCTCGAGCCGATCATCACCAGCGCGCGCGCCAAGGGCAATCGCGTCTTCCTGCTGGCTCACAGCATGGGAAACTGGGCGCTGCAGGCCGCTGTGGAGAGCTGGTTCGCCCATGGCAACGGTGATGCCTTGCTGTTCGACGAGGTGTTCCTCGCGGCCGCCGATGAGATCCACAGCAGCTTCGACTTCCTGCCGGCCGGCCGGCTCAGCGCGCTCGACCGGCTGAGCCGGCGCGTCTCGACCTATGCCAGCGACAAGGACGTCGTCCTGGACATCAGCATGAAGATCAACTTCGCCAAACGGCTGGGCCAGGACGGGGCCCACGACCGTTCCAACCAGGACCGCTTTCCGCCGGCCAGGTATCGCACCGTGCTGTGCGGCGGCTTCCGCGACTACGACATCGACCTCGGCAGCTCGCACCAGTACTATCGCCGCTCGCCCGGCGTGCGCATGGACATCGCCAACACCATGGCCGGCAACGTCTGATAGGCACCCACGCCTCACCACGGAGCGTGAATGCCTCGCGCGATCGGTAGAAAGGCGTATCCGGAACCTTCTTCGACGATTCTGCCTATGCCTGGCTTGGCCATATGCGCACCCGCCAGCCAAGCACGTGTATTCGAAGCCTCTCGCAGCAGGTTGATCCGCGTCGCACAGGCTATGGACTGGTTGTCATCGTAAGCCCATGTGAGCTCTGGCCGGGCAAATTGTTCGGCCGGAACATGGATCAGGTCGCCGCAAAACACGATCCGGTCCTCGCCCGAGTCGAGAACGTAGCCCATGTGGCCTGGAGCGTGCCCCGGCATCGCAACTGCCGACAGATGATCGGCCAGCCGGTCTCCGTCTCCAATCGGCACAAGCAAGTGCCGAAAGCGCGCCAAGTGTGGCTCGTCGACAAAGCCCGCGACGGCATCGCGCGCGATCACGATCCTGCTCAAATTGGCAAACGCCTCTCGACCATCGCGCGTTAACAGCCCATTCAAATGGTCGAGATGGGTATGGGTGAGAGCGACTACGGCGATCGAGGACGGATCAATATCTGCCTCGGCCATCGCCCTCTCAAGGTGACCCAGCGATGGCTCCCACCTTCCTCCTGCGCCGCAATCGATCAGCACTCCGTGGTTTCCGGCTCCCTCCAACAAGAAGCAATTGACCGACAATCGAACGAGTGATGGCTCCTGCCGCGCCAGCCCCGGCAGCGTGTACTTTCCGAGACCAGGTCCCCTGCGGAGAAGGTCAGCGGCCATGTCGACATACCCGTCGCAAAGCGACCAGATCTTCCACGATCCCGAAATGCAGCCCAAGCTATTCGCACTTTGCGACGTGACGATCATGGCCGTGGTGCCCTATCTGTAGACGAACGCCTTGTCGTCGAGGTCGATCGCCGGAAACTCGTTCTTCTCGCGCCAGTAATCCTGGGTGTGCTGCCATTCGCGCTTGTCGCCGCGCTTGGGCAGCAGGTGCATGCCGCGCGTGACGTAGCCCGGATTGAAGTTCTCCGTGTCGATCCAGGGCAGCAGCGGCATGTCCTTGTCCTCGGGCCTGAGCGCCACCTCGACGCGGCGTGCCTGCTTGTCCTTCATGTGGCCGAGCAGACGGCAGACGAAGTCGGCGACCAGGTCGGAGCGGAGCGTCCAGCTCGCGCGGAAATAGCCGAACACCCAGGCCATGTTGGGGATGCCGGTGAACATCATGCCGCGATAGGTGACGGTCTTGGCGAAATCGAGCGGCTTGCCGTCGATCGCGAAGGCGACGTCGCCCAGCACGTTGAGATGGAAGCCGGTGGCCGTGACGATGATGTCGGCGATCAGCTCCTGGCCCGACTTGAGCTTGATGCCTTTCTCGGTGAAGCGCTCGATCTCGTCGGTGACGACCGACGCCTTGCCCTTGCGCATGGCGCGGAACAGGTCGCCGTCGGGCACGAAGGCGATGCGCTGGCGCCAAGGCCGGTAGCTCGGCGTGAAATGCGCGGCGATGTCGAAGTCGGGGCCGAGATAGGCGCGCACGCCGGCCAGCAGCTCGTCCCTCACCTTCTCGGGCTCGTCGAACGAGCGCTGGGTGAACACCGACTGGTCGCGCAGGATGCGCCGGCGCACGATCTCGTGGATCCACGATTCGTCGACCTCGAGCTGGCGCAGCTGGTCGGCGAGGTCGTTGGCGTTGCGCGCCGGGATGAAATAGGTCGGCGAGCGCTGAAGCATGGTGACGTGCGCGCAGTCGTCAGCGATGTTGGGCACCAGCGTCGCCGCCGTGGCGCCCGAGCCGATGACGATCACCTGCTTGTCCTTGACGTCGAGGTCGTCGGGCCAGGTCTGCGGATGGACGATGCGGCCCTTGAAGTCGGCCATGCCGTCCCACTCGGGCGTATAGCCCTCGGAATGGTGATAGTAGCCCTGGCACATCCACAGGAAGCCCGCCGTGATGCGGAAGGGCACACCGGTATCGAGACGCTCGCCCTCGATGGTCCAGCGATTGTCCTCGCTCGACCAGCGCGCCGAGGCGATGCGATGGCGATAGCGGATGTGGCGCGCGAGGTCGTTCTCGTCGATCACCTCGCCCATGTAGGCCAGGATCTCCTCGGCCGTGGCGATCGGCCTGCCGGTCCACGGCTTGAAGCGATAGCCGAAGGTGTAGAGGTCGCTGTCGGAGCGGATGCCGGGATAGCGATGGGTGATCCAGGTCCCGCCAAAGCTCTCCTGCGATTCCAGCACGACGAAGCTCGTGCCGTGGCACTGCTGGCTGAGATGATAGGCGCCGCCCACGCCGGAGATGCCGGCGCCAACGATCAGGACGTCGAAATGCTGGACGGTTTGGGCGGACGACGGCGCGAGTACGGTCGCGGTATCGGGCATGGACTTCTCTTTCCTGCGGGCGTCGAGGGAGCTTGGCCTTCATATCAGGGGCTTTCTCCGCAGAGATCAACCTGCGGTCTACAGTTTCCGACATGCGAACCATAGTTCATGCCTCTTCCGGACCGCGCGCATCTTGCGCGCCTCATGATCATGAGCGCGCAAGATGCGCGCGGTCCGGAAGAGGCATGATCCTGTTCGATCGCGGCATGCTTCAGAGCCTGGTCACCTTGGCGTGCAGCACTGCCGAGCGACCCGACCGCACGGCTTCGAGGCACCGCTTGATCGCGCCATCGACCGCTGCGGGCTCAGCCACCAGTTCGCCATGCGCGCCGCAGGCCTCGGCGATCTTGGCGAAGTCCATGGCGGGACCGTAGGTCGATCCGAACTCGCCGCTGCCCTTGGCGTCGCCCGCCGGATAGACCCGAAGCGTCGCCTCCTTCACCGCGCCCCAGCCCGAATTGTCGAGCACGACGGCGAAGATCGGCAGGCCGTACTTCTGCGACACCGCGAGGATCGATTGCGGATTGGAGAAGTAGAAGGTGCCGTCGCCCATGATCGGCATGATGATCCGGTCGGGCATGGCGAGCTTCAGCCCCAGGGCGACATTGCCCGAGTAGCCAAGGCCCGCGCCAGCGAGGCCGACCAGGCTGCCCGGCTTGGTGCGCGGCATTTGCGCCAGCACCGTGGGGATGTTGCGGATCGCCTCGTTGATAATGACATCGGAAGGGTCCAACGCCTTGACGAGCGCCGCGCACAGGAAGTGCGCGTTGACCTCGCCCGCCACGCCGGGATCGGCGGCGAGCTTGGCCGCCTGCTCGCGACGCGCGACCGATTCCGCCGCCATCTCCTTCACGCGCGCCGCGGCCCGTGTCTTGAAGCCCGCGTCGGCCTTTGCCTTCACGGCAGCAAGCAGATCCGCATAGAAGCGGCAGCTGTCGCCCTGCAGGCGCAGGTTGGCCGGGAAAGTCCACATCGGGAAGCCGCGCTTCTCGGCATCGACGTCGACATGCGCCCACCAGGTCGAGGGATTGTCCGGCATGTCCTTGGGGATCCACGGCACGTCGACATCGACCAGCAGGCCGACATCGGCGTCGGCCAGAGCCTTGGTCGGCACGAAGCCGCCATGGCAGGGCGAATCGTGCGGCAGGTTGACGTGGATGGGGCTGAACTCGATCACGCGGATGCCGGCGAACTGCGCCAGCTCGTCGAGCAGGGGAACGGCGGCGTGGTTGCGGCCCGAATAAGCCGTGATGAGCAGAGGCCGCTCCGCCGTCAGCAGTTTGGTCGCGATGGTGTCGACGGTCTTCGCATCGACCGAGCCCGCGCCTGCCGGACCGAAGCGCTCCTCGGGATAGGAGCGGATCTGCCCTTCGGACCACAGCTCGGTCAGCGTCTCGCGCGGGAAGGTCATGTAGACCGGACCCTTGGGATCGCTCATCATCACGGTGTGGGCGCGGCGCAGCGCCTCCTTGGCGACCACGCCCGAGGGCAGGTTGTATTCCCACTTGATGTAGGGCCGCACCAGGCTCGCCTGGTCGAACGGCTCCTGCACGAAATGCACATAGGTGTCGCGGCTGCCCAGAAGCTCGCCGCGCGTGGTGTAGGGCGCGCGGCCGGCCATCAGCAGCACGGGGATGCGGGCACGGCAGATGTTGTGCAGGGCCATGGCCGAGTTGGCGGTGCCGGCATCGACATGGACCATCACGCCCTGACCGCGACCGGTGGCCAGGGCGTAGCCCGCCGCCATGTGCGCCGCCGTGATCTCGTGCGGGCAGATCACGGTCTGCGGCGCCTTGCGGCCGTCGCGTGCGAAGCCCGCCATGGCCTCGATGATCGGCGCGTGGTCGGTGCCGAAGTTGCAGAACAGGTAGTCGCAGCCGATCTCGGTCAGGCCTTCGAGGAAGAAGTGCGCCGCCGAGCGGCGGGCCTCGTTGATGCTGTCCATCGCGTCCTCACTCAACGGGTCGTACGGATGTCGAAGCGTTTGATCAGGCCGTCTTCCAGGCGGAAGACGTGACCGACCTTCGTGTCGGCTAAAAGCTTGCCGGAAGGATCGCGCACAGTCTGACGGATTGCGACGACGATCTCACCTTCGGAAGCGACCGAAAAGTCCACGGGCTCGACATGGGGATCGATCATCGCCCATTGCCGGGTCCAGTAGCGCCGCACGCCGTCGTGGCCCTGCACGTAGCCACCGTCCTGGCCGTTGGCCCACACGACGTCGGCATGCAGGCAGGCCAGCACGCCATCGATGTCGCGGGCGTTGAAGCGCTCGTAGACGCGCCTGAGGAACGCCAGCGTGTCCAGCATCGCGCGGGCTCACTCCAGCTTGATGTTGGCCGCCATCGCCACCGCCTTCCAGCGCGCGGCGTCGCAGGCGATCCGGTCGCGGTACTGCTCGGGGGTCGTCCTGCGCGGCTTCAGCGCCGTGCGCAGCTCCGACAATGCAAGGGTCTCGACGACGGCCTTGTTCAGCAGCATCACGATCTCGGCCGCGACTGGCGGAGCTTCTGGATCACGGCGACTTCACCAGTTCGCCGTAGATCATCTCCTCGCGATTGAGCCACAGAGGCGAGTTGGCGAGATCGATGAACTTCGCCTCGTCTTCCAGCAGCAGGCGGCTGGCGTTGCGGGCCTCGGGATTGCGGCCGGCGGCGCGCCAGGTCTCTTCGCTTTGCCACCACAGCTCGGCGATGCCGTCATAGGGTTCTGGCGCGCTGCGCGCGCGCCGCATGCCGTCGGCCAGGTCGCCCGCCAGCCGGTGGAGTTGCACATAGCGCACCATGCCGAGGACGGGCTGCAGGGTCCTGACCAGCGGCGCATGCTTGTTCAGCCAGTAATCCTGGAACTCTTCCAGGCTCAACGTCGGCAATCGCCGCAGACAGAAGGTCAGTTTCAGCACGGCGTTTCCTCGATCTGTTGGCGGATCATAGGCTTCTCGTCGTGCCTGGCGCTACCTCTTGCACGGGCGGGCGCATGCTCCCTACCAATAGGTCCCGGAATGAAGATCACAGTAGAAATCTCTGATCCTTTGCTGCACAAAGCCCGCGAAATGGCGACGCTCGAGGGTGTTGCGCTGCGTACTCTGGTCGAACGCGGTCTCCGCCGTGTCGTCGCGGAAGCGAAGACAGATGCGCCATTCAAGCTGCGCCGGGCTAGCTTCAAGGGTAAGGGGTTGCGTCCGGCGCTTCGAAGCGCCTCAAGGGACGGCATCCTTTCGCTTGCGTACGGGCGACGCAGCTAGCTGGCGAAATTCCCGCTTGATCGACCCGGCCGGCAGGCGCCGCTATAAGCCGCCGCGATGGACTCTCTTCCTGTCGACGAAGCACTGCCGCGCCTGAAAGGAGCACTCGTAGCCCGCAATGCCGCCGTCTTGGTCGCGCCACCCGGCGCCGGCAAGACAACGCGCGTGCCGCTCGCCTTGCTCGATGCGCCGTGGCTTGGCGACGCCAAGATCGTCATGCAGGAGCCGCGGCGGCTGGCGGCGCGGGCCGCCGCCCGGCGCATGGCGGCGACGCTAGGCGAAGCGGTCGCCGAGACCGTGGGCTACCGCGTCCGGCTCGACACCAAGGTCGGGCCACGCACACGCATCGAAGTGGTGACCGATGGCCTGTTCCTCCGGATGCTGCAGGACGACCCGTCGCTCGACGGTATCGGCTGCGTGATCTTCGACGAGTTGCACGAGCGCGGCCTGGAAACCGACCTGTCCTTCGCCCTGGTGCGCGAGGCGCAGATGGCGTTGCGCGACGACCTGCGGGTGATTGCCATGTCGGCGACCCTCGATCCCGGCCCGGTATCCGATCGCCTCGGCGGAGCGCCGGTGATCGAATCGGCCGGCCGCATGTTCCCGGTCGATACGCGCTATCTTGACCGCGAGCTCGCGGGCCGCATCGAGGACAACGTCGCATCGGTGGTGCGTCGCGCGCTCGCCGAGGAGGACGGCAGCGCGCTGGTGTTCCTGCCCGGCGTCGGCGAGATCCGCCGCGTCGAGGAGCGTCTGGACCTCGGCGCCGGCGTCGACGTGGCACCGCTCTATGGCGACCTCTCGCCCGCCGACCAGGACCGTGCCGTCGCGCCCTCGCCGCCCGGCCGGCGCAAGGTCGTGCTGGCGACCTCGATCGCCGAAACGAGCCTGACCATCGAGGGCGTGCGTATCGTGATCGACTCCGGCCTGATGCGCGTGCCGCGCTTCTCGCCGCGCTCGGGCATGACTCGGCTGGAGACCGTGCGCGTCAGCCAGGCCTCAGCCGACCAGCGCCGCGGCCGCGCCGGCCGCCTCGAGCCGGGCGTGTGCTATCGCCTGTGGCCCGAGGAGCAGCAACGCGGCCTGCTGCCCTTCACGCCGCCCGAGATCCTCGATGCCGATCTCGCGCCGCTCGCCCTGGAGCTGGCGTTGTGGGGCGCCAACGATGCCACCCTGCCCTGGCTGACGCCGCCGCCGGCCGCCTCGCTCGCCACGGCGCGCGCCCTGCTCTGCAATCTCGGTGCGCTCGACCCCGCGGGCGCGATCACGCCGCACGGTCGGGCGATGGCGCGGCTCGGCCAGCATCCGCGCTTGGCGCATCTGGTGCTGAAAGGTCGAGAGCTTGGGCAAGGCAGGATCGCCGCCCTGCTGGCCGCGATCCTGAGCGAGCGCGACTTCCTGCGCCTGCCGCCGGGCCAGCGCGACGTCGATCTGCGACATCGCGTCGATATCGCGCTCAGCGGCAAGCGTGACGGCGCGCTGCGGCTGATCCAGGAACAGGCGCGCCGGCTGATGCCGCGAGGCGCCGGCGACGAGAAGCCCGACGTGTCGATGACCGGCGCCCTGCTGGCGCTCGCCTATCCCGACCGCATCGGCCGGCGGCGCCCGGGAACCAATCGCTACCTGCTGTCGGGCGGCCGTGGGGCGGCCGTGCCGGAAGGCGATCCGATGGCCAACGAGGAGTTCCTGGTGGTGGCCGACCTCGACGGCTCGACCCAGGACTCGCGCATCTTCCTCGCCGCGCCGATCGCCCTCAACGAGATCGAAGAGCTGTTCGCCGGGCAGATTGTCGATGAGGAAGCTCTGCAATGGAGCGAGCGCGAAGGCGTCGTGCTGGCGCGCCGTCGGCGGCGCCTGGGCGCGCTGCTGCTCGAGGACAAGCCGCTGGCAAGCCCCGATGCCGACAAGCTCAAGGCGGCGATGATCGAGGGCATCCGCCAACTCGGCCTGGGCGCGCTGCCGTGGTCGGACGATCTCGCCAAGTGGCGAGAGCGCGTCGCCTTCCTGCGCACACAGGACGAGGGCTGGCCGGACCTGTCGGACAAGTCGTTGCTCGAGTCGCTCGACACATGGCTGGCGCCGTTCCTCGACGGTGTCTCGCGGCGCAGCCATCTGACGCGGATCGATCTTGCGGCCGCGCTGAAATCGCTGGTGCCGTGGGACAGGCAGCGCGAGCTTGATCGTCTGGCACCGACCCATGTCGAAGTGCCGAGCGGCTCGCGGGTGCCGATCGACTATGCCAACCCGGCCGAACCGACGCTGTCGGTGCGCCTGCAGGAGATGTTCGGGCTCTTGGACACGCCGCGGATCGGCGGCGGCAAGGTGCCGTTGACCATCCATCTGCTGTCGCCGGCGCGGCGTCCGGTCCAGGTGACGCGCGATCTCGCGAGCTTCTGGGCCAACGGCTACAAGGCGGTGAAGGCCGAGCTCAAGGGCCGCTATCCCCGCCACTACTGGCCCGACGACCCGCTGATCGCCGAGCCGACGGCGCGGGTACGGCCGCGGCCGCGTTAGACTCTTCCGGACCGCGCGCTGGGTCGCGTCTGACGCGACCTTCCCGCGCGCTCATGAGCGCGCCAGAGGCGCGCGGTCCGGAAGACCATGAGACGTATGCACTGCCAGCCACACAGTCGCCGGTTCAGCTTGCGTCGACTCCACCCGATGGAGCACGCGCGCCGGAATCTCGATCCAATCGCCGGGCTTCATGTCGACCGTTACGTCACCCTCCTCGAAGCGCAGGCGGGCGGCGCCGGTCAGCAGCACGACGAACTCATCGTCGGGCTGGTCGTACCAGAAGGCTGGCGGGCTCGCCCGCCCGGTCGAGACGATGCGCTCGATGCGCACGCCAGCGCCCTCGACGAGAAGGTCGACCTGCTCCTCAGCCTTGCGCTGCGGCAGCGCCGCTAGAAGATTGCCGCGGCGCAGGCGGAGCCTCAGTTCTTGAAGCCGGCCGGCGCCTCGCAGGGCTTGGTGCCCATCTCACCCGGCACGGAGACTTCGAGGATCTCCAGCGCGTCGGCGGTGCGGATCTCGTTGTGGCGCAGGTAGCCCGGGATGAAGAGCGAATCGCCCTCCTCGACGCGAATGGTGCGGCCATCCTCGAACTCCAGGTCGACCCAGCCCTTGATGATGTAGATGAACTGGCCGTCACACTCGTGATAGTGCCAGCCGGTCGGACGGCTCATGCCCTGGCTCGCCATCATCACCTGGGCGCGCATGTTGCCGCCGCTGGCTTCGGCGACGCCGAGATCGCGGTACTTGAAGAACTCGCGCCGGCCCTTGACCAGCACGGGTTCGGCGATGCGGGCGTGGGCGACCTTCTGGGCAGGCGCCTTGGCGGGCTTCTTGGCGGCAGCGGATGGCATCTGTTTCCTCCCTGGCGATAAAGCACATTCCGTCCGGCTGGAATCAGCCGGACGGAATGTGCCCTGTGAAACCAGCATCTCCCGTGCGCGCGTTTCCGATCGGATGGAACCGCTTCGGTTCCATCCGATCGGAAACCGCCCTGGCGGGGTGCCGACAGTGTGCGGCAGGCCTTCCCCGGTCGGCAATAGGCCAGCCCTGCCTATTTGTCCTCGATGATATGCGACAGCGCCCGGCGTACCACGGGCATCATGACGAACATCGTGGGTGCGGCGATCACCCAGGCGATCACCCAGGCGATCATCCAGGAGCTGAGCCACATCTCGAACATGGTGCGGTCCCAGCCCAGGACGCGCCAGGTGGCGACCCCCGTCACCAGGAAGGTCATGAAGAAGGTGGTGCCGATGGGCAGCGCGTATTTGTGGTAGCGGCTGGGGAGTTTCTTCACGGCGGCGGGGACAATATGGTACGGGCGTTGTCGCCGTCCATTGCGCCGAAAGTCCCACCCGATGTCCCTTGCCCTGCCGTTCCAGACCGCCAAGCAGCTCGCCGCCGCGGTCCGGAAGAAGAAGATCGGCTGCCTCGAGCTGCTCGACCTCTATCTCAAGCGCGTCGAAGCCTATAACCCCGAGCTCAACGCCATCATCGCCACCGACATCGAGGGCGCGCGCAAGCGGGCCAAGGCGGCCGACAAGGCCGTGAAAGCCGGCAAGAAGCTCGGCCCGCTGCACGGCGTGCCGATGACCATCAAGGAGTCCTACGACGTCGCGGGCTTCCCGACGACCTGGGGCCATCCTGCCTTCAAGGACACCATCGTCAAGACGAACGCGCTGGTGGCGCAGCGCATGATCGATGCCGGCGTCACCCTGTTCGGCAAGACCAACGTGCCGCTGAACCTCGCCGACTGGCAGAGCTACAACGAGGTCTACGGCTCGACCAACAATCCGTGGGACCTGTCGCGCACGCCGGGCGGCTCGTCGGGCGGCTCGGGTGCCGCGCTGGCCGCCGGATTGACCGGCATCGAGGCGGGCAGCGACATCGGCGGCTCAATCCGCAATCCCGCGAGCTACAACGGCGTGTGGGGCCACAAGCCGACCTGGGGCGTGGTCTCGCCGCGCGGCCATGCGCTGAACGGCAGGGTCGCCCAGGCCGACATCAGCGTGTGCGGGCCGCTGGCGCGCGGCGCTGAGGATCTCGAGATCGCCATGGACGTAATGGCGGGGCCCGACGACGTTGACGCCCGCGGCTGGACGCTCACCCTGCCGCGACCGAAAAAGAAGAAGCTGCGCGACTTCAAGGTCGCCGTGCTGCTCTCGGATCGCAACGCCGAGGTCGACCATTCGGTGCAGTCGGCAATCCAGAAGCTGGCCGACTTCCTCGGCAAGAAGAAGGTCAAGGTGAGCGACGAGGCGAGGCCCGCCATCGACACCGCGGAGCTGGGTGATGTCTATGTCCGCATGCTGCGGGCGACCACGTCGGGGCGATTGAGCGATGCCGAGTTCCAGGAGGCGCTGCGCGACGCGGCCGCCCTGCCCGACGACGACTTGAGCTACTTCGCCCAGATGCAGCGCGGCAACACGCTGTCGCATCGCACCTGGACGCAGCTCAACGAGAAGCGCCATCGCATGCGGCTGGCCTGGGATGCCTTCTTCAAGGACTACGACCTCATGATTGCGCCGGTGGCGCAGACGGCGGCCTTCCCGCACGACCAGCAGACCATCCGCCACGAGCGCACCATCGTGGTAAACAACAAGAAGCTGCCGGTGGTCGACCAGATCTTCTGGGCGGGCTACGCCAGCATCACCCTGCTGCCGGCGACGGCGGCGCCGATCGGCGAGACCAAGGACGGATTGCCGATCGGCGTGCAGATCATCGGGGCGCAGTACGGCGACTACTCGACCATCGCCTTCGCCAAGCTGCTGGAGAAGGAATATCGCAGCTTCACACCGCCGCCGGCCTACGGCTAACGCGTATTCCGTCCGGCTGGAATCAGCCGGACGGAATACGCTGTAAACAAGATGCGTTTCCGATTGGATGGAACCGTGCGCGGTTCCATCCAATCGGAAGCCGCTCAAGCAGGAGAGAGAATGTCCGACACCATCGATCTCAAGAACCACATCCGCTCGATCCCGGATTTTCCCAAGCCAGGCATCCTGTTCTACGACATCTCGACCCTGCTGGCGCATCCCAAGGCTTGGCACACCGCCATCGAGCGGCTGGCCGATCGGCTCAGGCCCTACAAGCCCGACGTGCTGGCGGGCATCGAATCGCGCGGCTTCCTGCTCGCCGCACCGCTGGCGATCGCGCTGGGCACCGGCTTCGTCATGCTGCGCAAGCAGGGCAAGTTGCCGGGCACGACCGTGCGGCACACCTATGCGCTGGAGTACGGCACCGACACGATCGAGATCCAGCAGGACGCCATCACCAAAGGCACGCGCGTGGCCCTGGTCGACGACCTGCTGGCGACCGGCGGCACCATGGCCGCCGCGGTGACGTTGCTCGAGAGCGTCGGCGGCGTCGTGCCGGCCGCCGCCTGCATCATCGAGCTCACCTTCCTCGACGGCCGCAAGAAGCTGAAGATCCCGGTCGAGACACTCTTGGAGTACGACAGTTAGCGCTGATCGGCCCGGTTGAACGCGCCTACGCCGTCCGGCAGCACCGCGAAGGTCGACAGCGCCTGGGCGATCGGCTCGTCCGAGCCGTCGACGAAGAAATCGACCTCGCCGAAGGCGATCGTACGGCCGAGCTTCTTCACGCGCGCTATCGCGATCACGTCCTGCCGCACTGCAGCACGCAGGAAGTTCGTGGTCAGCGAGACCGTGGCCAGGGTGGCGAAGCGGCCGAGCCTTTGGCAGATCGCCAGCACCATGATGGTGTCGGCCATGGCCATCATCGCTTGCCCCACCACGACGCCGCCGGGGCGCGCGATATGATCGCCGTACGGCAGGCGCAGCCGCACGCTGTCGTCCGCAAGGTGCTCGGCTTTCAGCTTCAGGTCCCAGATCCAGGGTCCGAAATTGCCGCCCGGGGAGAGTTGCGCCTGCGCCATCTCTAACGTGAAGAATCCCATGTCCCTGGCATGCTACCATGACAGGGGAGGATTTTGATGGTTTCGGTACCTGAGTGCTTTTCCGAGAGCTATGCCGAGGCGCGGCCCAAGTTCTGCAGCGCGGCGGCCGCAAGCGGCGGTGAGATCCGCTCGTGGCTCAACCCCTGCGGGCGCGGTCCCGGCGGCGAGGCGCTCTACCTCGACACCGCCCGCTTCGGCCCGCGCGATGCGCCCAACATGCTGGTGCTGATCGCCGGCACGCATGGCGTGGAAGGCCATTGCGGCTCGGGTGCCGAGATCGCCTGGCTGCGCAACGGCGGGCCCGACAAGCTGCCCAAGGACACCGGCGCGCTCCTGATCCACGCCATCAATCCGCACGGCTTCGCCTGGACGCGGCGCGTGACCGAGGACAATGTCGATCTCAACCGCAACTTCGTCGATCACGACAAGGCCTACCCGAAGAACGAGGGCTATCTCGCGCTGGCCGACGCGGTCCTGCCCCGGGAGTGGAACGACGCATCGCTGGCCGAGACCGATCGGGTGTTCGCCACCTACGCCCAGAACCACGGCGCCTTCGGCCTGCAGGGCACGCTGAGCGGCGGCCAGTACACCCATGCCGACGGCATTTTCTTCGGCGGCAACAAACCCGCCTGGAGCAACCGCACGGTGCGCGCCATCGCCCGCGCCGAGCTTGGCGACGCGCGGCAGGTCGCGATCATCGATTTCCATACCGGGCTCGGCCCGTTCGGCCACGGCGAGCTGATATGCGCCGTGCCGCCAACGTCGAAATCGTTCCCGCGCGCAAAAGCCTGGTACGGCGACGAGATGACGTCGCCCGAAGGCGGCACCTCGACCTCCGCCATCGTGGTCGGCATCATGACCGACGCCTTCCCGCAGGAACTGCCCGATGCCCAGGTGACGCCGATCGCCATCGAGTACGGCACCTACGCCGTGCCCGAGGTTCTGCGCGCCGTGCGCGCCGACAACTGGCTGCACCATCGCGGCGATCTCGGCTCGGCGCAGGGCCGCGCGCTCAAGGCCGACATGAAGGAACGCTTCTTCCCGTCCGGCGACAAATGGCGGGAGATGGTGTGGGCCCGTGCCGACCAGACGATCGGCTGGGCCCTGGCTGGTCTCCGTGGGGGAATGCGAGGTCCATGAGAACGGGATGAGCATCGTTGCGTCAGGCGAGGATTCGGCAAGGCTGCGGCTGCGCAAGGCCCTCCAGCGCGCGCCATTGTTCGCCGACCTCGAGGCGCACAGCATGGCGGCCATCGAGCGCGAGCTGACGCTGCTGGTGTTGCCCGGCGGCGCACCCCTGTTCCGCCAGGGTGAGCCCGCCGACGCCGTCTATGTCGTGGCCAGTGGCTGCCTCGGCGTGTTCCGCCACGAGGACGCGGACAGCGCCGACGAACCGATCCTGATGGCCGAGATCCCGCCCGGCAACATCGTGGGCGAGATGTCCCTGCTGTCGCATGGTCAGCGCACGCGCAGCGTCGCCGCCCTGCGCGACAGCGAAGTGTGGCGCCTTGCCCGCGGCAGCTTCGACAAGCTGACCGCACGACACCCCGAAGTGCTGCCGACCCTGATGCGCAGCGTCGCCGTGCGCAACGCCATGGGGCCGACCAAGCGCCGCCGCCAGCCGCGCACCTTCGCCATCCTGCCGACCGGCGCCTCGACGCCGGCGGCGCGGTTCGCCGTGATGCTGGCGGCTGCGCTGGGCCGCATCGGCAGCCAGGTGCAGATGCTGGGCCCCGAATCCATGGACCGCGACCCGGAGTGGTTCGCGCGCTGCGAGACCGAATCCTCATTCGTGCTCTACCGCGCCGATCCCACGGCCACCGAATGGACCGAGCTCTGCCTGCGCCAGGCCGACTGCCTGGTCGTGGTGCGCTCGGCCGGCGACGACCAGCCGACCCGCCTGCCCTTCGAGATCGAGACGGCGCAGTCGGGCGCCGTGTTCCATCGCCGGCGCGAGCTGGTGCTGCTGCACGAGGGCCACGATCCCAAGCCTAGCGCGACGGCGCCGATGCTGGCCGGCGGCCTCTATGGCCAGCATCATCACGTGCGGCTCGACATCCACGCCGACATCGACCGGCTGGCGCGCCTGCTGACCGGCCATGCCGTCGGCATCGTCATGGCGGGCGGCGGGGCGCGCGCCTTCGCCCATATCGGCGTCGTCAAGGCGCTGCGCACCGCCGGCGTGCCGATCGACCAGGTCGGCGGCACCAGCATGGGCGCGATCGTGGCAGCGAGCGTCGCCTCGCGCTGGAGCGACGAGGACATCACCCGGCACTTCCGCGCCGCCTTCGTCGACAGCAATCCGCTCAGCGACTACACGCTGCCGCTGATCTCGCTGTACGCCGGACGGCGCGTCACGCGCCTGCTGCGCACATCGTTCGGCGAAAAGGAGATCGAGGACCTGATCCTGCCGTTCTTCTGCGTCACGGCGAACCTCACGACCTCCAACGCCGACGTCCACACGGTCGGCCAGCTGTGGCGCTGGCTGCGCGCCTCGGTGGCGATCCCGGGCGTCATCCCGCCGTTCAACGAGGCGGGCGAGGTCCATGTCGATGGCGGCGTCATCGACAATTTCCCGGTGCGCGCGATGCGGCGCTCGGGACGCGGCGCCACCATCGGCGTCGACATCGACACCGGCGGCGCGCTGGCGGCGGGTGCCGGGGTCATGGAGCCGTGGTCGGCCTGGCAGTTCTTCCGCCGCCTGATCTGGAAGCGCAACGAGACCCTGCCGATCCCCTCGATCGTCGCCATCCTGCTCAGGTCCGCGCTGGTCGCCAGCGCCGCCCGCGCCGCCGAGGACCGCCAGGCGGCGGACCTGCTGATCGTGCCGCCTATGACCCACATCGACCTGCTCGACTGGACGAGCTTCGATGCCGCCATCGAAGTCGGCTATCGCACCACCATGGAAGCGCTCGACAAGGCCAAGGCCACGCCGACGGGAGCCCGTCTGTTCCTCGCTTGACAGGTCCATGAGGGGCCGCTCTTATTTCACCGAATGGTTAATAAAGACCTCGATCGGCTGAGCACGACGCTCTATGCCCTGTCCGATCCGACGCGGCGCGCCATCCTGGCGCGGCTGGCGCTGGGCGAGAGCGCGGTCGGCGAACTGGCCCAGCCGTTCGACATGACCCTGCCCGCGATCTCCAAGCACCTGAAGGTGCTGGAGCGCGCCGGCCTGATCGCGCGTGGCCGCGAGGCGCAGCGGCGGCCCTGCCGGCTCGCGGCCGAGCCGTTGCGCGAGGTGCTGGAATGGGTCTCCGACTACCGCCATTTCTGGGATCAGCGGCTTGATAGGCTGGGGGCGTACCTGGAGAAAGGAAGGAAGCGTGCAGGCAAACGCAAATGACGTGCTGCAGGCGCCGGTTCGCGACTTCACGCTGACGCGCCGCTTCAACGCGCCGCGGCGGGCGGTCTTCCGCGCCTTTGTCGAGCCCGAGCACATGCAGCACTGGTGGGCACCGCGCGGCTTCACCATGCTCAGTTGCGCGCTCGACCTGCGCGAGGGCGGCGCCTGGCGCATGCGCATCAGGTCGGGCGAGACCGGCGCGATCCAGACCGAGGTCGGCGTCTATCGCGAGATCCGCGAGCCCGAACGGCTCTCCTTCACCCATGCCTGGGTGCGCGCCAATGGCACGCTCACCCACCCCGCCCTGGTCACGGTGCGCTTCACCGAGCGGCGTGACGGCACCGAGGTGAGCTTCCACCAGGAGGATTTCGCCACAGCGGCCGCCTGCCGATCGCACGCCGACGGCTGGTCGACCTCGCTCGACAAGCTCGCCGCCTATTTCGGGGAAGGAAAGCCATGACCGAGTCATCGCATCTCGCCACGCTGAGCGACCTCAACCACAGTTACGTCCGTTCGGTCGACCAGGCCGACGTCGGCTGGTTCGACCAGCACCTCGCGCAGGACTTCATGAATATCAACCCCGACGGCACGCGGCTCGACCGCGCCGCCTTCCTGGCGCAGGTCGGCCGCGGCTCGGTGGTCAAGGACATCCGCGAGCATGACGTAAAGATCCGCCTGCTGGGCGACTACGCCGTCATCCATGCCCGCACCTCGTACCAGAAGCCCGACGGCACCAAGGGCGCGGGCTGGTACACCGACGACTGGCAGCTCCGGCCGGAGGGCTGGCGCTGCGTCTCCGCACACGTCAGCCGCTCGTAAACCAAGCAGTGTCCACCGGCGCCGGCTGGCGGGTCGTCTTCGCCTGCTTCCTGTCGGCCGTGTTCGCCTGGGGCTTCGGCTTCTATGCGCACGGCATCTACCTGGTCGAGCTGCAGAAGGCGCACGGCTGGTCGACCGGGCTGATCTCCTCGATCATCACCGGCCACTACGTGCTGGGCGCCCTGCTGCTGCCGCGCATCGCCTGGGCGATCGGCCGCTTCGGACCACGCGTGGTCTTCCTGAGCGGCCTTGCCGTCACCGCCGTCGCGCTGCTGCTGCTGCCGTCGGTCGAGGCGCCGTGGCAGCTCGCGGTGCTCTATGCGCTGATGGCGCCGGGCTGGAACGCCACCAGCCTGGCACCGATCGCCGCCACCGTCGGTCAGTGGTTCGACCGCAATCGCGGACTGGCGCTCAACCTGGCGCTGAGCGGCGCCACGGTGGCGGGCCTGGTGGTGGCACCCGCCCTGCTCGCCATCATTCCCACACTGGGCTTCGCCGACGCCGAGCGGTTGCTGGTGGTGATCGGCATCGCCGTCGCCGGCACGGCGGTAGCGCTGTTCGTGCGCCGCGGACCGCTGTCGCCCAAGCCGGCCGCGATGACCCAGGGCACGCTGGCGCCGCTCAGGCGCTGGCACTTCTGGAGCATCTCCGCGCCGTTCGCCTTCGTGCTGATGAGCCAGGTCGGATTCCTGACGCATCTCGTGCCCCTGATCGCCGGCCGCAGCGACGTCGATCCCGGGCTCGCGGTCGGCATCAACGCATTCATGGCGCTGGTCGGCCGCGTCGTGCTGGGCTTCGTCATCGACCGGCTCGAGCCGCGGCGCGCCTCGGCCCTCTCCTTCCTGGTCCAGGTCGCGGCGATCGCCGTGCTGGCGCGCGCCGAGGAGGCGGCCGTCATCTACGGCGCCTGCGCGGTCTACGGCTTCTCGGTCGGCAACAACATCACCCTGTCGCCGCTGATCATCCAGCGCGAGTACGCCGCCGCCGACTTCCCCGCCATCGTCGCGCTGTCGACGGCGGTGGTGCAGATCCTCTACGCCTTCGGCCCCGGCCTGCTCGGCGTGCTGCGCGATGCCTTCGGCAGCTATGGCGTGCCGCTCGCGGTGTGCCTGGGGCTGAACCTCGCCGCCTCGGTCGTGATCCTGATGCGGCCGCGCCATTTCAGCTCAGGAACCTGAGGCTGTTCATCACCTTGTCGATCACCTTGCGCGGGCCGTGGACGCCGATGCCGACGAAATCCAGGGCATCGGCTGGTGCCGCGGCGACGGCGGCGCGGTTGTCGGCGTCGTTGGCGGTCTTGAACATCGCCTCGATGTAGATCGCGGGCCTGAGCGCCCGCGACAAGGCACGCTGATGGGTGCGGCGCAACTCGTCAAGCGAGCCGCCGTAGACGAACACCGGCTCGCGCACCAGCGCACTGTAGAAGCGGCCGGCGCCGTCGAGATAGGGCTCGCCCACCATGTGCGGGTTGGTGGCCATCAATCCGCCGGCCAGGAACGCCGCCACATTGGCGATCTGCCAACCCACGAGGTCGGTGCGCAGGACCAGCGTGGTCTTGGTGTCGTAGATCATGCACCCCATATCGGGCATGCTGTTGGGAGACGTCTTGAACGTTTGTGCATCATGAACGACGACCAGATCCGCTTCGACGAGCCGCGCTCGGGCGTGCAGCGCCTGGCAGCGCGCTTCGGCGGCCATGCCTACGACACCCATCGCCACGAGACCTACGGCGTCGGCCTGACCTTGTGGGGTGCCCAGTCGTTCCACTATCGCGGCGCGCTCCGGACCAGCCGCGGCGGCCAGGTCATGGTGCTGCATCCCGACGAGGCGCATGACGGCCACGCTGCCAACGATGACGGGGGCGTCGATGCCGGCTTCGCCTACCGCATGCTCTATGTCGACCCGGCCGCCGTTTCAGCGGCGATCGGCGGCAACCCGCCTTTTGTCCCTGAGGTCGTGGCCGACGATCCGGTGCTGGCCGGACTGCTGCGCGAAGCCTTCGCCGACTTCCCCCGGGCGCTGGAGCCGCTCGCCGTCGACGCGGTGGTCGAGCGCCTGGCCGGGCGCCTGGCGGCGCGCAGCGACGACCGGCCACGCGCCCGCGGCACCACCGTCGCCCATCGCGCGGTGGCCCGCGCCCGCGACTTCCTGGCGGCCGAGGCGCACCGCACCGTTGCGTCGGAGGAGCTGGAGAAAGTGACCGGCCTCGACCGCTTCGCGCTTTCCCGACATTTCCGCGCCGCCACCGGCACCTCGCCGCACCGCTACCAGGTCGGCCGGCGGCTGGCCCGGGCGCAGAAGATGATCGCCGACGGCGTCCCCCTGTCCGATGCCGCGGCGGCGACGGGCTTTGCCGACCAGAGCCACCTGACGCGGCATTTCGCGGCCCGGTTCGGGCTGACGCCGGGCCGCTGGGCGACCCTGGCGCGACAAAGCTGAGGGAACCACCCGCGGGGCCCGTCGTTTGCGTTCAGATGGAGAGTGGAGGCTGCGATGACCAATCCGCGTTCCACGGCCAGCGTTGCGGGGCATCCCATCCATCCGATGCTGGTCGCCTTCCCGATGGCGTTCTTCGTTGCCACCCTGGCCTGCGACATCACCTTCTGGCAGTCCGGCGACACCTACTGGGCGACGACGGCGCAGTGGGTGCTGGGTGCCGGCCTGGTGATGGCGGTCCTGGCGGCCCTGGCCGGCGCGATCGACGTGCTGGGCGAGCGGCGCATCCGCGCCCTCAGCGACGCGTGGTGGCATGCCGGCGGCAACGTCCTGATGGTGCTGATCCAGCTCGTGAGCTGGTACCTGCGCTACACCGAGGGTCCGGCGGCGGTCGTGCCGACAGGGTTGATCCTGTCGCTGGTCGCGGTCGGCATCATGCTGTTCACCGGCTGGAAGGGCCGGCAGATGGTCCATCGCCATCATGTCGGCGTGTCCGATGAGCAGGACATCCCGTATCGCGAACCGCGTCCCACCGCCTGAGCACGATCGCAGACTACGCCCTGATCGGCGATTGCCGGACGGCAGCCCTCGTCTCGCGCGCGGGCTCGATCGACTGGCTGTGCCTGCCTGACTTCTCCAGCCCCTCGGTCTTCGCGGGCCTGCTCGATCCGGTGCGCGGCGGCAGCTTCTCGCTCAGGCCGCGCGACCCCTTCTTCACCGCCAGCCGGCGCTACGTCGAGCGCACCGCCGTGCTCGAGACTGACTTCACGACCGACAGCGGCAGCGTGCGCCTGCTCGACCTCATGCCGATCGACGACGGGGCGCGCGCGCTGCGGCCGATGCGCGAGGTGCTGCGCGCGGTCGAAGGCATGGTTGGCACGGTCGAGATCGAGGTCCGGTTCGACCTGCAGCCCGACTATGCCCGCCGGCGCCTGCGGCCGCGCCAGCGCGGCCGTCTTGGCTGGACCTATGCATGGGGCAACGAGGTGCTGGTCGTGCGGTCGGACATCGCGCTGCGGCTGGAGGGCGATGCCTTGGTCGGCACGGTCACCCTCGACGCGGGCGAGCGGCGCTATCTCAGCCTCGCCTACACCAAGGGCGATCCCGCGGTCCTGCCGCCGCTCGGCGCGCACGCCGAGGAGCGCATCGTCGACACGATCCACTGGTGGCGCGAGTGGGCCGGCCGATGCCGCTATAGCGGACCCTATCGCGAGCAGGTGGTGCGCAGCGTCGTGACGCTGAAGCTTCTGACCTATGCGCTGTCGGGAGCGATCGTCGCGGCGCCGACGACATCGCTGCCCGAGGCGATCGGCAAGGGCCGCAACTGGGATTACCGCTATTGCTGGCTGCGCGACGCCGGCCTGACCACGCAGGCGCTGCTCGCCTTGGGCTATCGCGACGAGGCGCTGTCGTTCCTGGGCTGGATGCTGCATGCGACGCGGCTGAGCTGGCCCGAGCTGCAGGTCATGTACGACGTGTTCGGCCGCACCCGGCTCGACGAGAGCGAGCTGGTGCATCTTGCAGGATATGGATCGTCGCGGCCGGTGCGCATCGGCAACGACGCCTACCGCCAGCGCCAGCTCGACATCTATGGCGAGGTCGTGTCCGCGGCGCACGCGGCCCTGGCCGGCAACGGCCGCCTCGACACCGAATCGGCGCGCATGCTCGCGGGGCTGGGCGACGTGGTGTGCCGCCAGTGGCGCGAGTCTGACGCCAGCATCTGGGAAGTGCGCGGACCGCTCCGCCACTATACCTTCTCCAAGGTCATGTGCTGGGCCGCGCTCGACGGGCTGTTGAAGCTGCATCGTGACGGCGCGCTCGTGCTCCCGCCGGCGAAGGTCGAAGCGTTCGGCCGCGAGCGCGCGGCGATCGCGCAGACGATCGAGCGGCGCGGCTTCAATGCGGCGCTGGGCAGCTATGCCAGCGTGCTGGACGGCGACAAGGTCGATGCCTCGCTGCTCCTGATGGCGTGCATCGGCTACAAGGAGGCGGATGATCCGCGCATGCGCGCCACCTACGATCGCATTCACCAGCGGCTGGGCCGCAACGGGCTGCTGTATCGCTACGAGCGGTTCGACGGCATCGACGGCGTCGAGGGCGCGTTCGGCATCTGCGGCTTCTGGGCGATCGACAACCTCGCCAAGCGCGGCGAGCTCGACGCGGCCGAGCGGCGCTTCCGGCAAATGCTCGCCCACGCCAACGATCTCGGGCTCTATGCCGAGGAGATCGACGTGGCGTCGGGCGCCGCACTCGGCAACTTCCCGCAGGCCTTCACCCATGTCGGCCTCATAAACGCCGCCGTCGCCATCGAGCGGGCGCGCGCATGAACCTCGCCTACCCGGTGCTGTGGGGCCTTCTGGCCACCGTGGCGATGACGGCGGTGCTGCAGGCGAGCCAGGGCTTCGGCTGGTCACGGCTCAGCCTGCCCCTGCTGGTCGGGACCTTCCTCACCGGCCGGCGCGATCGCGCGGTGGTGTGGGGTTACCTGCTCTATGTGATCGGCGGCTGGCTGTTCGCCTTCCTCTACTTCCTGCTGTTCGACAGCATCGGCATCCGCACCTGGTGGCTCGGCGCGCTGGCCGGGCTGGTGCACGGGCTGTTCCTGCTGGTCTGCGCGCTGCCCCTGCTGCCCTTCGTCCATCCGCGCATGGCTTCGGAGTATCACGGCGTGACGGCGCGCCGGCAGCTCGAGCCGCCGGGCTTCATGGCCATGAACTACGGCTACGGCACGCCGCTCATGACGCTGCTGGCGCAGACCGTGTACGGCGCGGTGCTGGGCGCGTTCGCGCAGCTCGCCGGCTAAAGCACATTCCGTCCGGCTGAGATCAGCCGGACGGAATGTGCCTGTTGAACCACGATCTCCCGCGCGCGCGTTTCCGGTCGGATGGAACCGCTCGCGGTTCCATCCGACCGGAAACCGCTCTAGACATCGAGCGGGAAACATCCGTTGTCACCCAGCGGCGTCGCCGATAGCCAGCCGCGGCGCGTGCCGGCGAGCGTCGAGCCCATCATCACGCGCAGGCCCGGCACGTGACATGCTGGACCCATGACGGCGTCGCGCAGCCAGCCGAGCGGCGCCAGACGCGACTGGAAGAACGGCGTCAGCAGATGGCTGGCATGGCGGTAGTAGCGCACGGCCGGGTCGCGGCGCCGCTCGAAGCGCAGGAAGGCGGACAGCAGATCGGGCGCGTCGGCCAGCGTCGTCGCCAGCGTCCAGGCATCCATCAGGCCGAGATTGGCGCCCTGGCCGAGCTGCGGGCTGGTGCCGTGCGCGGCATCGCCGATGAACAGCACCGGCCCCGCGTTCCAGCGCGCCAGGGCGACATGGCGATAGGTCGCGCGCGCGAAGTCGCCGGTGGCGGCATGATCGATGATCGCGGCCGCCTCGGGCCACAGCGCCGTCGCGGTCCGGCGCCAGGAGGCGAGGTCGATCGTCTTGCTGCGACCGAGCGCGCGGATGGGCAGGCTCCAGTAGATCGTCACTTCACCCCGGCCGACCGGCAGCAGGCCCATCATCAGCCGCGTGCCGCGCACGCGCTGGCGCAGCAGGCCCGCCGCGCCGATGCCTAAAAGGTCGGGCACGGTGGTCCACATGCAGCCCCAGGAATAGAGCGGCGCCCGCACCTGCGGCATCAGCCGCGCGCGCAGCGCCGAGTGCGCGCCGTCGGCCGCGACGATGAGATCGAACGGGCCGTGGCGCGCGCCGTTCTCCTCGACGAGGTGCGTCTTGTCGACGTCGACGATCTCCGTCCCGGTGACCAGCTTGGCCGGCGACTGCAGCAGGCGGCCATGCAGCAGGTCGAACAGGGTGGCGCGATGAATGCCGACACCGTGCGCCAAGGGATGGAGGTCGGCGTAGTGCAGGTCGAGGACCGAGCGCCCGCGATGGGTGCGTGCCTCGAGCCCGGTGACGCGCGCGCCGCCCGCGATCGCCGCGTCAGCCAAGCCCAGTTTGCGCAGCACGGCGAGGCCCGTCGGCTGCAACAGCAGGCCGGCGCCGATCGGCTGCGGCTCGGTGAACCGCTCGTAGATCGTGACGCGGTGGCCGCTCTCCGCGAGCAGCGTCGCGGCGGCCTGGCCCGCCACGCCGCAGCCGACGACGGCGATGTCGAGGAGGCCGAGGAACTTGGTCACGAATGCAATATAACCAAAGTTATCGTCCGCTGCAAGAGCGGCATAGTATAGCAGGCGTGCCGCCCTTGACTGACGAGCAGACACGGGAACTCGCCCGTCGTCGCGCCGAGGGCTTGAGCGATCCTGCAGCGACCGTCGATTGGCCATCCGTGCAGCAGGAGCTTCTCAAGAAGCGCTAGCGAACAACATCAGTCCGCTGGGGGCGCGCCACTCCAGTGGCGCGTCTTCGTCTTCCGGAGCGCGGGCCTCTGGCCCGCTCATGATCATGCGGGCCAGAGGCCCGCGCTCCCATGACGCGCCACTGGAGTGGCGCGCCCCCGGCAAAGACGATTACAGCCCGCCGTTCACCACCAGACACTGGCCCGAGACATAGTCGCTGTCGGGGCTGCAGAAGAGGTAGACCGAACCGGCGGCCTCTTCCGGCAGGCCGCCGCGGCCGAGCGGGATCATCTGGTTCATGGCGGCGATGCGGCCGCCTTGCACGCCGATCTTGACCTTGCGGCCCTGCACCTCGATCTCGCCCGCCTCGCCCTCGCTCAGCGGCTTGGTGAGGCGCGTCTGGATGTAGCCGAAGGCCACGGCGTTCACCGTGACGTCGTAGCGGCCGAACTCCTTGGCCAGGGTCTTGGTGAGGCCAACGATGCCCGCCTTGCCGGCCGAGTAGTTCGACTGGCCGGCATTGCCGTTGACGCCCGAGGTCGAGGAGATGTTCACGATCTTGCACACGATGCGCTTGCCCGCCGAACGCTCCTTCTCGACCTCGCCGCGAAAGTGCTGCTGGAAGGCGCGCAGGATCCTGAACGGCGCGGTCAGGTGGACGTCGAGGATGGCGTACCACTGCTCGTCGCTCATCTTCTGGATGACCGAGTCCCAGGTGTAGCCCGCGTTGTTCACCACGACGTGGCAGCCGCCGAAAGCGTCGACCGCGGTCTTGACGATGCGGTCGCCGAAGTCGGGCTTGGCGACGTCGCCGTTGCAGGCGACCGCCTTGCCGCCCAGCTTCTCGATCTCGGCGATGGTCTCCTTGGCCGGCGCCTCGTCGATGTCGTTGATCACCACCCTGGCGCCGTCGCGCACCAAGCGCAGCGCGATCTCCTTGCCGATGCCGCGTCCCGATCCGGTGACGATCGCCACCTTGCCGTCCATCTGACCCATCTTGCTCTCTCCTGAAGCGTGTTTACGCAGCGGCCACAGTGGCGTGGCCCTGCAGCGTGTCCTGGCCGTTCTGGTTGGTGCACTTGACCTCGAGGTCGATCAGCTTCTCGCCATTTTCCTCCCGCTTGCCCGTCACCTTGCCCGAGAGCGTGATGACGTCGCCCACCCAGGTGATCGAGGTAAAGCGCGTGCCGAGCTTGCGGATTCGATCGCGCGGCGCGTAGCTGGTGACCAGCCGGCCGAGGAAGCCCATCGACAGCATGCCGTGGGCGAAGACGTCCTTGAAGCCGAACTTCTTGGCGAAGTCGAGATCGACATGGATCGGATTATGATCGCCCGAGCCGCCGCAATAGAGCGCGAGTTGGTGGCGGCTGATCGGCGGCAGCACGATCGGCTTCAGCGTGTCGCCCACCTTGACCTGGTCGAACTTGGGAGCTGCTACCATTTCTTCCTCCCTCACTTCTTCGCGGCGTCAGGATTGCGCACGACGGTGATGCCCGTGCCCTTGGCCACGAGCTTGCCCGCCTGGTTCTTGAGCGATGTTTCGGAAACGACGAACCACAGGGCGCCGCCCTTCTTGTCGTACATGTCGGTCACCTTCTGCTGGCAGGTGATCTTGTCGCCGACATGCACCGGCGCGAAATAGTCATAGTGCTGCTCGCCGTGAAGGATCAGGCCGATATCGACATTGAGCAGGCGCAAGAGCCCGCCCTTCTCGGGGTCGTCGTTGGTGATCGCCTGCAGGAAGGTCGGCGGCACCGGCAGGGCGCTGTAGCCGGCGGCCTTGGCCGCGGCCTCGTCGGCGTAAATCGGATCTTCCTCGCCGATGGCCTTGCAGAACAACTTCACCTTGCCGGCTTCGACGGTGGTGGTGAAAGCCTTGAACTCATGGCCGATCACTTTCTTGTCGAGCTGCATGCGTGTCTCCTCCCTTGGGGAGCGTACGTCGTCGCCCCCTCACCTAGCCCTCTCCCCCTCATCGCGCCTGTGAAGGCGCTTGGGGGAGAGGAACATGACTGCGAAAGTGTGCGCTACTCGAAGCGGCCGACGATGGCGATGCTCGACACGTTCTCGCGCGGCGAGCCGCCGAGATTGTGGGTCATGCCGATGCGCGGATCCTTGAGCTGGCGGGCTCCGGCGCGGCCCTGGAACTGCAGGTACATCTCGTAGAGCATGCGCAGGCCCGAGGCGCCGATCGGATGGCCGAAGCATTTCAGGCCGCCGTCGATCTGGCAGGGGATCTTGCCGTCGGCGTCGTAGAAGCCGTCGAGCACGTCCTTCCAGCCCTTGCCGGTCTCGGAAATGTGCAGGTCTTCCATGGTCACCAGCTCGGTGACCGAGAAGCAGTCGTGCACTTCGAACATCGAGACCTCGTCGCGCGGGTTCTTGATGCCGGCCTCCTCATAGGCCTTCTTGGAGGCGATGCGCGTGGTGTGGAAGTAGCTTCCGTCCCACGAATTGTGACCCGACTCCGAGCCGTTCGAGACCGAGAGCTGCAGCGCCTTGACGCTGACCAGGTTGTGCTTGCCGAGCGACTTGGCGATCTCGGGCGTGGTGACGATGGCTGCGGCAGCACCGTCCGACACGCCGCAGCAGTCGAACAGGCCCAGCGGCGAGGCGATCATCGGCGCGTTCAGGATGGTGTCCATCTCGACGGCCTTCTGCAGATGCGCCTTGGGGTTCTTGGCGCCGTTCTGATGGCTCTTCCACGAAACGTGGCCGATCGCCTTCTTGAGGTCGTCGGCGCTGACGCCATGCGCGGTCTGGTAGGCGCTGGCGAGCTGGGCGAAGTTGCCCGGCGCCGTGCCGTTGGCGTTCCACAGCGCCTGCAAGGGGCCGCCGCGGCCGCCGGGGAGGCCGCCATAGCCGGTGTCCTTCAGCTTCTCGACGCCCAGCGCCAAGGCGAAGTCGGCAGCGCCAGAGGCCACGGCATAGCAGGCACCGCGGAAGGCCTCGGTGCCCGACGCGCACATGTTCTCGACATGCGTCACCGGGATGTTGGGCAGGCGCAGCGTCATCGACAGCGGAATGCCGGACTTGCCGACATGGACCTCGTCGATCGCGGTCGAGAACCAGGCGGCGTTGAGCTGCTTGGCGTCGATGCCGGAATCGGCGATGCATTCCTTGTAAGCTTCGAGCATCAGCTCCTCGGCGCCCGAGTCCCAGCGCTCGCCGAACTTGGAGCAGCCCATTCCGAGAATCGCGACCTTGTCCTTGATACCCCGTGCCATGTTGGTCTCCTTCGTGGGGGTTGTCAGACTAGCACATTGACGTTCATTGGACCGCGGGCCTCCAGGCCCGCATCATGATCTTGAGCGGGCCTGGAGGGCGCGGTCCGGACGACTCACACCGGCGCGGCCTTCCAGAAGTAGCGCTTGAAGCCGCCGCGCATGGTGTCGTTGTCGCGGATGCGGAAGGTCATGCGCATCTTGGCGCCGACCTTGACCTGTTCCTTGTCTGAGTCGGTGAAGTCGGCCATGAAGCGGCCGCCCTCGGGGAAGGTGATCATGCCGTAATAGCCCGGCGGGTCCGGCGAATAGACCAGCGAATCGGCAGTGAACGACATCACGTTCGCCTCCAGCCCGGCCATCGCATACGGGTCCTGGCTGTCGATGGCGTGGCAGTTGGGATTGACGCAGACCTGCGTGCGCGGGAACTGCACGGTGCCGCACACCTTGCACTTGCCGCCGACCAGGCCGTAGATCATGTCGCGCTTGCGCCACAGGACCGAGAGCGCGGTCTTCTTGTCGAACTCCGCGCGCATGCCCTTCTCGATCGGCAGCATCTCGTTGAAGGCGAGGAATTTCAGGTAGTTCTTCTCTTCCTTGCGGCGCGCGAGCCACCCGGAGAGGCCTTTGCGCTTCGGAAGCTTCGCGTTCTCGGCCGTGACCTCGAACACCAGCACGTCGACACCCTGGCCGAAGGCCACGACCATGATCTTGTCGCCGGCCTTGGCGCCCTCGAGCGCATCGACCAGCATGACCAGCGCGTGCGCCGCGCCCGTGTCGCCGAGATTGGCGCCCAAGAGATCGCGCACCGAGCCGTCGGCGATGCCGCAGATCTTGGCCATCTGCTTCGGCACCGCCGGCATCAGGCTCGGCATGATGAAGTGGGTGATGTCGGCGCCCTTGAGCTTGCAGGCGGCGAGGGCGGCCTTGATGGCCGGCGGCGCGATCTTGGAATAGCCCTCGTCGCGGATCCAGCGCTCTTCCCAGCCGTAGTCGAAGTCGGTCTCGTCGCCGCGGAAGTGGTCGACGAAATCCATCGACACCGAATGATGGCCGACGAGATTGGCGATCACGTTCTCGGTGCCGCACAGGAGTGCCGCCGCGCCGTCACCGTAGTTCAGCTCGTTGGACGAGGCGACGCGCGCCATGCGCTTGTCGGCCGCCGCGACCAGCGCCGGGCCGCCGCCGTTCTTGGAGGCGTTGAGCCCGGCGATCAGCGCCGAGGTGCCGGCCTTCTGCGAGCCGCCGACGTCGGAGGCGAGAAGGTTCTGCTCGATCGAGAGCGCCGTGCCGATGACGCCGGCGTTCTGGCGATCCTTGAAGGGATGGGTGGTCGAGGCGAAGTAGAGGCTTCTAACGTCCTCGGCCTTGTGGCTGGTGAGGCAATCGCGCGAGGCCTCGACCGCCATGGTGATCGAATCCTCGTCCCAGTTGGCCATCGAGCGCTCGCCCTTGGCGAGGCCGCGCAGGCCCGCGGCAAACCACTTGTTGGCGTCGTAGACGGCCTGACGCTGCAGGCGAAGCCGCGGGACATAGGCGCCATAGGCCACGATTCCGACCATTCGGTTTCCCTCCCTACTCTATGAACGGGCGTTTATGTCTCCGCTCTTAGCGCGCCCCGGCGGGACGCGCGAGACGCATTTGATCATGGCTGCCAAGAAGGTGGAACTACCTTCCGATACGCAAAATATCGTCATCCCGACCGGAGCGCGAAGTGCGGAGTGGAGGGGAGTCATCGCGATGCCGACGCCGGAGGTAATTCGCGAAAGAGATTTCGGTATCCCGCGTCAGCTGGGATGTGGAGAAAGCGCTTGCCGTCGCGCGTCTCGACCCAGGGCTGGACGGTGACGATCTTGCGCGCCGAAGCCGCGGCGAGGGCGCCGGCGACGGTCTTGCCCTCGGCCAGAAGCTCGAGGTTCTTCAAGGTGGCGTGCACCAGGGTGCGCTTGCCGGCCTCGGCCTCGCCGATCGCCTCCCGCGCGCCGATCCACACCGAGTCCACCGACTCCGAACCGTCATGCAGGGCGATCTGGTCCTCGGGCGCCTCCGCCAGAAAGAACCAGGTGTCGAAGCGCTTGGACGCGAAGGTGGGCGTGATCCAGTGGGCGTACGGCACCATCCGGTCGGTGGCGAGCTCGAGATCCTCGGCTTCGACCAAGTCGACGATGCTGGCCTCGTTCTTGGCGAGCTTCTTGCGCCAGCGGTCTTCCATGCCTTTCAACTCGGCGGCCGCGATCACCGCGCGCTCGCCGCGCCTGCGCGCCAGAAGGATGCCGCATTCCTCGAACGCCTCGCGCACGCCGGCGACGCGGAACTTCAGCTCCTCGGCCGCGATCTTGTCCGCCCCACCGCAACGGGCGCTGAGACGCGGATCGCCGTCGGCGTCCTCGAGCTTGCCGCCGGGGAAGACCAGCGCGCCGGAGAAGGTATCGATCGCGTGATGGCGCACCACCATGAAGACTTCGAGAGCTGAATTGGGCTCACCCGGTACCGAGGGACGCAGCAGCATTACGGTAGTCGCGGGACGCGGCACTGGCGCGATTTTCTGTTGTTCAGGCATGCGGCGATTGTCCCATAGCCGTCGCGACACTGCCAACGGCCGGGTGTATCCTGTGGGCTCGCCATTCCGCAAGGAGAAGGAAACGATGTCTGTCACCAGCAACAGCCCGACGCCCAGTCTGGGCGAAGGCATTCGCGCCCTGCACGCCAAGTGGGGCTGGATCGTAGCCCTCGGCATCATCTTCATGATCGCGGGCGTGATCGCGCTCGGCAGCGTCGTGATGGCCACCGTCTCGGCGATCTACGTCATCGGCATCATGATGATCATGGCGGGCGCGACCGAGATCATGACCGCCTTCAACGTCAAGGGCTGGGGCAAGTTCGCGCTGTGGATGCTGCTCGGCCTGCTCTATGTCGCGGCCGGCGTGATCTGCTTCTTCCGGCCCTTCGAGGCCGCCGCCATCGTCACCCTGATGCTGGGCATCGCGCTGATGATCGGCGGCATCGTGCGCGGCTTCCTCGCCTGGAGCGTGCGCGAGGCCGGCAAGCCGTGGAGCTGGGTCGCCGTCTCGGCCCTGATCACCCTGCTGTTGGGCATCATCATCGTCGCCAAGTGGCCCTACTCCAGCGCCTATACGCTCGGCATCTTCCTCGGCATCGACCTGATCTTCATCGGCTCGAGCTGGCTGGGCATCGGCCTCGCCCTCAAGAAGCGGCCGTAGCGCCACCACAATCGGGGAATGAAAACGACGCGCTACTTCGACGAGCAGGTGTTGCGCAAGCGGCCCTACATCGATCGCAACTGGTGCGCCGAGGTGATTGCCCATCCCATGCGGCGCGAAGAGCAGCCTGACGGGCGCGTCCGATTCTGGGGTATAGTGGCCGTGCCGGGCGAAACCGTCCGCCGCTATTTGCGTGTCGTCACCTTGGCCGATGGGGAGACCGTGGCATAACGCCTTCTTCGACCGAGGCTTTCGCGAGGATCAGCCATGAAGCTGCACTACTATGCCGAGACCGACTCGCTCTACATCGAGCTGCAGCCGAAGCCGGGCGCAGAGACCCGGGAGATAGCGGCGGGGCTGATCGTCGATCTGGACGCCAAGGGCGACGTGGTGGGTTTCGATATCGATCACGCATCGAGCCGGTTCGACCTGTCGACCCTCGAAACCATTGCCCTGCCGGTGAAGACGACCAAGGCGGCCTGACCGCGGATGGCCGCCGGGCAAGGCAGCGTGTCGCGGCCGGCGTCATCTGCTTCTTCCGGCCGTTCGAGGCCGCCATCGTCACCCTGATGCTGGGCATCGCCCTGATCGTCGGCGGCATCGAGCGCGGCTTCCTGGCGTGGAGCGTGCGCGAGGCCGGTAAGCCGTGGGGCTGGGTCGCCGTCTCGGCCCTGATCACCCTGCTGCTGGGCCTCATCATCGTCGCCAAGTGGCCCTACTCCAGCGCCTATACGCTCGGCATCTTCCTCGGCATCGACCTGATCTTCATCGGCTCGAGCTGGCTGGGCATCGGCCTCGCCCTCAAGAAGCAGGTCGCCTGGACCGAAGGCGGCGTCCAGCCGCAGATCGGCCAGACGCTCGCTGCGCGCCCGTTCTCCGGCCCACTCGCCGGCGGCGTCCAACGCGGCAATCAGGTCATCGCCGCCCGCGCCGTCGTCGGGCCCACGCGCGCTCTTCTCCGACCAGGCCTCGCGCCGGCGGTTGCGCAGCCAGAAGATGCAGGCCCGCGTATCGGGCGGATAGTGCATGACGTTCTTGAGGGTCCTCTCTTTGCCCTCATGCAGCACCGTGCGCTCGACCGTGCAGCTGCAGCCCACCGCGCGCTCGTAGAGGCAGCGCGCCACCCGCGCATCGGCGACGACCCGGCCCTCGCGCACCGCTTCCGCAAACGCCGGATGGCTGGCGATCCAGTTGTCGATGGTGCGCGGCGAGACGTCGAAGAAGCCCGCCAGCTCCGTATTGGTGGCGCCCAGCAGGCAATAGTTGTGGGCGAGCTCGCAGAATTCACGGCGGTGGGCGGTGGGACGTCCGGCAGTGGTCATAACCGATAATAACGCAAGTAATTTCAGAAAGCAACAAGAAGGATTTTTGCGTGCCGCAAAGGATCTTCGGAGCGTGGGCCTCGCGCACAATCGACCGAAGGTCGATTGTGCGTTCCACGCATCATGAGCGGGCCGGAGGCCCGCGCTCCAAGAGTGCTAGCAGTGCTGTCACTTTTGCGGAACCTACAATGCCCGTCGTGCGTTGGGGTGCGACGTACCTTGCTTCGGAACGCGACACATGCCTGGCGCCCGCCCCTGAAAGTCCTCGTGGTCGAAGACGAATCGCTGGTGGCGCTGGATATCGAGACCATGCTGGAGGAGATGGGCTGCACCGTGGTGGCGAGCGTGCCGCGCCTGGTCCGGGCGCTCGACCTCGCCTCCGGCCTCGACTTCGATCTCGCCGTGCTCGACATCAATCTCGCCGGCGAAGTCGTCTGTCCCCTAGCCTTCCGGCTGGCCGAGCGCGGCATTCCGTTCCTGTTCAGCACGGGCTACAGCACGGCGACCCTGCCGCCGGAACTGCGCGATCGGCCCGTCCTCCGGAAACCCGTCATGCTCGCCAGCCTGAAGCGCGCGGTCGCCCTGGCCAGGACCGGGATCAGGAGCGTGAACCAGTCTAGGCAGGACCCGACGACGGCGCGGCCATCGGCAGAACGTTGGTCACCGGCAACATTGATCTTCGTCGGACCCCGCGCTGAGCGGCGCGAATCCAACCAGATCCTTAGACTCTGTCCGCACGCTGCGTCATGATCGATCCGCAAGCCGGGCGAACAAGACGCGGCGCAATCGATCGTTCACGGACATGGGTGGGCTGAAGCGGCCAAAGGGAGCTGACGATGTCTCTCATTGATGAGCGGCTTCTCGAGAGCAAGATGACCGAGATCGAGCAGGCGCGAGCCTGGAGTCCCCGCGTCATCTCCAAGTTCGAAACGCTCATTCGCAGCGGTGACGAAGTCACGGTCTACCGCGCCAATCCCCTCGCCTTCACGCGCGACCGCGGCGTGACGGAGCCTGAAGCCATTGATCTCTTCCTGCATGCCTCGCGGGCCGGACTGCTCGACATGCATTGGGACATCCTCTGCCCCCATTCCGGGTTGGTCCTGGAGAGTTTCGGAAAGCTGCGATCGCTCCGGAGCCACTTTGTCTGCGGGTTGTGCGATATCGACGGCCAAACCGAGCTCGACGACTTCATCGAGGTGAGCTTTGCCGTGTCGCCGCAAGTCCGGCCCCTGTCCTTGCACGACGCGGAGAGCCTCTCGGTCGAGGACCTCCACTGGAAGCTGCGATTCTCGAGTACCGGCCGTTTTCCGGGTGGACAGACGAGGTTCGTGGACTTCCTGCGCGGTCTCATCCGCGGCATGACCTATCTGCCTGCCGGCGCAACGACGACGTTGCAGGCCGAGCTCGACCCGGGAGGGATCTCCGGCGTCAACGTCCAGACCCAAGCCGGATTCATGCTGCCCGTCGCGGGCCCTCGCGTCACCACGCCGACACGGCTTCGCATCACCTACGACGGGCAGCGGTTCACGGCGGATCTGGCGGCGCTGCCGCCCGGCCCGGCTGTCGTCGAGGTCACACACACCGGCTCGCGCCGCGGCTCACTTCTCTTGACCAACTGGCCGGCGGAAGTACTAGCCGTGCCGACGAAGCCGACACTCGAATTCGACCCCTATCTTTCCGGCGGTATGCTGCTGACGCGCCAGACCTTCCGGAAGCTCTTCCGATCGGAGCGTGTGGACGAGCAGGAAGGGCTGGGAGTCCGGCAGGTGGCACTTCTGTTCACGGACCTGAAGGGCTCAACGGCGCTATACGAGCAACTCGGGGATCTCAATGCCTACGCCCTGGTCCGCGAGCACTTCGCCCTGCTCGATGCCGCCGCGCATGCCCACGCCGGCGCCATCGTGAAGACCATCGGCGACGCGGTGATGGCTGCCTTCTCGCGGCCGGTCGACGCGGTGGCGGCAGCCCTGCAAATCCTGCAGCAGATAGACCAGTTCAATCGTGGGCATGCCGCTCCGGCCATCATTCTCAAGATAGGCGCACATTGCGGACCATCGATCGCCGTCAAACTCAACGAGAACCTGGACTATTTCGGCCAGACCGTGAACATCGCCGCGCGCGTGCAGTCGTGTGCCGGCGCCGCCGAAATCTGCCTTACCGAGGCGCTCTACACGGCACCCGGCGTGCGAGAGTTGCTCACTGGCCACGATGTCGTCGAGTTCGACGCGCCGCTGCGCGGCGTGCAAGGTGACGCGCGCGTTTACCGCGTAACCGGCGGATCGCCGTCCAAACAAGCCGGCTGACCACCTTCCCCCAGAACAGCACGCGGGCAATCCGTCCCCGCGCAGCGAGGTCGCGTCAATCGGCGGCCGCGCTGAAGTCGGACGCTGGCAATCCCAAGGTGGCTTCGATCGGAAACGTGAAGATCTTGCCAGCAAGCCCATCGCATTGGCCGAGCTCGAGGTTTATTTCCCTCTCCTCGAAGGTGATGCGGCGCAATTGCGAGAGGGTAACCCCGCGGTCGACGCAGGTGTTGCCGATCTTCTCGAGGATCAGACGGAGCGGCGGGTACCAGGATGGATGCGGCGTCGACCGGACACGTATTGAGATATCCCGACCATCGGCTTCGAAGGCCAAGGATGCGAGTTCGCGCGAACTCACGTTCCCATTCGCGAGTTTGTCTGCGATTTCGCTCAGAAAACATGCAGTGTCCATCGGCCACCCCCCTGAACCGATGGAAGACTAGATTTGTCACAGACTGATGACAATGGTCCGTACGTTATTCGCCGTCCTCGAATTGGCATTCCCCTCCTCGGCGGCAACTGTATCTGGGCTCGGCATCGCGCTGGTGCTTGAGCTCAAGAGCGTCGGCCAAGGACCTGCGCAATCACTCTTCACCGTGACGTTGGCGATCACCGAGCGCGAGGCGCTGAAGTACGCGCTGTCGGGCGAGGGTCCAAAACGCTTTGTTCGGTAGCGAAGGATCGCCCAGCACTCCCAGGTTGTCCTGGTCACGTCGCCACAGCTTAGTCACGTCGAGGCTGACGAATGCTGTGCTACGTCTGTCGCGGGACGTGTGTGGAATCTTTCGGCTCGATTTTGGATCGAGGGGGCTTTACGCCGCTCGCCCCTGACAGGGTGTAGCGTCGACTGGTAAGGTGCGCCCGGAATGGCGGCCGCGTGGCCGCTGATTCCGGCAACGCCACTCCTTTGTCCAAATCGTATCGCGCCACCCGCCCGTCTGGTTTTTTTGCGACGGGGGCCGACAATGGCAGTCTCTTTCACTACTCAAGCGGTGGTAGGCGGACTTTCCAACCCGACCACTCTGCAGTTCGGTCCAGACGGCCGGCTCTACGTTGCCCAGCAGGACGGCCTCATCAAGGTCTACGACGTCACCCAGCCGGTGCCCGGCCAGTGGTCGGCGGTCGAGGCGGAGACGCTGAGCCTCATCAAGAACATACCCAATCACAACGACGACGGGTCGCTGAACACCTCGATCACTGATCGTCAGGTCACCGGCATCCTGGTCACGGGGACCACCGCCAACCCCGTGATCTACGTCACCTCGAGCGATCCGCGCATCGGCAACTTCGGCGATCTCAACCTCGACACCAACTCCGGCATCCTGTCCAAGCTGACCTGGAACGGCAGCAGCTGGGACAAAGTCGACCTGATCCGCGGGCTGCCGCGCTCGGAGGAGAACCACTCGCCCAACGGCATGGTATTGAGCGCCGACGGCACCAAGCTCTACCTGGCGCAGGGCGGCAACACCAACAACGGCGCGCCGTCGCAGTTTTTCTCCAATACGGCGGAATATGCGCTGGCCGCTGCCGTGCTCGAGATCGACCTCGTCGCGCTCGAGGCGATTCCCGACAAGGTTTTCACCTACGCGCCTGGCATCACCAGCACCTATAAATACGACCTGCCGACGCTCAACGATCCGACGGTCCCAAACAATGGCGCGGCGGGCAACGAGACCGCTGCCGGTCTCGACGTCGGCGGACCGTTCGGCGGCAATGACGGCCTGAACCAGGCAATCCTGCCGGCCGACGCGCCGTTGCGCATCTTTGCCACGGGTCTGCGAAACGCCTACGACTTGGTTCTCGCCCAGTCCGGCAAGTTCTTCACCATCGACAACGGTGGCAATCAGGGCCTGGGCGGCACGCCGATCTTCGTCAACGGAGAACCGACCAACCAGTTCAACAACGGCGGCGTCGGCAGCCCGGATTTCCTGTATCAGCTCGCGGACGGCGGCTACTACGGCCATCCCGACCCGACGCGCGCCAACCAGGACGGCGCCATCCTGGCCTATTCCGACGGATCCAATCCGCAGGTCGACGCCAGCATCCCCAACGCAGCGGCGGCCGTGCCGACCGGCGTGCAGATCGCGCCGGGCTTCGTGATCGATCCGTCCAAGTTCACCTCCTCCGCCGCACGACTGGCGCAGGACGGGCAGTTCACCGTGGGCCAGCAATCGCTGGCGGAGTTCGGCGCCTCGACCAACGGCCTGATGGAATACACCGCCGGCGCCTTCAACGGCGAGATCACCGGCGACCTGATCACGGCGTCGTTCGACGGCACCCTGAAGCTGATCCAGCTCGCGCCCGACGGCGTCACCGTCGAGAGCGTCACCACGCTGGCGACGCCGGGCGGCACGCCGCTCGACCTCGTGCAGGGGCCGGACGGCTCGATCTGGGTCGCCCAGATCGGCGCCGGCCAGATCCTGGCGCTGACGCCATCGAGCGGACCTGCGGCCAACGACCCCGACATGGACGACGATGGTCTGCTCAACACCGTCGACCCGTTCCAGGCCGATGCCGCCAACGGCTTCGGCACGTTCCTCGCGAGCAATGCCAGCTTGAACTGGAATTTCCAGTTCGGCGCCGGCAACAGCACGCCTGGGCCGAACGGCCTTTTCCTCGGCCTGACCGGTCACATGGTCAACGGCACGCGCGACTTCGTGGCGCCGGTCGCCGAGGGCGGCCTTGATCTTACCAACGTCAAGACCGGCACCGCTGCCGGCGGCGGCCTGGTCGTGGTCGAGGAGGTGTCGACCGGCACGGCGAGCGGCAGCGCCAACAGCGGCGAATTCGTCTTCCAGACCGGCGTGGCGCTGGCGCCCGACATCCAGACCTTCACCGTCAAGTGGACGGCGCTCAATCCGTTTCCCGGGCTCGCCACTGCGCCGACGATACGTGAGATTGGCGGCTTCATCGGCACCGGCGACCAGTCCAATTTCCTCAAGGTGGTGGCGGGCCCGTCCGGCATGCTGTTCCAGCTCGAGAGCAACGGCGCCACCGCCGCCTCGCAGACGGTGAGCGCTCCCGGTGTCGCCACGGCGCCGGTCGACAGCAGTTTGGTCTTCGAGCTGACGGTCAATCGCGCGACGTCGATGGCGACGCCGTCGGTGACCTATACCGGCAGCAGCGGTCCGGTGACGGTGACCGGCAACGCCATAAACCTTGCCGGCACTGCGGTCCTGTCGGCGATCAACGGCACCCACACCGTGCAGGGCGACGCCAGCGGTCTCGCCGTCGGCCTGTGGTCGAGCAACACCGGTGAGGGCAGCCAGAACACGTTCCAGGCGTCGTTCGACGACATCCTGATCACCTCGACCGGCCCGTCCGGCCAGCTCGTCACGGCGGTGAATGTGGGCGGCGGTCAGGTGACGGCGAGCAACGGCGTGGTGT